>JAPONY010000001.1 GCA_026713705.1 Gammaproteobacteria bacterium
GCGCCGCGCCCGCCCGGCAACCGATCTGATAGAGGATTCATTATCAGACGAAAATGCCCAATCTACCGGGCTCAAACCGAAATCGCGACCCCTAAAGGCGGCCTGATGAAGGAAAATCTAACAAATCTGACGTACACCCAGGATGCCGTGAATCTCTTGCCGGGTGAGCCTTGATCGCGCCGACATACCAAACTGGCGTTCCACGTCGTCGGTTGCGTACAGCAACACGCATCGCGCCGGTTCCCGATCTCGCCCGGCCCGCCCGGCTTCCTGGAGGTAGTTTTCCAGAGACCCTGGAATATCGGCATGGATCACCAACCGCACATCGGGCTTGTCGATCCCCATGCCAAAGGCATTCGTCGCCGCAATCGCGCGGAGCCCGCCATCGGTGAATCGCTGCTGCACATCCTTTTTCGAGTCTGGCGGTAAGCCCGCGTGGAAATGGGCGGCTGCGACATCCTTCCCTTGCAGGTATTCCGACATGTCCTCACTCTGCCGACGTGTCGCACAGTAAACGATGGCGCCGCCCGGCATGTCCGGAGGCAAATGCGACATCAATATCTGGTGGATGTCTTCGAACTTTCGGACCTCCACGGTTGGGATCACTTCAAACTCGAGATTAGACCTCTCGACCCCGCCATTGAAAACTTCCAGCTCGACTTCCAACTTGTCCCGGAAATGCCGGACGATATCCTCGCTAACATCAGGTTTTGCAGTCGCCGTCAGGCACAGGACCGGCGGCAGCCTTCCAGAACCTGCCGACTCCCGGATGAAGCGACCCACATAGCGATAATCCGGTCGGAAGTCGTGACCCCAGCGCGACAGGCAATGAGCTTCGTCCAGAACCCAGCCACCGATTTCGCGCTGTTCGAGTGCCCGGCGCAAAGTGCGGGAGCGCAGCTGTTCCGGTGAAATGAGAAGGATGGCCGCAGCACCCAGCCGGACCCGGTCCAACGCATCGGCCCGCTCGGGCATCGACAACAACCCGTTGACCGTCACGCAGGAGTCGATTCCCTTCTTCTCCATCCCCGCCACCTGATCCGCCATCAGTGCGACCAAGGGAGAAATCACCACCGTCAGCGCACCCGTCCGATCGTAGCGGGACAGCGCTGGAACTTGGTAGCAGAGCGACTTGCCCGTGCCCGTGGGCAGGATGCCAAGTACGTGTTTCCCGGCCATCGTCGCCTCGACGATCGCCTGCTGCATGGGGCGACCGCTGCGGTCCGAAGGCTTAGGCCGAAATCCGGGAAAACCGAACCAGCGGGAGAGTTCCTTTTGGGCATCATGCCGCTCCCGGCACCAGCCGCAAGCGGGATCGGTGCAGGCGGAATCCCTAAGCCAGTGCACCAACTGCGCGGCCTTCGGAAACTGATGCCGTACCCAAGGCGGCATCACCGAGTTGCCTCCCGCAACCGAAAGCCATGCCAGCGCATAGGCCAGTGCCCAGCCGACCGACCCCGCCTTCGACTCAATTTTGCGCCCGTGAGTTGCGCAGACGACACCCTCCAGGCGCCGGCCTATCGCCGCCCGGGCCTCAGCATCCGAGGGGCGACGCGAGCCGCGAAGTTCGGCAAAAAATCTATCGAGAGCGCGGTCTACACCCCCGGGCTCCGGCGTGCTCAGCCAATGCCATGCCGTCAACAGCTCTGGAGGAGTATCCTTCAACGCCCTGCGCTGATCTGCGAAGACCTCCAGCGCAAGGCGTGCGTCCAGCTCCGGGACATTGATTTGTCCGCGTCTGATTCCACCGTCCTTGTAATGCTTTACGAGATGGTGGTAGGGATTGCGTGGGAATGCGAGCGGGCTGATCCGCAACGTGTCCACTGCTGGCAGTTTCAGCAATCGCAGATCGGGCTTCGCCGCCGCCAGATGCGGCAAGTCGAAAGCAATCAGATTGTGCCCAAGGACAAAGGATGCGCCAGCAGCGAAATTGTCTAGTTTCGACAATGCCGTAGCGAGGCTGGGCCCTGAATGCGTGAAACTTTTGCCTGTATCGGCCCGCACCGCGCCAAGAGCATGGATTCTCCCATCCTTCTTCCCGACCTCTATGTCCAGCGATACGCAACGAGGCCGGAAAGTCTTGCTCTCCCTGTTCTCAGCCATCTAAAATCTGCTTCCACTCAGAAGAAACCATACCTGCGCTTCCCGCGGCCGACCCTCGCATTGCATGGATCGTGGCCATACCACCCTTCAGCCTTCAGTCTGAAAGCAAATCATACCCGAATATGCATCGCATAAAACAGCCCAAGCCCCCTCGTCTCGGTCGAATTCAAACGGGATGAACTCGAAGTGGATCAGGCCCTCCAGCATCTCGGAGAACCAGCCCGGGAAGACCTGGTAGGCCACCACCAGCCCGAGCAGCAGGATCAACAAGGCCAGCGCATAGCCGATGCGGGTCTGCTCGAAAAACGCGAGAAAGCGGTTTCGTCGCGCCTGCCCTTCCGGCAGAAGCGCGTCAAGCCCTTCGTGATCGTCCGTGCTGAACGCGAAATCGTTGGAAAAGTAGACCAGTCGGTCGGATCCCGAGACGCGGGCCGTCACGCCCCGCATATGACCGAGGGAAACGGTCTTTCCCTCCGAGGCGACGACCGCGGTGAATTCCCCGCTTTCGGCCCGCGTCAGGGCTGCCTCCCGGGCAAGGGTGGTACCCCCTTGGTACAACTTTCCGCGTACGCTCACAGCCCGACCTCGTAGCCTTCAAAGTCCGCGTACTCGGAAGCGGTGGCCGCCCCTGAGGCATGCTGCGAGTCGATGAACTGTTCAAGCGAATCGAGCGGGAGGACGGCCATGGCATTGGCCAGATAACGCCAGCGGCGCACCTGCGCCCACGGCCACAACAGACCCAGCGACAGGAGGATGGCCAGCATGTTGGTGACGCTGATCCAGATCATCTGGATGCCGGACAGATTGCAATCGAAGCGGTGCCCCGGGTGCAGGGCGAGCCGGTTGACGACGATGTTCCGCGTCAAAGCCATGAACAAATCGCCCGCGGCATAGGCCGCCAGCGGCGCCGCCAGCAAGGCAATCAGTTCGGCCCCCTCCGCCGCAAAACCGTCGAACCCCAGCCCGACCCCCAGTAGTTCCAGAACGACACCGAGGACTGCCACGATGACGCTGCCGCCGAACAGGAAGACCAGAAGTGCTGCCCCCGTGGCGAGGTAATACTCTCCAACATCCGTGCGCGCCGAGAACCTCGCATGTCCGAACGACTGGCCGTTGGCCAGGTATTCGCGCATGGCGCGGGCCGCGAAAGGAAATGCGATGCCCAGCGTCAGGACGCCGGCGACCGGCCACAGGACGAAGACCTTGAATGCCTGCAGATAGGTCCCGTGCCAATCGAATCGCACGTTGCGCCACGCCGTCATGCGGCTGTTGAAGCGCAACGAGCGGTGAATGACCCAGGGATAGGCCGGGATTAAGGCAAGGGTCAGCAAGAGACCTGCCGAAAGCGAGAACCAGAATGTCGCGAAGTAGATCAACAGGACGGCGAGCACCAGGATCCGGGCCCGCAGCAGGACGACAGGACGCGCCAGGTAGCTGAACCCGTCACCGGCCAGGCGGGTGTTGCCGTAGAAGAACTGCAACCGCCGGACCTTCGCCCAGGCCGAATACACCCCGAGCGTGAGAATCGTGAACAGCAGGTTCACGATCCAGATCGCGAAATAGTCCTCCGCGCGCCCCTCGAACGCAAAGGGAATGGGACGGAATGGCGACTCGTTTGGATTTGCTTCCATTTCGATCAAACTGGCTTGCCAGCGGATTGTAGACGGACGCGGGATTCTCAAATGTTTTAATGCGCCCATGACCCCTCGCTCCTTCGTCAAGGCCTTGAGCCAAATTCGCCTCGACGGGGTCTTCAACCCGTACAGCGAACGTTGCGGCCTGTGCGACCGGGCCGACGCGGACCTCCGGCGCCGCGCCAACCTGCGCGCCCTGCTTGACGCGGCGCTGTGCACGCGCGTCGATTCCCTCTGGGTCGCCCGGGATCTCGGCTACCGCGGTGGACGCCGCACCGGCCTGCCACTGACCGACGAAGCGCACCTCCCCGCCCTCGCCCAAACCTATGGCGGCCTCGCCTTGCGACGCGCCACCAAGGGCCCGCCCGTCGCGGAGCGAACCGCAGCCGTAGTCTGGAAGATGCTCGCCCGGGTGGATCGGCCCGTTTTCCTCTGGAACATCTTCCCCCTGCATCCGTTCGAGCCCGGCACGCCCCTGTCGAACCGCCGCCACACCCGGGCCGAGCGCCGGGCCTGCCAGGACCTGTTCTTCACCCTGCTGGACACCCTCCAGCCCCGCCGCATCGTGGCCATCGGGAGGGATGCCCAGGACACCCTCGGGGAATTCGGGCTGGCGCACCATCCGGTGCGGCATCCCAGCTACGGGGGGCAGGCGGCGTTTGCCGAAGGCGTGTCCCGGCTCTACGGGATCAATGAACCAGCCTTCCGGGGCTCCGCTTCAAGTGGTTGATCGAAAAACGGGATCCCCCGCTCCAGGAGCGGAGAGTGAGGCGGCAACCGATCCCCTGTTGGCGCAGGCCCTGCAGACATTGCGGGTGCCCGATCTGCTTCTGGGACACCGCATCATCATGCCGGGAGACGAAGATGCGCTTCTCCCGACCGAACGCGCGGGCCGTGAACAGGCCACCCTGAAGGTTCGCAGGCAAAGCGGTGCGGTGCGGAGGGTGGCGCGGGAACTCCTGGAACAGCTCGACCTGCCCGGTGTCGAATTGCCCCGGCTGCCGAACGGGGCTCCGAAGTGGCCCGCCGGCATCGTCGGTTCCCTGGCGCACGACAAGCAGGTCGCCGTCGCGGCCGTGATGCCATCCACCGGTTCCTCTTATATAGGCATCGACGTCGAGCCCGCGGAACCCTTGCCTCCCAAGGTGATGGAGGCGATCTCGACGCCCGGCGAGCAGCGTAAATACGATCCCGAAACCCTTCAAGGCCGCGCCCTGTTCTGCGCCAAGGAGGCGGTCTACAAGGCGTTCAACTCGAAAACCGGGCAACGCCTCGGCTTTCAGGATGTCGACATCGACCTGGCCTCCGGCGAGGCCGTCCTCAAGGACGGGGGGAGCATGTCGGTGGCCGTCATCACCTCTCCCCGAATCGTGGTGCTGGCCCGCTACACCGAATAGCCGAGAGAGAAACTACACCAGGTGCGACGACGATGCTGGTTGGCCTAACTCCCATTCAGTAGTAATGGACCTGTCCGGAAAGATACGCATCAACTTCTTTCCAAGAGCGGTCGGCACTTCTCCGGAAGAGTTTCAGGCCAAAAAAAAGATCATCGGATTCGAATGTGAGCCGTCACCCAATGCGGCGAAGAAAGAGCAATTCGTGGAACAATGGTTTTGTTTGCTGAATGAGGAGCAGTGGAGGCAGCATAAGGAGACCCTCACCAAACTAGCGAAGAACGTGTATTCAAAGTTGAAGCGGGGATAACTGGATATCCGACTGGTCCGCGTTCTATTTTCATCCATCATCTTTCGGAGGAAGCGATTGCCCGTTACAATCTCATGGGTCGAGAGGCTGAATCCGCGCGCCAAACTTCTTCCTTGTATTCATGGAATATCATAGTATAATTACAAGGATGATACCGCGCCGAAAATTGCAGGATGTCCGCGCCCGGCTGGAGCAGTTCCCGGCGGTGGCGTTGCTCGGACCCCGCCAGGCGGGGAAAACCACCTTGGCCGAGCAGGTCGCCGAAGAGCGCCCGAGCGTCTATCTTGATCTGGAGAAAGCGGCAGACCGCAAGAAACTGGCCGATGCCGACCTGTTCCTGTCCGGCCATGAAGACAGACTGGTGATCCTGGATGAGGTCCAGCGAATCCCCGACCTGTTCCAGACGCTGCGCGGCCTCATCGACCAAGGCCGCCGACGTGGCCTCCGGGCGGGGCGGTTCCTGCTGCTGGGCTCGGCCTCGGTCGAACTGCTCAAGCAGTCGGGCGAA
>JAPONY010000002.1 GCA_026713705.1 Gammaproteobacteria bacterium
CAGCAAACACTGGAACAACCCCTTGGGCGCAACGGGTCGCCCCTTTAAGTCAATCACTTTTTTCTTAAAGTCAACTCCATTGGGGGGGGGGGGGCTAGATTGCTATGCCACAGCAAAAACAATCTGACGGCAATGTGCCCAATCATGATTTGCTCGATTCCTAAAGCTTTGTTTCGTAGCTGGGCAGTCGGATTTTAACATGGCGTCCGACTGGAACCAACCCATGGAACCAACCCAAACTCTCTCCATATCAGTCCACAATGCCTTGTCTTTTTCTACGGACGATCGCCTGGGTCTGGTCGCGCTGCAGCGCCCGGAACACCAGCGCCTCGTCGACCCGGTTGATGAAGGTCCGGACGAAGATGCTCCGCCAGTTGCTCCTGCAGCGCAAGTTTCAGGCCTTCATGCGATTCGCGCGCCCTCTTCTGCACCGTGTCGCTGCCGAGGTTGGAGGTCATCACCACCACCGCATTGGCGAAACTCACGGTGCGTCCGTGACCGTCCGTCAGGCGGCCGTCTTCAAGTAGCTGCAGCAGGACGTTGAACACGTCCGGGTGTGCCTTCTCGATCTCGTCGAGCAGGGCCGTCATCAGGTGCGCCGGGGTGATTTCCGGGCAGTCCCGGCCGACCGCCAGCGACTGGCCTCCATCAGCGCCTGTTGAAACGGCTGGGTCAGCTTGTCCGGTCTCATATCGTCAGTAGGTCGTCGAATCCCTTATTAAATTGAAGGCCGGTTTCAATGCGGCGCAGCACCGCGCAATCGTCACTCCGAGAGGCGGATTCCCCAGTTGCCCGGTGCAGGAGGATGGCCGGGATTGATTTCTTTCATGATCCGGTCGATGGGATCGCCCGTGACCACCGGGGCGTAGTTCTCCCATCGACGGACTGCGGGAGCCTCTTCGTCGCGCCGCCAGACCCGGACCTCGCCGAATGCCTGCTCCAGCCGGTAGCCGGGGACGGAACGGCTCGAATCCATGGACACGACATGGCTGGCAAAAGCCGGAGCCCTGCTCATGTTCCGGACAATGCCTTGTCCCGTAAAGGCATCGTAGAACGGGACCTCCCGGTGCAGGTAATAGTAGCCCGGCAGGCTGTGGTAGGGACGATCGGTTTGCAGCACGCCTTGAACGCCGGGGGCCTGGGCGAGATGGCGGTAGGCCGCGAAGACCGGGTCCTGGCCGTGAAGAAAGCGGACGACCCCCGTCTCGTTCGAGTACGCCCGGTACACCCGGTCCTGATGCGGCAGCGCATTCAGGATCCCGGCCGCGGAGGCGGCCGCGAACACGGCAGACGCCAGGCCCAGCCCCCAGCCGGTCCGGTCCATGCGCGCCGAGGCGCGCGCCACCAGGTCCGAGCCGATCAAGAGCCAGAGCGGGATGACTGCGAAAACGAAGCGGTATTCCTTGTGCGCCTGCAGGGAATGGGCCAGCAGGGTCAGGACGATCAGCGCGAGAAGGAGTCCGTAGCGGCGAGGGGAGAAAAATGCCGCGGCGACGCACGAGACGCCGATTCCGGTGCTGGCGAGGGCCAGCCACCAAAGGTACTGGTAGCCCGGGCTCTCGCCGGCGCGGAATTCGCCGAGGAGCAGGTTGAACTCGATGTTGGTGACGTAGGAATGGAACAGGCCGCCGTCCCAGGAGGCCCCGTCGAAAATGCCCACCGCGAGAAAAAACGCGCCCGCCGCAAGTCCCAGCATGGCTTTCTTCCGGGCCTGCAGGAACACGGCGCCGAGGAGCAGCAACGCGAGCGGCGCATACTGGAGCCGGACCGCCGCCCCCAGGACCGCGAGAGCCGCCGTCGCCCAGACGACCCGGGCCCGGTCCACGGACGGCCGGACGCAAAGCGCGAGCAAGGCCAGCAGCAGGGCGGTCGCCACGAACTCGGTCAGCGGCTTGTGCGCGAAGCCGGCCAGTTCGTACCAGAATGCGCCCGCCAGAAGGGAGATCCGGGCCGCGGTCTCGCCGAAGTGCCGCCGGGCGAAGAAGTACATCCCCGCCGGAACGAGCAGGGAAACCGCGCAGAATGCGAGCTTGACCCCGCCGACGTACCAGAACGGCTCGCCGAGGCCGAGGCTGTCGAACAGGACGAGGATTCCGGCCACCAGTCCGGGCACCAGCCAGGAGCGCGCGCCGTAGAAGAATTCCCAGTACGTGATCCCGCTGCCGAAAACCAGGCGGTGCGCCGGCTCCAGGTACTGCATGATCTCGTCGGGGTGCAGCACGAAGTCCCCGGCCAGGGCCACCGCCGCCCGCGCCGCAAAGGCCAGGGCCAGCACCCACGGCAGAAGCTTCCACGGCGGACCTTCGGGTTCCTCCGGGTGCAGCCAGACGGCCGGCGCCAGCCACCGCGCGCGCCGCGCCCCCCCGGCCGCGAGGTGCGCAGACGGCTCCCGGGCCGCCGCCCGGAGGCGTGTGTTTCTCTTCCTCTTGCCCTTTCCCACGCCGCCGGCCCGCGCTACTGCGACTCCTTGCGGATCAGTTCGAGGACGGTCTGTGCCATGGTCGCCTGCGGATCCAGGGACAGCGCATGCTTCAGGGTCTCGCGCGCCTCCCCGAACCGGCCCGTCTTGTAGAACACGACGCCGATGTTGGTATAGGTGTTGGCGTTGTCGGGATCGAGGGCGAGGTGCCTCCGATACAGCTCAAGCGCATCTTCGTGACGCCCCTCCTCGTAGCGCACCATGGCGAGCCGGTCGATGGCACCGGCGTGGCGCGGGTCGTCCTTCAGGACGAGTTCGTACTGCTCCGACGCCTCCTCGAGCCGGCCCAGCGCCTGGGCCGCCTCGCCCATGAGCACGCGCAGGGCCGGCACGGTCGGCATGCCCGGCTCCAGGGCAATGGCCCGCCCCAGCGCTCCGATCGCCTCCTCGTACCGCTTCAGGCGGAACAGGGTGTCGCCCTTGCCCGCATGGGCCTGCGGGTAATCGGGGTCGGCCTCGAAGACTTGGTCGTACCATTCCAGCGCCTCTTCGTACTGCTTGCGCTTGCGGAACACCTCGGCGATGTTCTGGAGTCCGCGGGGATCGTTTGCGTACCGCTCCCGGGCCACCTGCAGATACTTCGCCATGTCTTCGGGGCGCTGCTGCCCGATCAGCAGGCCGGTCAGCCCGGTCTGCGCCCGGGCAAGGCCCGGGTCGATTCGCAGGGCGATCTCGAAATGCCTCCTCGCCTCCTTGATGCGGTCGAGTTGCTGCGCCGCCTCGCCGACGAGGGTATGGAGCAGCGCGGCCTGCGGCATGTCCGGTTCCAGGGACAGAGCCTTCTTCAGGGACGTGATGGCTTCGTCGTGCCGCTTCAGGAAGAACAGGGCATCGCCCCGGCCCGCATGGGCCCGCGTGTACTTCCGGTCCAGCTTGAGGACGGCATCGTACCATTGCAGCGATTCCTCGTGCCGCCCCCCCTGCCGGAGCACCTCGCCCAGGTTCTGCAGCACGTTCTTGTCGCGGGGGTCGGCCTGCAGGCCGCGCCGGAGGACCTTCTCGGCTTCCTCCAGTTCGCCATGGTGCTTGAGCGCCAGGCCCAGGTTGCTGTAGGCGCTGGCGAAGTCGGGACGCTGCCGCACGGCGACGCGGGCGGCGGCGAGCGCCTCGTCCATGCGTCCGACATCCTGCATCGCCTTGCCCAGGTTGTGATGGGCGTCCCGCGCTTCCGGATTATGCGCGATGATGTGGCTGAAGAAGGCGATCTCGTCCCGGTAGATGTGGGACTGTTTCCAGGACAGCGCCGCCAGCACGGCCACGCCGAGCAGGGCGACGCCCAGGAGGCCCTTCTTCGCCGCTTCCGGCAGCCGGCCGGACGCATGGACCCCCGCGCCGATCAGCGCCGCCATCACGCCGATGCCGGCCAGGTACTGGAAGCGGTCGGCAGCGAAGGAGAACTGCATGTAGCCGTAATCCACGAAGCCGAGCACCGGCGACAGCGCGACCAGGTAGAACAGCGCCGCGGCCAGCGGCCCGCGCCCGATCCGGGCGCGCGTGAACCAAAGCGTCGCCGCCAAGGCGGCGGCGGCGGCCACGTAGCCCCATTCCGCCCAGTTTCCGGCACCGATGTCCCAGAACGGGTAGATGACCATCAGGTCGACCGGCCACAGCAGTTTGCCGGCATAGAACCACAGGGCGTGTGCCGCGATCTGTGTACGCTCCATGAGCGAATAGCCGAGGTCCAGGGGCTCCCGGGAGATGTAGTACGAGACGTCGCCTAGGGTGATGGCGAATCCCACCACGAAGAACGGCAGCAACTGCAGCACATCCGTTGCGGTCACGCGTCCCCGCTTCCACCAGTGCAGCACCAGCAGTGCCGCCGGCAGGGTCACCGTGACGGTCTTGCTCAACAGGCTCGCCACGAACAGCCCCATCACCAGGGCGTAGTGCCTTGCTCGCCGCTCCTCCATGAAGCGCAGCCAGACCAGGACGGCGCCGATGTAGAACGCCCCCGAAAGCAGGTCCTTGCGCTCGATGATCCAGGCCACCGACTCGACATGCAGGGGATGCACGGCAAACACGGCGGCGACGAGCCAGGCGCCCGGCACCGCGAGGCGCAGCATCACCCGCCACACCAGCAGGGTGTTGACCAGTTGCAGCAGGAGGTTGACCGCGTGGTAGCCCGCCGGCGCGAGCCCCCACAGCTTGTGCTCCAGCCAGAAGCTGGTGTACACCACCGGCCAGTAGTGCCCCTCTTTCGTCAGGGCGGCCGGAGAGAACCAGATCTCCCGGATGCCGGCCCATTCCTGCACCGGCTTCGCGGCCGCGAAGATGACGTCGTCCCAAATGAATCCGGCCGCGAGCGCCGGGTAGTAGCTGGCGACCACCAGCAAGCCGAGCAGCAGGACGCCGAGGCCGGCATGGACCGGGAAATCGCTGGGCGGCCCGGCCGCCGTGAAAAACGAGGCCAGCCCTCGCGGCGCGCGGCCGCCCGATGCGGAGGCTTCCCGCGCGGCGGACTGCGCCTCGGCCTCCCTCAGGCGCCGACGCTCCGCCTTCCTCCGGCTTGCCTTGCCCATGGTCCTCAGTGCTCGCTGCGGGGCGACCCGGGATCGGGACGGGCGGAGGAATCCCGGCCAGAATCGCCCTTCGAGGCCGAATGCCACCGGTAGACGTACAGGGTCGAAATCAGGAAGTTGAACGCCCCGCCGAGAGCGATTCCGAGGAAGAACGCGAGCAGCGGATGGCGGGCGAACACCGCCACGAAGCCCGTCAGGACCAGGTAACCGCCGACGTTGACGCCCAGTCCGACCGAGCTGGCAATCACGAACCGGACCCACTGGCGCACCGGGGTCTGCCACGGACGATCATCGAAGGTGACGCGCCGGTTGAGCCACCAGTTCCAGCTGACCGCAGGCCAGAAAGACAGGAAGCGTGCCAGACGGTGCTCAAGGCCCAAGGCCTGCAGGCCCAGGTAGAAGGCGAGGTCGATGACGAAACCGCTGGCTCCGACCGCACCGAAGCTCAGTACCCGAGCCAGGCCGCCGAACCGGTGCAGGTACAGGCGCTTGAGATGGCGGAGATAGTTCATCTGCTGGCGCAGGTTCATCTTGCTCGTCCCGCGGGCCCGGTCGGAAAAGCCGATCGGCACCTCGGTCACCCGCAATCGCCCCCGCACCATGAGTTCCAGGCCGATCTTGTAGCCGACGGGCCTCAATCGCGCCAGGTCCGGCAGGACCCGGCGGTCGAGTGCGAAGAACCCCGACATGGGGTCGGAACAAGCCGTCAGCGGGCGCGCCAGCAGGGTCGCCCCGAAGGAGTTCAGGTGGCGCCACAGGCCCCAGCCCCGGTCGATGCGCCCGCCCGGCGCGTAGCGACTGCCCACGGCCATGTCGCAATCTCCGTCCAGCGCCCGGACCAGGTCGGGGATGCGTTCCGGCGGATGCGACAGGTCGGCATCCATCACCACCACCCGGTCGAACCGGCTGAGCGCGATCCCGCGAAGCACGGACAGCGACAGATCCCGAGGCGGGTCACGACGCACTTCCATGCGCACCGGCAGGCGCTGCGACAAGTCCTCGACGACCACCTCGCTGCCGTCGCGCGAGTCGTCGTCGACCAGGACCAGTTCCCACTCGCCCCCCCGGCCGGACAGCGCGGCCTCGATGCGTTCGGCCAGGACCGGGATGTTCTCCGCCTCGCGGAACGTCGGCACCACGATGGAGACCGCCCGGTTCAGGGCGGGCTTGGAGTCGCCCGGGGGAGGAAGAGACGGCACGCCTGAAATGTCGGGTCTGGGAATTCAGGGTTGGAAATCGGGTCGTAGTGGCCCTGCGCAGTAGACGTCAGGGGCTCGACAACATTGTAAGATATTGTATTTAGGAGCCAGAAGCCGTTCCCGGCTTCAATCCTATGATCCTAGTTATTTAGAGGAATCTGGCGATCTTGTGCGCATTGGCAAAGATATGCGGAAAGCAATCAATGATGCCGTAGATGAGCGGTAGAAGAAAGGCAAAAAGAAACAGACGGCATAAATTAGTTCGTCAAAATCCACCTTTAAATAAATCTTCAAGAACCTGAAAAAACGCCACTTCATCAAGTTGATGAAGAAAGCCAAGACATGATGGATGGGCAACATTATGAAGGTCCTGCACCGGAAAGTGCCGTTTTACGACCAGACAACGGCTCAAGTCATCGGCAAGGCGACGGTATCCGCGCTCGTGCGGTCGGCCAGTCACATCCTGACCGAGGATCCGAACCTGGAGATCCCCGGCTACCGCATCAAACGGGAGTTCGGCCCGGTTCGCATCTGGCGCCGCGAGGCGGAAGGCCCGGAAATCCGGAAATGGCGGCGTTACGAGCCGGTCGTCGCCTGGGGCATGTATCCGTTGATGCAGAAGGTCGACCCTCGGGCCGCGACCCCGCCGGAAAACTGGAACATCCGCTACGCGGACACTCGGACTGAAACCGGGGCCGTCCTCGGCTACTGCCCGGCCTTTCGACGCAGGATGACCACGCCGGACCGGGCCGGCAGCGGCGTGAAGGCATGGAAGTTGATTTCCGGGCGCTGCGTCGGGTAGTAGTGCACGTCCAGTTGTTCCGCCACTTCGTAATCCGACCGGGTCAACTGCAGGAGAGATTCCCTCTTCTCGACGAACACGACAATCCAGTCGGGTACGCTTTCCCCGACATACAGGGGCGCGCTCAGCACCTCGACCCGGGCACGCGGCAGGTGCGAGCGACCGTCGAGCATGCAGCAGAACCGGACCCGGTGGCCAGCCCTGAACATCAAGGCCTCGCGGTCGTTGAAGTCCGGCACAAACACCAATCGGAGATCGGGGGAGTTGAAACGCTATAGCGGATACGCTATACTACTGCGATGATGTGGGCAGTCGAAACCGTGTCCGCCGCCGATGCCGAAATCGGGGCGCTTCCGGTCGCGTTGCGCGCCCGGCTGATCCGGTTGCTGGAGTCCGTGGAGAACGTTGGACTGGAGGCGCTTCGCGCGCCCCATGTCCGACATCTCGAGGGCAAGCTCTGGGAGCTTCGGGTCAAGGCCGAAGGGGGTATCGCCGGGGGATCTACGTGACGGCAGCACGACGGCGGGTGGTGGTACTGCATGTCTTTGTGAAGAAGTCGCGCAGGACACCGCGGCGCGCACTCACGACGGCTAGGGAACGGATGAAGCAGGTGACGAGATGACAAAACTGAAAGAGCTTAAAAAACAGTTCATGGAGGACTCCGGGTTCCGGGAGGAATATGCACGGGTCGATGAGGAGTATGCGCTGGTGGAGGCACTGGTACGTGCACGTACGGCGGCGAAGCTGACACAGGCGGAGCTTGCCCAGCGGCTCGGCACGACCCAGTCTGCGGTCGCGCGGCTGGAGGGTGGACGGGTGTCGCCGTCTTTTGCCACGTTGCGCCGCTATGCCGAAGCGACCGGAACACGTCTGACAGTGGGCCTAGTCCAGGTCGATGGCTAAGGAGTGCAATAGGCCGTGTGCCGATGCACAGGCGCAGAACCCCTTTGCAGCGCCGCTGCCGGGATACCGGCGTGCTCGAGGACATCCTGTGCGAGCATCATGAACGGACACGCGGATACTAAAATCAGTACAATACCTTTCTTTATTTTACGGACGAACCGATGATCAAGCCCTACGCCAGCGAGCAGCTGGCCCCGCTCGCCGTTGAAGACGCCGAGCGCGCGGCCGCGCTCTGGGGCGAGGCCGAATCCCTGCCTTCCCTATTGCTCAACTCCGCTGCCGTATCCAATGCCGTCATGATGGCCGGCGGGTACTTCACTCCGCTCACCGGATACATGAATGCCGCGGATGCCCTGCGCGTCGGGAGCGAGATGCACACCGAATCCGGCCTGTTCTGGCCCGTACCGATCCTCAACCAGACCCAGGACGCCGCCGCCATTGAGGGCGCGTCACGCATCGCCCTGCGCGACTGCAACCGGGACGGTCATCCGGTGCTGGCCATCCAACAGGTCGAGGCCGTCGAGACTCTGTCCGAGGCCGATTTCGATCGCCTGGCTGAACAGGTCTTCCAGACCACCGACCCCGAGCATCCCGGCGTCAAAACCTTCCTGGAGAACGGTCGCACCCTGGTCTCCGGGCCGATCGAGGTGTTGGACTACAGCTATTTCCCGGAGGAGTTCGCCGGTACGTTCCGCACCGCCGTGCAAATCCGTGAGGAAATCGGCAAGCTCGGCTGGAACCGCGTGGTGGCCTTCCAGACCCGCAACCCGATGCAC
This sequence comes from Gammaproteobacteria bacterium, assembly GCA_026713705.1. Lineage (GTDB taxonomy): Bacteria > Pseudomonadota > Gammaproteobacteria > Poriferisulfidales > Poriferisulfidaceae > Poriferisulfidus. Next base: position 8,679 of record JAPONY010000002.1, read on the forward strand.
CGCGCCCACGAAGAACTGTGCAAGATCGCCCAGGAGACGGTCGACGCCGACGGCGTGCTCATCCACATGCTGCTCGGACGCCTGAAGTCCGGCGACATCCCGGCCCATGTCCGCGATGCCGCCATCCGCAAGATGGTCGAACTCTACTTCCCGCCCAACACGGTGATGATCACCGGCTACGGCTTCGACATGCTGTACGCCGGCCCGCGCGAAGCCGTGCTGCACGCCATCTTCCGCCAGAACGCCGGCTGCACGCACCTGATCGTCGGGCGCGACCATGCCGGAGTCGGCGACTACTACGGAGCCTTCGACGCGCAGACGATCTTCGACGGATCGGGCCCGCAGGACGCACTGGACATCGAGATCTTCCGTGCCGACCACACCGCCTACTCCAAGAAGCTCGACAAGGTGGTCATGATGCGCGACGCGCCGGACCACCAGAAGGAGGACTTCGTCCTGCTGTCCGGCACCCGGGTGCGGGAAATGCTGTCCAACGGCGAGGACCTGCCGCCGGAATTCGCCCGCCCGGAGATCGCCCGGATCCTGATGGACTACTACCAGTCACTATGATCTCGGCCCGCGCGTTCGCCTCTGAACTGGGCGTCCTGCGCATGGCGCTCCTGGCGCTGGCCGGCATCCTCGCACTGTCTGCGACCGACCCGGGCGTGCCGCTGAGCCTGCACGGCTGGGCGGTGATCCGCACCCTCGTCCTGCCGGCGGCGGCCCCGCTGGTGTTTTTCGTGCTGCTGTTCGACATCCTCATGTCGTCGGTCCGCCTCGCCGACGCCCTGCCCGACGCCCGCGCGCGCTGGCGGCGGGTGTTGGCGGCCGAAGTCGTTTTCGTGCTGTGGCTGCTGCTGTCCTGGCTGCCCTTCTTCCGCGAAGTGCTGACTCCCATCGCGGAACGCTGACCCCACCCTGTTCGACGGCGCGCCGCTATCCCCTCTTCCTGCCGTCCAGCGACTCAATCTCGACAATCGATCCCTGCGCATAGTGGTAACGCAGGTAACGCCAGTGGATCGCATCCGAAAGAGCCTTGGCCCGCATCACTCCGAAACATTCGCCGTCTGCCCTGACGCTTTGATAGTGAATGCCATGGCTTCTGGCATTCCGCAATGCATTGCCCAATTGTTGAGCAGATCCATAATCATCCGGGTCATAAATCGCGTGCCCGGCCAGATGCCGCACATCGTGCAGGACGACGGGTCCAAGATGTGCACGAATGATGCGCATTTCCTGCGTCGTCTCCTTAATCCTTGATTCCCGGAGAAACCTCGCCCGGTGAAAGGCGGATTCGGCGATGGCGATGGGTTCATCGGCAGCACAGTAATAGATGCCGAACTCTCGGTTGAAGCGCCCACCGCGCCCATCCACCGGCGGATGGGTGAAGGCGGCCATGATCCAGGAAGCCCCATCGCCGTAGACCCGGTCTTCCGGCGCCACTAGGCGTATGTCGTCGGCCTCGTCGCGCAACCTGAGGTTGGTCAGGGATTCGACAGCATAAAGTACATCTGCATCCCGCGGGCTTGCGACACGCTCGAAAAGGCTAATCTGCGGATAGCGCGACAAAACGACCCGATAGACCGGTTCATCTACATCGCTACTGGGCAGAGAATCAATGTCAATCACTAGCCGCCCCGTTCCGCATCCAAGAAATACCTGACCACGGCCAGGTCGACGACTTGCCCGGCCAGCAGCCGGTCCAGCGGAGCCATGCCATTGAACAGTGGGTTGTCATTGGGTGTGGACAGCCACCGGTCGGCAAGCGCCTGATCAGGGAACAGGATCTGCAGGGACTTATAGATTCCGAGGATATAGCTGGCGCGCTCCAGTAAATCCCGCGTCAACTTGGCCTTTTCGGGATGGCTCTTCCAGTTATAGAGAGTCTTCTCATTACTGAGTCCCAGCAGGGTCATCTGCTGGACCCCCTTCAGGTGCCACTCGCTGAAAATGTTGAAAATCGCCGGAAGCAGTGCACGGGTGACGCTGGGGCCGCGCTGCAGCAGTTGTTCGGCATGAACTGTCATGGCTTCCTCCAACTCTGTATTGCTATAGTGTTCTATTACATTCTACTAAACTGTATTGTTACAGTCAACTGGCAGTCTGGCAGTCCCTTCAGACTCATGTCTCGTGAGAAGAGACTTTTCCTTGTATTCATGGAGTCTCATAGTATAATTACAAGGATGATACTGCGTCACAAATTGCAGGATGTCCGCGCCCGGCTGGAGCAGTTCCCGGCGGTGGCGTTGCTCGGACCCCGCCAAGCGGGAAAAACCACCTTGGCCGAGCGGGTCGCCGAAGAGCGCCCGAGCGTCTATCTTGATCTTGAGAAAGCGGCAGACCGCAAGAAACTGGCCGATGCCGACCTGTTCCTGTCCGGCCATGAAGACAGACTGGTGATTCTGGATGAGGTCCAGCGAATCCCCGACCTGTTCCAGACGCTGCGCGGCCTCATCGACCAAGGCCGCCGACGTGGCCTCCGGGCGGGGCGGTTCCTGCTGCTGGGCTCGGCCTCGGTCGAACTGCTCAAGCAGTCGGGCGAA
>JAPONY010000003.1 GCA_026713705.1 Gammaproteobacteria bacterium
AGGTTACGCGGGTTGGCCGCACCGCTGATGATGCCGAAGTTTTGGTGGCCGACATTCGCGTTCGGGGATCCGAACTGCGGAGTGTTGGTGAAGTTGAATGCCTCGAACCGGAACTGCGCCGAGTACTTCTCGCCGAACTGGAAGCTCTTGAATGCGGAGAAGTCCCACTGCGCGCGCCCCGGAAGGCGCAGGACGCCCTTTCCGGCGTCGCCGAACGCCAGCGGCTGGTTCCGTGCGAAGGCCGCGGGATTCCACCACCCGCTCGGATCTTGGTTCGGCAGGTTCACATCCTGGCCGGGAACCACATCCGCACGGTCGACGCTGTTCAAATCGTTGATGTTGGACCTGCTGGAACCCTGCGAGGTCGGTGTCGCGGGCGTTCCGCCCGTCAGTGTGATGATGGAACCGATCGACCATCCGCCAAGCAGTGTCCTCTTGGCGCCAGTTGCCCCCTTCAGGAACGGCAGTTCGTAGACGATGCTGCCGATCAACCGGTGCCGGATGTCTTGGGGAGTGGGGCCACGTTCGTGGCTCAGGTCTAGGACATCCTTGACAATCCTGGCATTCTCGCCTGGGGCTCCGCCTGAGCCCGGAATCGAGCGCCAATCGCCGATAGCGTGTGACCACGAGTAGGACACGATGTAAGTCATTCCCTGCGAGTAGCGTTTCTCAAGCTTGGTCTGCAAGCCGTGATACAGGGAATTCCACCGGAACGAATGCATGTTGGAACGCCCGAGGGTGATGTACTCGCCCGGTGCGCTCCCCGGGAACTCCACATCGCCTCGCCTCCCGGTTGGCACAAAGGCCGCCCGCCACGGGCGACGCTCGTTGACGCCTCCGGTGGGTGGGATAACCTTTTGGGTGATGGGATCGTAGACATACGCCCCGGGCCTGGGGACGTTTTCATCCCAGCGCCCCATCATGTGGTTCATCTTGTTTCCAAAGTAACCGACTTCCCAGAGAGTGTCGCCTGGCAGCGAGTACTGGATGTTGAAATTCCAGTTCTGTGCCATCGGCCAGTCCGGCTCCGGCTCCCAACCTGACATCTCTACCGCCTTGGCGTTCTTCGCAGTGATAGTGTCCGGAGGCAGCCCCGCGCTCAACGGGTATTGCGCCGGATTGCGAGGATCGGCAGCCAAGCCCACCTTGAAGTGGAAGGGCGGTTGGGTCTCTTTGTATTCGCCCCCGCCCGTATTCGAAAACGTCCCGTAGAAGATCCCGTAGGCCATTCTTATGACCGTCTTCTCCGTCAGCTTGTAGGCGATTCCCAAACGGGGTCCGAAGTTCATGGCATCCGGTTTGGTGAGACGGCGCGGGATACCATCAAGACCTGCGAGCTTGATTTGGCCTTGCGTGACGCTGCCTGTCCAGCTCACATCGCCTGGATCCGTTGGCCAGCGACGGTCGTCATCTGGCCGGTCCCCAAGCGGGTCAAAGTACCCGATGCCGTCCCGTGTCTCCAAGAACGGCGGATTGTACTCGTAGCGCAATCCGAGGTTTAGCGTCAGGCGGTCGTTGACCTTCCAGTCATCCTGCACGTAGAAGTGCTGGTACGGCGCGCGCATGTTCATGTAGATCGTATTCGACCCTTGGAGACCATTCGCCGTACCAAGCAAGAATTCGGCAAGTCCATCACCGCCGTCGCCGCCCGGCATGTCCTTCGTGAATTGCGCCGGAAAGTTGATCTGACCCAGTGCGCGTTGGGGATTGACGATGCCGGATTGCATGAAGAATATCTGCGCACCGAACTTGATCGCGTGATCGCCCTTGGTCCAGGTGTTGTCAACCGAAACCTGCCGCGTTTGTGACTGAATGAGATTCGGTGCCCAGTTCGAATTCCCCAAGTTATGCCAGCCGCCAATATTCATGATCGCCATGCCGCGCAGATTATGGTCAAATCCGGGCAGGCCGACTTCCTTGTTGATGTTGCCGGGGACATCCGGGTGAATCTCGGCGTCCGTGTCGAGATAGTTCCAGCCGAGCCTGACGTTGGAAATCAGAGAGGGACTCCAGATGCGGTTCCATCCGAAGGCCATGTTGTTGCTGGTCACATCGACGGAGTTGTTACCCGGAACGATTGAGCCGAAGTTGGCTGTGGGCGGCAGTTGCGGCGTGCTCCCCCGAAGTTGCTGCTGCGAACTCCAGCGGACAAATAGGTTGTCCTGGTCCGACAGATTGTGATCCCAGCGGATGTCCCACTTGCTGAAGTCCTGGTTGCGAGGAGGCTGGGAGGTAATGTTCCTCCGCAGCCCCGGAACCTGCGGATCCGGATAGAAATCCTTGACTATCGCAGCAACCGGGTCAAACCGAGATGACGGAATTTGATTGTTCGGGAACGGCTCCCTCGCGTTTGAGGCCGCGCCGCTCGCTGTAAACGGATCGTAGATCGTCCGCCCTAGCACGTCCAAGAACTCGCCGGAGAAATCCCCCTGCCGCATAGCGGCTGACGGCACGGTCCGAACGAACGTAGCCGACTCCCGAATGTCAGTCAGCTCTAAGTCTCCAAAAAGGAACGATCTGTTTCTCTTGATTGGCCCGCCGATTGCGAAACCGTACTGCTTGCGCCCGAACTGCGCTTTGTCCCCTGGGGCAAAGTACGGCTTGGCATCCATGGTCTCGTCACGGTAGAACAAGAATCCCGTGCCATGGATGTCGTTCGTTCCGGACTTGATGGCCAACGAAACGATTCCAGAGGAGGACTTGCCGTACTCTGCGGAGAATCCATTGGTGATGACCTTGAATTCCGCCACGGCGTCGACCGATGGCTTGACGGTTTCCTTCTGGTTGCCCTGAGAAGCGATCGACTGGTTGTTGTTGTCCACGCCATCGATCATGAAGTTGATCTC
>JAPONY010000004.1 GCA_026713705.1 Gammaproteobacteria bacterium
GCCGCGCCCGCCCGGCAACCGATCTGATAGAGGATTCATTATCAGACGAAAATGCCCAATCTACCGGGCTCAAACCGAAATCGCGACCCCTAAAGGCGGCCTGATGAAGGAAAATCTAACAAATCTGACGTACACCCCTTGAATTTCGACACTTCCTGATATACTACGCGCCCCGGTTAACCCCGGTCTTTACGAGTATGGCAGCCAAAGACCACAACTATCACGACATCACGGTCGTCTGCGCCTGCGGCAATCGCTTTCAGACGCGCTCGACCTATGCCGAGGACGAGCTGCACGTAGAGATTTGCTCGCACTGCCATCCGTTTTATACGGGCAAGCAGAAAATCCTGGAAACTGCAAAACAAGTCGACAAGTTCCGCAAGCGCTATGGCAGCTGAGCCCGGCCAGCTTCCAACCCTTTCCTTTTTTCGAACTTTCTGGTTAACGCTGGCGCTCGGCGTGTCGGTGAGCGCCTGCGTGGGTGCCACGAACCCGGTAACCGGGGAGCGGGACTGGACGGTGGTCGACGAGCAGCGGGAACTGGAGCTCGGCCATGAGGCCCATCCGGGAATCCTGAACCTGTACGGCTACTACGACAACCCCAGGCTTCAGGAATACGTCTCGCAGGTTGGCCAGGCGCTGGTCCCGCACACGCACCGCCCGGAACTGGATTACCGTTTCACGGTGCTCGACACCCCGATGGTCAATGCACTGGCCACGCCCGGCTACGTTTACATCACGCGTGGCATGCTGGCCCTGCTCAATTCCGAAGCGGAACTGGCTGGTGTACTGGGACACGAGCTGGCGCACATTACGGCGCGCCATACGGCCCAGAGGATCGGTCAGCAGCAGACGGTCGACATCATCAAACTGGTACTGGATGTGACTGTCGACAGCGCGTTGGTCGACAACGCGGCGAACATTCTGGGGGAAGCACATCTCCGCGGCTACGGGCGCGAGAACGAACTGGAAGCGGACCGGCTGGGCGCACGCTATGCGGCGCTTGCCGGATACGACCCCGAAGCCCTGCTTGAGGTCATCCGCATCCTGAAGGATCAGGAATCCCACGAAATTAAGATGGCGAGGCAGGAGGGGCGTGAGCCGCAGGTCTATCACGGTCTCTTCGCCACGCACCCTGACAATGATGACCGCCTGCAGGAAGTGATCCGGGAGGCAAACCAGCACCGCTCCGGTTCGGAAGTGCTGGTGAGACGCGAGGAATACCTGCGCCATGTCGACGGCATGGCGATGGGTCCCGCCGAATTCGAGGGCGTGTTGCGCGGGCGCCATTTCTACCATCGAAACTACAACTTCACCCTTGCGTTCCCGGAGGGATGGGAGTCCCAAAACTTTCCGGACCGCTTGATCGCGCAAGCGCCGGGCCGGGACATGCAGATCCGATTGACCTTGGTTGAGCGGAATGCCCGGCAGCCTTCCTGCGATTTTCTACACCGGCGATTCGAGAATTTGGCTCAGTTGAGGGTTCGTGCGACGGAAGGGTTTTCCGGATGTCAGGCACGGGTTTGGGATGACCGGTCTGCGGCGGACATCCTGGTTTTGGAGCATTCTCCCGGGATTTTCCTGATCGCGGCCGCGCAATCGGGTCGGCCGGAAGCATTTCGGCGCTATGCGGGGGCTGTACAAGAGACATTCCAGAGCCTGAGGCCGATGACAAAGGCCGAATACGATGCGGCCCGGCCGCCCAAGTTGCGGGTCGTTGAGGCCAAAGTGGGAGACACCTACGCCGCTTATGCCGAGGGTGCCGATTGGGATCCATACCCCGAGGACCAGTTGAGGCTTTTCAATGCGGCGTATCCGTCAGGAGAACCGATCCCGGGGAAACCGGTCAAAACCATACACTGACGCCTTACCCCGGATATGCTGGCAACACGGAGGAGTCATAGCGATAAATTAGAATGTGCGTATGAGTTCCACCGAATACATTCTCGCCATGACTACGGTTTCCAGTGAACCGCAAGCGCGGGACCTCGCGCGGCAACTGATCGAGAATCGCTTGGCCGCCTGCGTCAACCAGATCCACGTCGCCTCCACCTACCGATGGAAGGGGACACTGGAAGAAGAACCGGAAATCCTTTTACTGATCAAGACCACCCGCGCCCGGCAGGCGGACCTGCAGGAGGCTTTGCTGGAAACCCATCCTTACGAACTGCCGGAATTCATCACTCTTCCCCTTACGGGCGGCTCGGAGCCGTATCTGAAATGGCTGCAAGACTCCGTCTGATCGTTCTGTTGCCATGGCTGGTGGCATTGCCGGCCGGGGCGGTGGACCTGTTTGGTTCGGGGGAACAGGAGTTTCTGCATCCGGACGAAGCATTCGTCCTGACCGTGATGGCCGAGGATTCGGAGAGGTTCCAAGCGTCTTTCAGGGTGGCTGAGGGGTACTACCTGTACCGGGACAAGACCAGTTTTTCCATCGCCGGACATGATGCCGGGCTGATGCCGTATCAACTGCCGTCAGGCCTTGTCAAGGATGACCCGCTGTTCGGCAAGGTTCAGACGTGGTCGGGCGATGTTGCGGTGGATTTGCGTCTGGCCAAGGCATTGGCCGGTTCGGACGGGATTTCGCTGGTTGCAAATTATCAGGGTTGCGCTGAACAGGGGGTTTGCTACCCGCCCCAGACTAAGACTCTTAAAGTGGGGATGACGGCTTCCGCGTCAGAACCGCCCCGTCCTCCCGAATCGGACACTTATGGCGGCATACTGTCGCGAGCTGACCAGATTGCCAAGGATCTGGCGGACGAGACCCTGTCCTGGAGTTTCCTCGTGTTCGCAGGGTTTGGCCTGTTGCTGGCATTCACTCCGTGCGTGCTGCCGATGATTCCGATTCTGGCCGGAGTGATCGCGGGTGCCAATGCGGATACTGCCCGTGCCCTTCGCCTGTCGTTGGTTTACGTGCTGGCGATGGCGGCCACCTATGCGGTACTCGGGGTAATCATCGGCCTGACTGGAGCCAACCTCCAGGCGTATATGCAGAATGTCTGGGTGATTGGCGGTTTCGTGCTGATCCTCATCCTGCTGGCCTTTTCGATGTTCGGAGTTTATGACTTCCGTATGCCGGCGGCCCTTCATAACTTCCTGCATCAGGTCGGGGAGAGATTTGTGGGCAGCGGCAGTTATCTGAGTGCCGCGGTCATGGGCCTTCTCGGGGCGTTGGTGGCTAGCCCCTGTGTCTCGCCGCCTTTGGTGGGAGCCTTGATTCACATCGCCGATACCGGAAACGCAGTGCATGGCGCAGTCAGCCTGTTTGGAATGGGATTGGGATTGGGGCTGCCGCTGCTGGTGTTCGGCGGTTTCGAAGGACGTCTCATGCCGCATTCGGGGCCTTGGATGGTGCGGATCAAAGCGGTATTCGGCGTGCTGTTGCTGGCGCTTTCGATCTGGATGCTGGATCGGGTGGTGCCCGGGCAAGTGACGCTGGGATTGAGCGGGCTACTGTTGCTGTTGCTTGGCATGATCTTACATGCTGTCGAATCCCTGCCTCCGGATGCCAACACGATGAGTCGTCTTGGCAGGGGTGTGGGGCTGGCGTTTCTCATTTACGGTGGGGTCCTGCTGGTGGGAGCAGCCACCGGTGGCGACAGCTTGCTGCGGCCTTGGGCGCATTTCACGAATCCCTCGGGATCGGTCGAGTCGTCGGTGGAATTCCGGCCCATCAAGACCGTGGCGGACATGGACCGGGAGTTGGCAGCCGCGAAGGGACAGCCGGTGCTGGTCGATTTTTATGCCGACTGGTGCGTGACCTGCCGAGAACTCGATATGTTCACGTTTTCCGATCCCGACGTTCAGGCACGGATGCGCCGCTTCACGCTTTTGAAAGCCGACGTCACAGCCAACGACGAGGCCGATAAAGAACTGCTTGATTCATTGGGCTTGTTCGGGCCGCCCGCGATCATCTTCTACACGACCGGGGGAGAAGAACTGCGTGCGTTCAGGACCGTCAGCTATGTCCCAGCACCAAAATTCGCCGCGATGTTGGACGAGGTGCTTGAATTCTCTGAATAGTGCCTATTTCATCTTATTTTCCTCTATTTAACGTCAAAGTAACAGCAAAAGTCAGTTTTTTACATTTCATGGTAAACTTGGCGCCGTTCAGGCAAACAAATTCAGGTTTCACATGTCACGCATTCTGGTTCTAAACGGACCCAATCTCAACCTTCTCGGGACCCGCGAGCCGGAGATCTATGGCTCGGCTTCTCTGGAAGAGATCATGGAGGAGGTCGGGGCGCATGCGGTACAGCACGACTGCACCATCGAAACCCTTCAGTCCAATTCCGAGGGAGAACTGGTGAGCCGGATTCACCAGGCACGGGAGGACAAGGTGGAATTCATCCTGTTCAACCCGGGGGCTTATACGCACACCAGCATTGCGCTTCGGGACGCGTTACTCGGAACTTCGATCCCGTTCATTGAGATCCATCTCTCGAACATTTTCGCGCGCGAGGAGTTTCGGCAGGTGTCCTACCTGTCCGACATTGCGATCGGTGTGATTTCCGGTCTCGGGGCGCAAGGCTATGTGCTGGCGCTACAGGCGGCCGTGGCCTGGCTGGAGAAGAACGCCTGATGGATTTGCGGAAGATCAAGAGCCTGATCCAGCTGCTGGAGGAGTCCGACATTGCGGAGATCGAGATCTCCGAAGGCGAGGAATCGGTTCGCATTAGCCGAACCGGCCCCGCTGCAGCTCCTGCACCCCAAGTCCATGTCCCCGTATCTGCTGCTGTTCCGGCTGCGGCCACCGAGCCTTCCCCCGATTCCGCGGAGGAACCGCCCGGAGACGACCTTCCGGCAGGGCACCGGGTCGTGTCTCCGATGGTCGGGACGTTCTATACCGCCCCCTCTCCGGGTGCAAATTCCTTTGTTAGTGTGGGGGACCAGGTTGCGGAAGGCGACACCTTGTGCATCGTGGAGGCCATGAAGATGCTGAACCGGATCGAAGCCGACAAGGCGGGAGTAGTCCGGGCCATTCTGGTCGAAAATGCGACGCCCGTCGAATACGGACAGGCACTGGTCATCATCGGCTGAAAGGCGGTGCTGGAAAAAGTCCTGATCGCTAATCGCGGGGAAATCGCCCTGCGCATCCTGCGGGCCTGCCGGGACCTCGGAGTCCGAACCGTGGCGGTGCACTCCGAAGTGGATCGAGATCTTCTGCATGTTCGGTTGGCAGATGAGTCCGTCTGCATTGGCCCCGCGGATTCCCAGCAGAGCTACCTGAACATTCCCGCCATCATTTCGGCGGCCGAAGTCACGAATGCCGACGCTATTCATCCAGGTTACGGCTTTCTTTCGGAAAATGCGGATTTTGCCGAACGCGTGGAGTCCAGTGGTTTTATCTTCGTGGGGCCGCAGGCGCAGAACATTCGCGAAATGGGCGACAAGGCGGCGGCCCGTAAAGCGGCTTCGGCATCCGGTCTCCCGTGCGTGCCGGGCAGCGACGGGGAACTGACGGATGATCTCGACGATAGCAAGGCGCAGGCCCGCGAGGTGGGCTACCCGGTCCTGATCAAGGCAACGGCAGGCGGGGGTGGGCGCGGGATGCGAGTGGTTCGAGAGGAAGCGGAACTGGAAGAGGCTTTGGAGCTGACCCGGGCTGAAGCGCAGGGGGCCTTTGGCAACGGAGCGGTATATCTGGAGAAATTCCTGGATCACCCCCGGCACATCGAGTTCCAGGTGCTGGCCGACGCCCATGGCGAGGCCATCCATCTTGCCGAACGCGATTGCTCGGTGCAGCGCCGCCACCAGAAGGTCATCGAAGAATCTCCGGCACCCGGCATCACGGAGCAGCAGCGCGAGGAATTGGGTGGGCGAGTGGTCGCCGCCTGCAAGAAGATGAATTACCGAAGCGTGGGCACATTCGAATTTCTGTACCAGGATGGAGAGTTCTACTTCATCGAGATGAACACCCGGATCCAAGTCGAACACCCGGTGACCGAGATGGTTACCGGTATTGATTTGGTACGCCACCAGTTGCTGGTGGCGCAAGGTGAACCGCTATCCATCAAGCAGTCTGAAGTGCGTTTACGGGGACATGCGGTGGAATGCCGAATCAATGCGGAAGATCCGAAAACCTTTCTGCCGCAACCCGGCAGGGTGACGCATTTCCACAGCCCCGGCGGGCCTGGCGTGCGCATGGACACGCATCTGTATACCGGCTATACCGTGCCACCCAACTACGATTCCATGATCGGCAAGGTAGTGGCGCATGCACGGGACCGCACCGTCGCCTTGCGTCGGATGAATCGCGCCTTGGCGGAACTGGTAGTCGAAGGAATCCGCACGAATGTGCCGCTTCATCAGGAACTCTTGGAAGACTCACAGTTCCAGGAGGGAGGAGTCAACATCCATTTTCTCGAGAATCGTGCCGCCGCGGCCGAAGAGTAATGCGGGGGTTCGTGCCACCGGACCCGGAGACTTCCGCATCAGGCACTCATTACGCGATCATTCAGGCACCACACCGGAACCGCCGGCGTTTTCCAGCCGGGATCGTGGAAATCGTGGAAGATTCCGAAACAGCAATCCGGCAGGCGAAAGATCAGGCCAATTGCCACGCAGCTCAAGTTCTGGGGCCGTCAAAGTCCTCTGAAGGACAATACCTGTACTACCTGATCGAGTGGCTGGACAACTCCGACCCGACTTGATTCGCTTCGGCGTCAAGCGGCGGCGTCAGTCTCCGGTGCCTCGTTCAACAGAGAAGCCCAATTATGGTCGGGGTCGCCGATCACTAAAAAGGGCGGATTGATCAAGCTTTCTTTCCTGTTATAGCGGAGCGGTTGCAGTTTCCAGTCGAGAAGTTGTCCCCCGGCTTCCTCCACAATGCATTGGGCGGCTGCCGTGTCCCATTCGCTGGTCGAACCGCAGCGCGGATACAGATCCAGGCTTCCTTCGGCAACCTGACAACTTTTGAGCGAGCTTCCGACCCGTTTTTCCTGATGCGGCCCGAGCCGCCTGAGGAATTGTTGCACCTCGGGTCGTGCGTGGCTGAAACTGATCGCCACGACGGAGGAGCCATCGGTGGGATAGGGACGGCTGTGTATGGCGGCAGGGGCTTCTTCTCCGTGAATTCGCCAAGTCCCGCCGCCGCGGTGCGCGTAGTAGAGGAGGTTTAGGGCGGGAGCCCCGATCACGCCCAGAACGGCCTGCTGTTGGTGAATCAGGGCGATGTTGACGGTGAATTCCTTGCTCTGCCTGAGCAATTCCCGTGTGCCGTCCAAGGGGTCGACCAGCCAGTAGGTTTCCCATTCTCGACGGGCTTCCCAGGTGGGAAGGACGGGATTTTCCTCTGACAATACCGGCCAATGCTCATCCAGTGCCTCCAAGCGCTCGAAAATGCATTGGTGTGCCGCTAGGTCGGCCGTAGTGACCGGTGAGCGGTCGGCCTTCTCGTGGACCTCGTAGCCCGTGCGGCAGACTTCCAGAATGCGTGCGCCAGCGTCTATGGCGACCTGCCTTATTTCGGGCAGGAGTTGGGCAAGCTGTTCGGAATCCATCGGGGGTGCGGCGGGATGCATTATCCTAACAAATCTCCACAGGGAGGAGGTGTAAAATCCGATATTTAGGGTTTGGGCTGTTTACATGATCGACTGGGATGCCATCGATACCGTCTTTCTGGACATGGACGGGACATTGCTGGATTTGCGGTTCGACTCTCACTTCTGGTATCACCACCTGCCGCAGCGTTTCGCAGAGGCCTACGGGCTGGAATTCTCGGAAGCGCAGGAGAATCTGACGGCCCGCTACCGCGAGATGCGGGGCACCCTGCAATGGTATTGCGCAGATTACTGGAGCGAGGAGCTGGGTTTGGACGTGACTGCCCTCAAGCATGAAATCCGGCACCGCGTGACGCGTATGCCGCATGTCGAGGAATTCTTAGGCCGGGTCAATGACAGTGGCAGGCCTTGCTACCTCGTAACCAACGCGCATCCCAAGTTCGTCGATATCAAACTGGAAGAATCCCAGATTCGCCCTTATTTCCGGCAGGTCATCAGTTCCCATGAGTTTCAAGCGCCTAAGGAAAGTCCAGAATTCTGGAAGATCTTGAGGGGCGTGGTGGAGCACGAACCTGCCCGGACCCTTATGGTGGACGACGACCTGAATGTTCTGGAACACGCGGAGGCCGCCGGTATCGGCTGCCTGCTCACGGTCCGGCAGCCGGACAGCGGTCAACCGGAACGGGGACAACTGGCGTATCCGGCGATCCGGGACTTTTCCGACATCATGCCGCCGAGGCCGGCTGCTTGAAAATTTGCTTGCTGCCGGCTTCAATAACCCTCACTAAAAACTAATACTTCAATATCAAATTGAGATATAATGATTTATTGAGTATTTAGTTGAGGTTTCGGCGATATGGCCGAGAGAAAAGCTGGCCGACGTGCCGAGGCTGCGATTGTGGCCGTGCTCCCTCATGCTGTCCGGGTCCAGTGCGACTACGAGGGTGGTCGTTCGGCTGACCTCACGGTCAACGGGATCGGGATCAATGTGAAGTGGCTTGGCGAAGGAGGGTTACGCCAGGCTCGCGAATTGATTGCCAACAGGGAAAACCTCCCGGATGTCGCGGTGGCGCGGCGCATGTCGCCCGGCTCCCGTGAAGCGCTCTCGGCCGCGGGCATCGGATGGGTGGACGAGACTGGTGCTGCGGAGATCGCTCTGGATTCACTAATCGTTTCCAGGAGTGGCCGCCCGGTCGAGATTGTGGACAAACCTCCGCACTGGACGCCTTCCGTTCTCGCGGCTGCTGAGGCATTGTTTTGCGGGAAGCAGGCCACCGTGGAAGCCATACAGGAAGCGACGGGACTTTCTATTGGCAGTTCGAGCAATGCGCTGCGCACTCTTGTTGATCTCGAATTGTTGAGTTCGGAATCCCGCCGCGGTCGTAACTCCGCACGGCAGATGACGGACCCGGAACGCTTGATGGATGAATACGCGGCCGCCGCGGCATCGATGACGACAACGCTCCAGCTTGCTGCCGGAGGGGTCTGGCACGATTTGGAAGAGGGGCTGAGGAAAATCGACCGGCTCTGGAAAAGCGCGAAAGTCGCGTGGGCCGCCACGGGCGCCGCAGCCGCATCGGTGCTTGCGCCCTATCTCACCCGGATTTCGGTGGCCGAAGTCTATGTGGACGCGGCGACAATTGCCGAACTTGAATCAGTGGCGGCAAAGGCCGATTTGAAACCGATCGAAGGGGGACGAGTGATCCTGCGTCCATTTCCGACGGTTGCGACCCGTAAACTCATGGATGAACAAAATGGCTTGCGCCATGCTCCATGGCCCCGTGTGTATGCTGATTTGCGTGTTGCTGGAGTCAGGGGAGAGGATGCAGCCGAGCATCTTTGGGAAACTGTGTGGGAGCCAATTGAATTTGAGAACGTTGAGGAAATTGAAGTAGTGGAATATGAATGTGACAATCTATATGCTGAGGTCACATTCAATATATTTGGGAAAAAGTATAGACAAAAATTGCAGGTAACCGAAGGTCCAGTCCTGCCGGACCGTTCATATTGGATGAAGAATAAAGGTAAAGAGATAAAAAATGCGTTGGGACTTTTACTGAATCGGCACGAAGAATTGGCGAGCAATCCTCATATATTCGAGGCGATTGCAAAGATGCGGAAGGATTGATGATGTCTCGTCCCGACAAAGCTAATCTCGTTGGGACGGAAACAGGGTTTATCCGTTCTCGGCCAGCGCGTGCGGTAGCGGAAAAGGCGCTGGTCCGCATCGTTCATCACTACGGCAAACGGCCGGAATTCGTTGTGCTCGGAGGGTTGGTTCCAGAGTGGCTATGTAGCGATAGCGAATTCCAGCATGCGGGAACGGTTGATGTGGATGTGCAGATCGATCTGGAAATCGCATGCGGGGAAGTCAACGCCTTACGTTTGGAGAGGGCGCTCCGTAATGCCGAGTTTTTCCCCGAAGGAAATCAGGTTTGGCGCTGGATTTCGAACCAATCCGGATCTTCGAGTATCGTCAAGCTTGAATTGCTGGCCGATCTCCAGGATAGGCCGGCAAACACGGAATTTATCCTCAAAGGATGTTCGGATTTAGGCGCGGTCAACCTTCGCGGGACGGGGTTTGCGTCGCGCGACACTGAAGTGCGTGAACTGGAGGCCAGGGTCAGCGGGGTGATGCATCATGTCGAAGTGAACGTGACCGGTTTGGCTGGCTTTTTGCTTGCTAAAGTTGAAGCGGCTTTTTCGAGGCGCGGGGCCAAAGATTGGTACGACATAGCATTTGTGCTTCTGCATAGTAATGCTGGAGGGCCATCGGAGGTGGCGAGATTGGTGTACAAGCGCTTCGGGGATGAAATTGACGCTGTGCATTCAGCGCTCAATGATTTAGAAGGAAATTTTTCAGACCCAGGCGCACAGGGCCCGAAAGCTTACGCGGAGCAGATGCAAATTGACCATCCAGCTCTTGACGTTAAGGTGCTCAAGGCAGATGCCGTCATTGCTGTTGGGGAGTTCTGCCGGATTTTGAGGGATGACTCTAATTGAACTCTTTTCCTTTTCAGAGATTGCCTAGCCCCGCTCCCATCGTTTGAAGCGTTTTCTGCAGTATTTAAGAAGGCTTTCGTAATCCGGGAAGTACAGGTCGAATCCTTCCTCGGGTGGTTGGTCGTATTCGCAGAAATCGTTGCTGTGGTCGCGGCAAATTTGTGGTCGGACTTCGTAAATCCCGCAACGTCCATCTTCCTGCAGATGCTTGCAGGTGGTCTCGAACATCACGGTCCAGCCATCGGAGTCCTTGTAAACACTGACTTGGTCGTGCGAGACCTGCCAGAGCAGGTGCTCGTAGTCGTATTTGGATCGGGGCGTGTCGATTTCTTGGGTGACGTAGTGGCAGCACAGGGAATTGGTGCAGAAGTCACACTTGTTCTCCGGAGTCATCTTGACGCCTTCGGCGATCACCGGAATGGAAATGGCTGGCATCACTCGTTCTCCTGTGATCGCCTCCAGGAGAACGAACAATCCAGTTCAGCCCGCACCCGGCACAGGCCGTTGATACCGTCCTCCAGCATCAGCGACAGAGGTGTTCGTTTCCGGAACCGCCGGTGCGGCGTGACCAGCCAGCGCGCCCCGATACGGCTATTGCGCGGAAAAGAGGTGCGCAGGGCGTCGGCGATGCCGACGATATGTTCCGCCCGCACTATCAAGGGTGGATCGTCCGGCAAGGCCTCGCCGCGGCGAAAGCGTTCAAGTTGCGTGCTGCGAGTTTTTTTCGGCAGTGCCAGAAGGGTCACGATTTCGTCCGAATTGAGTTGCCACTGATCAAGAACTGCCATAGCTTGGCGCGCCATCCTTACTCGTGATTCTTCCGACGCGGCGGTCATGAATCCAGTTTGCGTTTGCTGGTGGGCGCCTGGACGGTTTGGGTGGCTTTTGGCTCGTCCGCGTATCGGGGTCGCTCGCGGACGGATTCTCCTGCTTCTTTCATCAATTCCCTTTCCCGCGTGGAAATCAATGCAAACGCCTCTCGTATGTCTTGAAGAGTTTGTGGCGACAAAGGGTTTTTCATGCCTGGCTGCGGCGTGACTTCGCGCACTATTTGTGCCAGAATCTTGCGCATCACGACGAGAATTCGTTGTTCGACAGAACGTTCCATTTGCAGTACACCCAGAGACTTCTGCCAGTATAGCAAGCGCTAGAGATGAAATTGAAAGCATGAGAGAAAGCCAAGCGAGATTTGCTCTTGGGCAACTAATCACCCATCGCCTGTTTGGATACCGGGGCGTGGTTTTCGATGTGGACCCGGTATTCCAGGGAAGCGACGAATGGTACGAACGCAATGCACGGTCCAGGCCGCCTCGGGACCGTCCTTGGTATCGAGTGCTGGTCGACGGTCAACCACTGGAGACTTATGTGGCGGAGCGTAATCTGGAACCGGATGAGGAGTCACGCCCGATCCGACACCCGTTGGCCGACGAGATCTTTAGCGGGTTTTATGACGGGCAGTATGTTCTGCGTGAGCGGCACAACTAGTGTGGTTATGGCAGTTTAGGGGGTGAAGCTCGCATAACGAATTTGTACTGGTGATTGACTTGCGCAAGTGGTTTGATAAATTGAAAGAATCCTGTGTGTTGTATAGAAGTCCTATAGCGTCGATGTCATGAAGAAATTTGTTGCTTTTTGGGTGTGTATGACTTGTACATTGGTTGTGTCAGACGCAATGGCAACGAATGGTTATTTTGCTCATGGATATGGAACAAAAAATAAAGGCATGTCAGGCGCAGGGGTCGCCCTACCGCAAGATACGATTGCAGCGGCAACGAATCCCGCGGGGATGGTTCACCTTGGAGAAAGACTGGATGCCGGTTTAGCCATATTCAGCCCGCGACGAGACTATGAAAGCAGTGCCAGCCAGGCAAATGGCACAGGAGGCGCCTTTACGCTGGGTCCCGATGACATTCAAAGCGACCGCAATTATTTCCCGGTTCCTCATGTTGGATACAACTATCCGCTCGACTCGCAAAGTTCATTGGGGATCACGCTGTACGCAAATGGTGGAATGAATACGGTATGGAACGAAGGGTCCTCCACCTTCGATCCGGATGGGTCAGGGCCCAATCCGACGGAAACTTTCCCGGGAACTTATGGAGGGGGTGTTTCTGGGGTTGATTTGGCTCAGCTTTTCTTGGCGCTCACTTATTCTAGAAAGATCAATGAACAGCTTTCGTACGGAATCAGCCCGGTATTGGCGGTTCAGGCTTTTCGGATAAAAGGTTTGTCTTCATTTGCCCCATATACCGAAGACTTTGTGCGAAGCGATGGAGAGGTGCCGCCCAACGACCTGACCGATAACGGCAGGGATTTTTCGTTCGGTTATGGGGCAAGGGTTGGGATGCTTTGGAGCCCGACTTCTTATCTGTCCGTTGGCGCAGCCTATCAATCACGGATTTTCATGACCGAGTTTGATGACTACGATAATTTGCTTGCAGAAGAGGGTGATTTCGATATTCCGCCTTCGATGACGATCGGTTTTGCTTTGAAACGTACGAGTGGCTTAACGTTCGTATTCGACTTTCAGAAGATCTGGTACTTCAAAGTTGACTCAGTGGCAAATCCGATCGCGAATATTTTCGATTGTCCTACGGCCGGTGGAACGGATCCGGAAAGTTGTCTCGGCGGCAGTAATGGAGCGGGCTTCGGCTGGGAGGACATGGAAGTGTATAGATTTGGGGTGCAGTGTCCGATTGCTCCAGATCTGGAACTGCGTGCGGGCGCTAGTTTTGCCGAACACCCCATTGATCGGAGCGAAGTGTTGTTCAACATACTGGCTCCGGCCGTCGTGGAAAACCACTACACACTAGGGTTAACCAAAAAACTGTCTGGCGACCGAGAAGTCAATATAGCCGTGATGTATTCCCCGAGGGAAAGACAGGAAGGTCCGAATCCATTCGACCCGACACAAACGATTGAAATTGAAATCTATCAATTTGACTTGGAAATAAGTTTTTCAAAAAGGTTCTAGCCTGACTGAAAGGTTGATTTTGGCTGAAAGCAGCCATCCAGAATTGATATATACAAGCGGGTCCGAGGGGTTTCAGATGTTCTTAGGAATCTAGAGGAATTAGAATATTAAGAAGACCCCCCCGTTATACCGACTGGAAACCAACCCCATTTAAAGTGATGAAAAATTAAAACCTCAAAATATTTTTCCTCCAACACGCCCCCAACGTTTCAGATAGGCTATGCATATGAATCAATCGAATGACTTGGTTTCCTTTTTACGTCACTACGGTCCCATCCCGGCTGGGGACAACATGTACGACGAGTTAATCCAGGCTGAAATCGATCGGCATAAGATTGAACCTGCCATTCATATCAACCCGGCCAGACTGCGAGAGGTTCAGAAGAACTTTGAATCATCTGAGCCTAGTAACGTGATTTTGACGGGCACGGCTGGGGACGGAAAGACTTACCACTGCCGACGTGTTTGGATGGATTTTGGAGGAGACTTCGAACGATGGAAAACGGGGGGAAAGATTGTTCAATTAATACTCCCTACCTCTGGGAAATTACTCACGATCGTGAAAGATCTGAGCGAGTTGACATTAAGCGAGAAAAACAACTTGCTTGCTGAACTAGCTAATGCTGTGTCTGGTGCGAGCGAAAGCGGTGTTTATCTTGTGGCTGCCAATGATGGACAACTTCTCGCGAGTTGGCGTGATTGGTCTGATGCTCAAGATGAAGAAGCGCATAGAGTGTTTAAAACCATCGAGGATATGCTTGTCGGGGGACGGGTGACGGACGACACACTTAATCTAAATCTATACAACCTCAGCTGTCTGGATGCATCCGAGCATTTTCAGGAGCTTGTCGAACAAATTGTTGAACACCCTCAGTGGTCACAATGTCAAGGCTGTGAATTGCTAAATGAAGACGGATCAACAACCTGTCCTATTCGTATAAACCGGGAACGACTTCGCGGTGGGGAGAAAGAATCCACATTTCGCAGACGCCTCGGAGATTTGATGAAGCTCTCTCGCGCTAACCGTATGCATCTTCCTATCCGAGACCTTCTCCTCCTCGGCACAAACATTTTGTTAGGTGATCGGCAGGGACGGCAAATCTTATTAACTTGTCGAACAGCGAAAAACCGGGCGCAAATGAAAGATTATCGACTGACAAACCCTTATGCAAACGTGTTCGGGGTAAATCTTCCTGAACGCCAGCGACGACAATATCAAGTATTCAATACACTTGAATCTTTTGGGATCGGGCGCGAAACCGATAATAAATTCGACAATTTGCTTATTTACGGTAGATATGGCGACTCAGAACTCTATAACAAATTGGTTGCGATGGATGTTTATTACGGAGCACCGGCCTATGAACCATATTTGCGCGATTATCTAGAGGGCGCACGGGAGGAATTAGACGAGTTTATGAGAGCGCTGTCCCGACAGAGGCAACGTCTATTCTTTTCGTTGTCGGACAAAAATTTATTAGATCCGTGGAGACTAACTGTTTATCAGGCATCGGGCCGGTTCTTGGCATTTGTAGATGGTCTTGTGAATGGAGGTGATATATCTATAACAACAGAATTACTAGTGCGAGGACTGAACAGGGCGTTTTGCGGCATGATGATTGATGATGGAACAGAGTTATATCTTGCCTCTTCCGGTGGTGATGGACGCGGCCGAATCGCATCTCTTCTAAATTATGGTCTACCAACAACAAGACATCGAAGAGATCCTTACCTCCACTTTGCGCTTAGCGCAGACGAAGCAACACCATGCTTGCAGATCATTGATCCTGCAGATGATGGAGATGGTGTGGTTGATAGCCTTACGCTTCAACTTCCCCATTTTGAATATCTTATTCGTGTGGCAAGTGGGAGCTTGCCTGCAAGTTTTTCGCGCCAATGCAACGAGGATTTCCTCGATTTCAAATTGCGGTTAATCAAAAGACTTGATGATCTGATTGGAGAGGCACCCTCCGGTGATGAAGTCAATCTACAGGCACTAACCGTCGACGAGCGTGGCCGGGCCCATCCCGACAATATTCGTATCAGGGTGGGCACATGAAGATGCGTCTTGAAGCTCCTGCGAAATATCGAAGCGATGTTAATGTTTGGGTTGATGAAGCAATTTGGGGTCACCGCTTGTATAACGACCAAACACCGTGGTTGGTATTTCTCGAATTTCTCGCGGTCTTTCAATCAAGAAACGCTGAGGGTAAAGCGCTGAATGAAATTCGACGTGACGGCGTGCATGAATCATTTACCTACCACATACCACGTCTGATTCCATTACGACAGTTGATTTTTAACAACCCCCACATTCGGCATGTGGAGGAGATTCAACAATTTGATTCCGAACGTTGGCGAGCTTGGCTAAAGGCATTTTTTACAGACGATGACTTCAGTTATTTACAAGAACGTTTCGGGTCATTCGCGCGCCTCGCCCGTGTGGTGGAATTCTTCCAGACGACTGCCATCGAACCACATCGTCAGCGTCGATGGAGTTCCCGTTTTTTATTTCCTTATGGTCCTAATTGTCTCTACGCAGACTTGCCTGCAAATATTAATGGAAGCCCGGATCGCCGCTTTTTCGCACGGAGCGGTGAATTGCTCTACCTCATGCTTAACCGGAGCGACAAAGGAGTAGAGATAGCCGAAAAAATTTCAGAAAAACTACTGCGGCAAGATGAAACGTGGAATCGTGTCATTCGAGCATTACTGCCAAATGGATATCGAGTTGATTCGAACACTGTCTCAAGCAACATAGGTTACCTACCTTTTGCTGAGCGACCAGAATACGGAGAACTCGCAGAAACGTGGGTACGACTCCTAAAACTAGATTTGGCAGGGGAAGTCCTACTTGATCCGTTAATGCGTCTCTCAGCTTTACACATGTTGCTTTATATGCTGCGGCGCGCCAATGAGGAAGTTGGTGACTCAAGGGAGCCTAGATTCGTACTAGATATTGCTTCACCGCAAAGGACCGCCTTGCTTGAGCTTTCAAAGGAAAATTTTAGAGCAAACCGAATGCTTTCAGCGCGGGCGGTTCGTGCGCATGTTGAATCTGCCAAAGAAGATGAACGATGGCACTCTGCACTGAAAGCAAGAGTGCCGGCTGATGCTGTAAGAGAATATCTCATGGAGCGTTATGAGTGGCAACCAGATGAAAATTTACCTTCCGGCGATCCCGAGGTTATTTTTGAGGCACTCAGAGAATATGCGGAGAAGCGTCATCAGCAACATGTTGCAAAAGTTCATATGGAATGGACGCGGCAAATTGGTTTGGCAGTATCGCGCCGAAGTGTAGGAACCTGGTACTCACCGGATGATTCACTACTCAAAGCACTTGTGATGTGTACAGTCGACGAAGGCCGTGAGGAATACCGCCGATTCCTAGCAAAACTGTATGATCGATTTCGGCTAGTGATTGGGGCGAGCGAAGCCGAACGTGCGTTTGGATCCCTCCCAACCGATCAGAATGCCTTCATGCAGAATACGCAACGCTTGGAACAGCGCTTGAGGACGTTAGGGTTGCTGCGCCGTCTTTCTGATGACTGCGCCTATGTCGAAAACCCGTTTGGGAGCAATTGATGACAAGAAGTGAACTAATTGCGGCGGTAGCACTCGACTTTATCAAGGCACATCTTGACCAAGAACCCGAAGGATCTTTACGCTTTTGCATGCTTGGGCTAGAGCCATCTTTCGTGTGTTCAATCGCACAGGCGGTACTTGCGGATCCAGGAGTAGAAGCGATTGTCTTGGTCAAGATCTCGCCATTATTTGACCCGGAAAGTGTTCTACCCTCGGATGCGAGGAGTGAGGAATCTATTACCCACTGGCGCCACTGCCGATTAGTAGATGGAACGCGTGCAGTACTTTTTGCTGCTTCGCAGGAAGAACTCCAACGTAATGACAAGAGCGTTGAAAAGATCACAAAGATTGAAACTGACACGCTGAGAACGTGCTACGAATCTTGGATTGATAAAGTTGGCCTGACATCTACTTATTTGGACAAGAGTAAGCGCGGCCATCTACTCACAGCTCTTCGATCTGCGAATCTTTCCCATGCCGCACGAACCATTGAGAGTTTTGCTGATTTCGTACTCGCAATATCGGATGGGATCATAACAAGAGGGCTTCCCCTACAAAGAGCCATAGATAATGCTCTTCCAAGCCTCAAACTACCGCGTTACGCAGGGTATTTTGATCGTATACCGGAGAAGAAACGCACAACAACTGCTGAATGGAACAAAAATTTTCAACACTTGCACAACCGGATACGGCCACTGCTCGTGCGGGAGACAGAGCGAGGAGAACCAATCCCCCGCGAACAACTTCGGGAAAATTTAAACAATATCATCGACTGTCTGACCGACACGGAGATCAGGGCTATACAAAATTTTCTTGATGCTGATCTGCGACCCGATGATTGGTCTGATGAGCAGAAAGGTTTGGTTGATCTAGACTGGCGATCCATCTCAGAATTATTTGAAGGCATTTCTCAAAGTGCATCTGTACCTTTGGGAGAGCAGACGATCAAGTTCTTTGACGATGAATTTGACGATCAACTCGAAGATGAAGAGCGTGAACTACTCTCAAATGATTTCCCTAAAGAGCCGTCAGACGATCTTCAGAGATTTTTCGAAACATACTGTGAGCACTTAGCAAGAGATAAGATGTTATCTAGCATGTGGGAACGATACATTTATCGTAATCCACAAACTTATCGGGATTTTCTTGTTGGCTTGTTAGCAACACTGGATAGTTTACGCCGCCGTGTAAATGACGAAGATCTGTGTGAAAGAAAATTGATTGTGCGCATTCCTAATGCACGTAAAAAGAGTTTTTGGCGCACGAAAAATTCGAAAGTCGTACGCTATTTCGCTTTCCGCTACAAAGGACTTGAAACGCTCCTGGGCAGTAATGTCAAATTTGAATTTGGCAAACTGTTGAAATTTTACTTCCCGCAAGCCGATAATGATCTAGCAAAGATAACTTCTGCTTCGAAAGACGCTCGATCTATTAAATTTGAAGTGACACTTGATCCAGAAGGGGCAAAGGCCAAGCTTATATTTCATTGGGAAATTCCGGTTGATGCAATCGCTATGGCTTTGCCCGATGATTTGTTGAGTATTGCCAATCAAAATGAAGAATACGCCTTACTGCCAACAGCAGATATTGCAAGACAATCTGTGAGCGCTAAGGGTGGTATTCAGCGAATTGCGCTCAATGATGTCAATACGATTCGGGATGTTACTAACACAAACGATGGAAGACTTGTTGCACCTAATACAGAGAGCGGTAACAGAAGTGGAGCATTCCTAATCGCACTCGAGGAGATTGCGAACGTATTAGGGACACAAAGCACAAAGGCTATACAAGAAGTTTTTGGGTATTTTCTAACCACGTATACGAAGGCGATACGTGAGTGGGTTGCGCCTGATGGTTCCGGAGTTGCATCGGATGCTTTTATTGAGCAGGTCAATGCTTACGGCAAGCTCCTAAGTTGCCTTCTGAATCATGCTAGCAACGATCTCGCGCGGGAAAAGCTTTGGCAAGAAGTTTTGCGTCTTGGTGTCGCAAATGTTGGGGCTGGTGCTTTGGCAGCTATTGTCGCACCATGGCACCCGATGCGGCTTGCCGAGATTGGTGCCAAAGCACACCAGACGGCTAAACTGATTAACGATGTGCTTGGAGCTGATGAGCACGATATTTTTCGAGCCGATCTACTGTTTGGTCAGGTACAGGCTGAACTTATCTCGAACTATTACCCAGAAGTCTGTGTTGGTTTTGACCAAGACCGGCCTGTACTCCTCGCAGCAGCCAATACAGCATATGATTACACTCTTGCGGAACCACCACTGCGTAGAGCGCATCTAGATGGAGATGATGCCCTTGACATTGAACCAGGCGTAGCTGCTAAGGTTTTTGGCAATGTGGGCGAACAATATCTTAAACTCTTGCCCCATGAGCGCAGCAATTTCTCCATGGTTCTCTACAACGCTGAATCCAAAGCGTTGCCAAGCGCTCTTGCTTCCGAACTATCAAGCAAAGTGGAGCAGGAGAATGAACTGCAATGTGATTTGCTGCTGACGCATTCAGAACCCAAGCGTATCAGGCGTATCTACGAGCAACAGAATGTCGCCGTGAGCGAGGAATCTGGATCAATCATGGCAAGCGAAGCTGCAAGAAATTTTCTTTCAAGGCTTCGTATTGGCTTTCTCGACACAGCCGACTTGCCCGATGGTGATGCTGACCGGGCTGTAGATATTGTGGCTCTCCAAGATGTCGTTGCGCGTAATGCAAAACTTGTGTGGAAGAGAGCGCCGAGTGATAGGTATCCCGAATTACTAGATCATGTTCCGGCGCGTTGGTCTCGGCGTCGCCCAATAGGATTGGCGGATACAGCGGCCTCCGTCTATCTTGTTTGTCCTGCACAGCCTCACCCGGGCCAAAATTATCTCAACTTAGTTCACGGTTTTCTTGAAGGAGACAATGCTCTTCCGGACAATGTTCTTCCTGCACGCGAAGTTAATTTTCGCGATAGCGATATTGGGGAGATTTTTCGACAGACACACAAGATTGGTGAGTGGGTTGTAAATTTCGACGAATTGGTCGATAGGCGGCTCTTGAGCAACAATGGAGTACAAGTTATTCGCCATGTCCATGATCGGCAAATTGATCACAATATTGTTGTCTCGACGACCTCCAAATCTAGACTTCTTCGTGTGCTCCTTAAAGAACGTCTTGAGGAACTTAATCCAGCGATTCTCGAAAGAGATGAAAAATTAGTAGATCGCTTGATTGAGCAGGCTAATGCGTTATCTGGACAAGTTGTTATGCGTGCGGCCCGTTACAGCCACTATGCTAACGAACTACTTGGCATAGTTTTGTCAATGGAGCAACTTCGTACGGGACTTGGAGGAATGGACTTGCCGCTTGGCTGGTATTTCTTGGATGATTTTGCGGTCTGGTTTGGGCAGCGCGAAGAACAGATAGCAGACATTATGGCCATTGCGCCGCGCATTGCGGATGGTGTACCGGTTTTAAAGGTCGCTATATCAGAAGCAAAATTTGTCGGCTCGCGTGGATATAGAACACAAGTAAAGAAATCTGCAAAACAGCTTGAAGAAACTGTAGCTCGTCTTGAAAGGGCACTCGACCCTAAGCACAAGCGGATTGACCGTGAAGTCTGGTTACATCGCCTAGGTGATTTCATGATCGAAGGTATGGGACCATTTGATCCGAATTTAATAAACAACTGGGATCTTCATAAATGGTCCGATGAAGTCCGGCAGGACAAAGTGTCCATTCAGATAGCAGGTTTCTCACATGTGTTTATTCACGACAATGAAGAAAACGTAGATGTGGGAGGGCCCATTCCCATGAAAGGCATGCCACACTGTTCGCAGCAAGTCTTTGACAAGACTAGCGTGGTTAGATTGTTTCAGTCTTTCGCTGAGCAAAGTTCGGCATTAGTCGAGCAAACACCCCTCGAAAGGGAGGAATGGGCTGATGCACATGTGTCCTCTGGATCTACACTTGATAGTCCGCGCGACTATAACCAGTCTATTAGAGATCATTGCCCACAAGCAACTGAATTGGTGCCTACACCAGGCAACAACACTGAAAAGTCAAAGCTAGCCGAACAATCGCAGCAAACTGGTTCCACCCTAGAAGACAAAAAAATACTACCTAGACCAGAACCTCGGACGGGAAATGCCGAAAATACAGTCGCGGATGAATTGTGGGAACAGTGGCCATCACGTCAACTTGTGGAGTGGATCAACTCTGGAGCCAATACGGATGCAGATGACCGGGATGTCAAAACTTGGCTTGATACAACGGTCAAAGCATTACAAAAAGCATTGCGCGGCTATGAGATGACCGCGGAACTCATAGGCGCGCGCCTAACACCTAATGCGGCACTTGTGCGCTTTCGTGGCTCAGACGAACTTACTGTGCCAAAGGTTGAGAAGAAACGGCAAGAATTGCTTACTTCACATGCCATTGATGTTATTAGCGTGCTAGCAGCCCCAATGGAAATTATCATCATGGTAAAACGGCCGCGCCGGGCCATATTACATTTGCGCGACCTCTGGCGGCAACGTGAACTTCCCGCGACTGCACCTGAATCAAATGCAAGTCTGTTGCTTGGCGCAAAGGAATCAGATGGCGAGTTGTTATACCTGAATGTGGGCAATGAGTTTGGAGGTCATCAACCACATGGGCCGCACACATTGATTGCTGGTGAAACAGGAAGCGGTAAGGGCGTCTTAGTACAGTCCCTTCTTCTGGACATTTGCGCAACTAATTCTCCCTCAAAAGCCCGTATTCGCATGATTGATCCTAAGGCTGGGATTGATTTTCCTTGGCTACACAATATGCCCCATTTAGAAGGCGATCTTATTACCGAACAGGATAAAGCAATTCATGCCCTGGAGGAGTTGGTTGCTGAAATGGAACGAAGAAACAGACTCTTAGCCAAAGCTGGTGTTACTAAGCTTGATAACTACAACCAAAAAGTAACACCATCAGAATATATTCCACGTATTTGGCTATTCCATGATGAGCTAGCGGACTGGATGATGATCAATGAGTATCGGGATGCTGTGGATCTGAATGCTAGTCGCCTTGGTGGAAAAGCGCGAGCTGCAGGAATTAGTCTCGTTCTGATTACGCAACGACCAGATAAAGATGTATTGCCAATGCAGCTTCGCGCAAACTTAACGAATCGGCTAGTTCTAAAAGTTGCCGACAAAAAAAACTCCATGATTGTCCTTGATGAGCCTGGTGCGGAACGGTTACTTGGCCGGGGTCATCTAGCAGCGAAATTGCCAGGAGAAGGCAGAGTTATATTAGTTCAAGTTCCTTTTGCTAGTGAGGATGAAATAAGTGAGTTAGCAGATGTCATAAAACGATCTTGGCACAAACTGTAACACTTGGTCTGCCAAAGGATGATCGAGTGGATAAATAATTGATCTTACCCAATGTGGCGCCAACTCTTACTAGAGTGAGAGGAGTACAGACATCTTGACTCAGCCTTGGTTTCTGATCAATTTCGGGGTACAAGATTCGTCTATCCGTGCAGCTGCGAGCGACATCTCTGATTTACTTGTGGCAGGCAAGACATACTTTGGCGGTACCATACAGGTCGTCAATATCTATAGGTTCGCTGTCTGGTCTTAGTGGATTAGCCTGGTACTTGGCTCGTATTCTTTTCAGTCGGCGCTGGTGATCCGCCTTGATTTGTTCTACACGCTCAGGCCGCGCAAGGTCAGGAAGTGATTCGCCTTGGCTCCATGTGAATGGAGAGCCATTATTGAGGGCATCTTTCTCGTAGCTTATGGCCTGCTCGAAATATTCCGGATGCCTTTCCATCAATCGCACCCACTCTATCTTTTGCTGGAAGAAACAGAAAGTGCAACCACTGCGGGTGCGCCACTCGTAATACTTGGGTAATCCTAAACCGGCACCTTCCAATATCTCGATTACGCCTGCCTTGTCAATTCCTGCTTCCTTGAGAGGAAGATGCACGATCAGATTGTCTTGTTTCGAGGCATAGCCCTCGCGATATTCCTCATCCGCACGAATAGCCACATAACTGCATACCTTCTCGCCGTTTTTAAGCCACGGTCTGACCCACTGTTCGAATGGACGAAGCTTTAGCTGCCGAGTGCACCAGCGGCTTTGCGGCGATGGCAAATAATTGTTGAATCTCTTGAGCCAGAAGTCAAAGTCCCGATCTGGATTCAGCCGCAGTATCGGCTTTCCCAAAAACCCCTCTAGCTCGATTAAAAATTCATAAACCTCCGGCAATTCTTTTCCTGTATCGGTAAAGAAATACTGAAGGTCAAGATTGGGGTGGCTCTGCCGCATGTAAATGGCAAGTGCGGCGCTGTCACGTCCCCCCGAGAGGCCGAGAACGTGGTGCTCATTTATGGTCATTATTAAACCTGTTTCTCCTGTTTTTGAAGGTGTGGCTCGCTTGGTAACATTTTGAGATAGCGGGCGCTCAACTCGGTCAGTGTTGCGAGAATGATATGCCGTTGATCCTCCCCGCTATCGCGCAAAACCGATTCCAGGCGCTCAAACAGCAACTCCACCTTGTCACGATCAGTGTTCGCGATTTCAAATTCCTGGTGCCTTGTGCCAGATTCCCCTGGAAGGCCAGTCACAATCGCCAAAGCATGGCGTTTATCTTCTCTTCCCTTGACCCTGGCAAATGCCTCTATGCGAACAAATTGTTGTGCCATCTCTGCAAGACACACTGAAGCCCGGTCAATATCGACATCCACCCAATCCTGGGCAGGTTTGTTGATCGCCATGCCGGCAAAACTTTCCATGTCCATATCACTGCCTGTGAAGCCCGCCACTCTAATTACAAAAGCCTCAAGACGGTGATCGCCTGCTAGCCCCTTCACGTTTTCAGCACGGGCGCGCAATTCCTCCAGCATGGCAGAAGAAGAATTTGCTACCTGTAATTCCGTCAGTAGCAACTCCCTCAAGCGGCCAAGCATAGCCGGATATGCTTGTCTTAATTCCGTCAAACCCTCACGAATTTGTTTCTCAATGGTGATAAGAGTTTTCTTGTTTCCAATTTGCCTGTTAGCACCGAATATGCGTGGAATGTCATCAAAGATCAATTTATTCGGATCTTTTGCGCTTTTGAATAGCTGGCGAACTTTTTGTGCATTTTTTGAAAGGTTCTGGGTTCGACCAACCCATTCCGGCAATTGATCATAGATTGCCACTAGCCCTCGTGCCACATCAATAGGCTCAAGGTTAGGGAGCTCGTTATCGTTGTCTAAATCACGCACAATATCCGCCATGCCTGACAACAGCTGGCGAGATATTCCTGACAAATCCATCCATCGCAACCGAATATCCTCCGGATTCGTAGTCAGGCTGTCCATGTCTAGATCAGTAACTTGGGCTTGAAAAACCCCTTCTCGATAAAAAGCTAGTTTGTCGCGGTGGGACAGGAAAAATGCAACAAGAAAAACCGGGAGAAGCCCTTCTTTGATGCCAAACGGAGGTTCGCGCCAAATCCTGTATATCTCGGATGCAGGCACTGTTTCTGTCTTGTGGTCTTCAAGATATTTCTCGGCCATCTTCCAAGCGGGCGCCAAATGATGCGGGTCTGCCTTGACACCAGATCCGGGAGGCATGAATCGCCAACCACGCCCTCTAGTATTACGATACAAGCGGGTACGCTCTAAAAGCGATGCAAACAGTCCTGATTCTGCCGGAAATCCTGTGATGCCGAGTCGTGCCTTGCCTTCATGGAGCGCCATGCGTCGTAATAGCGCGTTGAGCCCCGCAACAGCACTGGACGAAGGCTTTACACGCCCGAGTAGTTCATTGTGAATCTTAGGTGCTTTCTTGAAGCGTTCTGATGCCAGTTTAGATGCGAAGCCATTCAAGTCTGTGTACGAAAGTGACTTGGGCAACTTGAATGTAGGTCGGCCACAGTGCCATTGGGCGCTAGCAAACACTTTAGTCAGTTCTACTTCAAATTGCCCATGAAGGGCTTCAATGCGTGCATAGATCTCTGCTCGGGCCACTCGGTCACCCAACAGTTCTGGCATTTCGTCGCGCACTTTTTCAAGTGCTAAGAGTTCACGTGCTAGCACGAACAGATTGGGAGCCCGTCCTGATGTGCCCACGACGATTTCCCATTTCTTGTTCTGGCTAACAGCACGTTGGCATATTTGGTCTCTGATAGCTAATGACTCGCTTTTTGCGGGGATAGCCAAAAAGAACGCACCAATTGCACCATGAGGCGGCTCATAACTCTTCACCATCTCATCCAAATTGGATAGTGTGGTAGCTATGACATCAAACCAGCGTAGTGCCCCTGTTTCGTGATAGTGTCGCTTAGCCACTACAGGTTGCAGTTTGGCAAAAGCTTCAATGGAAGAAAAATCTATCTCTCCCACATCTCCCGACACTTCTTCAATAGCTTGGTCGATATCAAAGTCACTGCCTTCGAAAATCGCATAGGAATTAGAAAACTTCCGAAAAATGATCAGTGACCATCCCTGCAAATCCTTCAAGGCACGCTTGATTTTGGCGATGCTGTGGGGTTGCAATGCTAGCACCAACAGTTGGCTGCTTGCGACCAATCCTGATCCTCCCTTAAGCATGTCAACAAGCGCGATCGTTTTGAGCAACTGGAGGTGCAATTCTTTGTGCTCTTTAGCCTCGCACCGGTCCAGTGCATCAATCGCCAAAGCCCACCGGTGACCATCCGGGGACGCTAGGATAGATGGGCCGAGATTGAGACGCAGGTAATCCCAAAGAGCATCGGGACCATATAAATCTCCAGCTTCGGCCTCCCGGAGAAAATCTTGGAACCCCCTAGGTTCTGCAGAATTCAAGAACCCGAAAATGCTGCGTTGACTTTGCCCGAACCGACGTTGAGAAACTGGCCCAAGCAAGCAAGCTGTCACCGGGTGCAATGGCCAGCACTCCTCCAACATCTCGGCTAGTCTTAAAGGTGTGTGTTTCTGTATCTGCTCCGCCACATTTTTGGTCAATGCATCAAAGGTTTTCGGGCGATATCCTCCGTCACTTTCTATCGTGCTTCCGATCAGAACAATTTGTTCACTGCCGCTGACACTGACAGACAGGTCCACAAACCTACCTTGGATTTTTGTCCATTCATCGCGCATCTCGCGCGAAAGCCGATGTGCGTATTCTCCGAACGACTGGTGAAGAACACCAACAAAGATTAGTTGACCCTGACTGCGGGAAGCTAGTTCCGCGACCTGTTGGAACAGGTAGATGTCAGATCCTTTACCCGCTGCGGCTTCAAGGAATTTGCCCATTTCGTCCACAAACAAAATCAACCCTCCACTGGAACGAGGGCTCAAGGCTGAGATCTTTTTTAAAGCATCTAAAACCTTCTTCTCTTTCCATGTCCGAGGCTTTCTCCCACTCAAAAACCCGCTATCATTAATAGCCTCTCCTATCACCTGTTCCGGCCGTTCTTGCCTTCCGACCACTGGCAGGATGCGCCACCCTTTCTTACCGGGCGGAAGTGCTTTGTAAATGTGATTAGCTGTACGTTTCCCTACAATGGCCCTTGCACGATCCCTAGATTTTCCGTCACCTCCAAGTAGCGCGCTCAAAGTGACTACTAGACTTGACTTGCCACTGCCATAAGCACCCGTCCATGTGAACGCACCTTGCTTGTTTTCCAGTATGTGTTGCGCCATGGTTTTGAGCACCTCGGCAACAGACTGCGAGCAAATGAAGCCTTCCAGAGATTCCGGGTTTCCAATGTCAACATCGACCCGGATAGCGCGTTGAAAGCGACGGGCGACGCGAACGTGGTCAGACAGCACCGCTTCGCCCCTTGCGACGGTAATCAATCTTGATGAAACGCTGTGCTTTCTCGATATCCAAGTCGCAGGTACGCGTCAACTGTTTCAAGCCGGCAGATTCAGACCATCGGTAAAGTCCCTTGCTTGTTTCTTCAATCTTTGCGAGTCTGCCAACCATATCGTTCTCGTCAAGCAAAAATACTCTGCCAGGGGACCCCGGAGCATACATAAGAGACTCCAAAGATAGTGTTTGCGCTTCAAGGGAAAATTTCGACCAAAACTCGGTTACTGCCCAGCAGAACACTCCTGCGCCAAGCGTCCGTTTGCGGCCCCGCACGAACTGAAAATTATCACGCTTTCCATTGGATTTAATGAGGCCAAGTTCCGCCAGCGGCGATTCTAGAGAGTCTTCGTAACTGCCATGCTTACGAATCGACTGTCGCACGTAGGTACGAACAAAGCACGCAACATCATTGCGGATAGTTGTTATAGAGGCGCGAGACCAGCTTCGATCCTTAGCAAGTCTGCAGAGCCCATTGACCAACTGGTCCCGGCCAAAGTATGTGGCCGGATAGTAATTGAACGCCCAGAACCATGTGGTTTTCTGTGGTCGACTGCTTAGTTTCCAGTGAAGTACCCATAATGTGGTTGGATCCTCCATATATGGGTCAAATCCACTCTCGTCATCGAACAGCAAGCATCCAAAATTTGTAGCCTCTGTGACGATACGGCCCTCTCTCGATGTGTCTCTGATTACATCGGTCACTGAAGCCCAATGACGCATTGAGGACACCATGTTTTTCCCGATCCCGAACCTAGCTCCAGCATCTTCTGACAGGAATATGGATTTAGTCTCAAGACAACTCTCTGACTCCTGCACAGCGTCAAACGCTTTCTTCAACCACCCGTAGCGGAGCGGAAAAGTCTCGTGGCCCGACAATTGCGGCCTATAATCATCAGCATAGAGTGGTCCCCGATGCATTTCGAAGCTCGTTAGTCAGGGGGAATCTGTCCCCACATTACCCTCCCTTTAGGAGAATGTCAAAGTCTAAACTGGAAGATTCGTCCAGTTTCAGGAAAATCAGACAGTTGGGAGTAGAATGTATGCACAACTTTCAGCATCGGGATGAAAGCGGTGGATAGCCGAACAATAATTTATTCGGATTATCAAGCAACTACGCCACTTGATCCACTTGTCGTAGAAAAAATGAATCCCTTGTGGAGTGATTCATTCGGTAACCCGCACTCCAGCGACCACATTGTTGGATGGCAAGCAGCAAAAGTCGTAACCGCCGCAACCGAGTCAATCGCTACTCTGATCGGAGCTGGTCCTGATGAAGTGATTTTCACATCTGGAGCAACGGAAGCAAATAATCTTGCGCTCCTAGGTCTCGCCCGCCGCACCATAAAGAAGCGACACCGAATACTCGTCAGTGCTATTGAGCACAAAAGTATATTGGAAACTGCGCAGACATTGGAGAAGCAGATGGGATTTACCGTTGACACGATTCCAGTGGACAAGCAGGGAAGAATAGATTTAGGTGCACTTGAAAGACTGCTTGACGAGACGGTTCTCGTTGTGTCGGCTATGGCTGTCAACAATGAAATTGGGACCATCCAGGACATCCCGAAGATTGCATCGCTTTTGGAATCACACGGTATCCTGTTCCACTGCGATGCGGCACAAGCACCATCTGCCATGGACTTGCGTGACATCGCAACACATACTGATCTCGCGAGCTTGTCGGCTCATAAAATCTACGGTCCTCAGGGTATCGGTGCGTTATATATCCGTCGGGACATACAGAATCAAGTTGAGCCATTGATTTACGGTGGAAGCCAGCAGGAGGGATTACGCTCCGGCACCGTTCCAGTTGCGCTGTGTGCGGGAATGGGAGCGGCCTGCGATATTCTGACTTCCCCGGACATTACTGAGGAACGAATGAGGGTCGCTAAATACCGTGATACATTTGTGGAATTGTTACAGGACAGTTCTTTCCCCGTCATCGTCAACGGTCCTGATGTGGAAAATCGTCACCCCGGCAATACGAACCTTCAATTTCCTAACTTTGACGCTCATGAAATTCTCGCAGCCCTACAACCGTGGTTAGCAGCATCTACAGGCTCGGCTTGTACGTCAGGGACCCCCCAACCCTCGCATGTGCTTAACGCGATTGGCCTTACAAAAGATCAAAGTAAATCCTCCATGCGCTTCAGTTTCGGACGTTTTACTTCCAATGACGAGATTGAAAAAGCAGCATTACTCGTTCATGGAACTCTTGACCATTTAGAAAGTGAGAGTTACAAGAAATCTGCTTGACTCAAAGTTGAATCTCAAGAGGCCATGGTTCATCAAAAGCTATACCTATACTCCATAAATTATTCTGCTAGGGGATTGATAGGGGTGGTGGCCAGGAACGGAATCGAACCGCCGACACGGGGATTTTCAGTATAGGATATTCCCCACGAGGGAGATCTAAAAACCTCTTTTTTAACCCCTACATTTCATCCTCTTCGTTGCAAAAGGAATCGTAGATTTGTCTTGGTTAAGACTCTCTATACTGCTGCTATTGGTGCCGCTCTTAAGTGCTGCCGATTTGGCCGATGAACTAGCCGACTTAACCGGTTACGTCATTCTCTCGTCCGAAAGAATTGACGATTTCGAAGGATGCGAGTACGGAAAAATCGTCCAGTTTGATTCACGAGCATTCGTTACGTGCGAAGAGTATGGTTACCAGTATGCATATAGCGCTGACGCTGTAATCTTGGTCCGGCATCTTGGAGCCGGAGGGCGCTTTAGTTGCAAAATGGCAGTTGAGGACGAGATATACGATATTGACTGTAATGACTATGTGAGCCGGCACATAGCTATTTTGCGGTCCTTTCGGGATAAGGGGGATGAAAGAATGCGTGCTTACGCTGACAGAATATTGCAAACACTAGGGGTACAAAAATAGTCCTCACATCACAAGGGAGGTAAGTAAAAAAGTCGTTGCAACTCAATATCCGAGGCATCGCAAATCTGGAATTTGGTGCAAGCACTATATTTGAAACTTTATGTTTGGCAAGGGTTTCATGCCAGTATCTTCGCACCAGTTGATACGGCCTTTCTTGATCCAGAAATGTGCGTAAGAACCATCAAGTTGTCGTACTGATGGGGTGATAGTTGGGCGCTGCAAAAAGTCGATCAAAACATTCCATCGAGGCCTGTGGTTTGGCATGAGAGACAGTTGAATAACTTCATTGCTGTCAGCTGGGCAGCGAAAGTAAGCCCATTTCGGGAACCCTGAGCTTTCGACGACATAAATCAAACCAACTTCAAGATTGCTTGGAGACGGATGGTCGGCGACGATTCGGACGAGAAGGTCCGGCACGGGAATAATCTGTAACCGGATTAACAATGTCCGGCAGAATGCCCGGAAAGCTTTCTTCATCAATCGATTCTCCCAAGAAATGGCTCAGTGTCACCTCGACCCCAGACTGTTTCATTGGCACAAATGGGACAAGCCGTGTGAGGCTTGTGGCCAGGTCTGCGGTCTTCGCCAAGGTGAAATTTTCGGACACGGTTTGCGATTGCCCCATCAAGGCCACGAAAACCCTGCAGGCGATGGATAAGTTCGTTAACAGCCATACAGGCAAGCTCCGTGGTGAAGGTAATGACGGCGGGGTTAGGGTTAGCTTCGCCTATCACGTAAGCTTCGGCTTTACGCTGTTCATATTCATCCGGGTCGCTGCGGCGCATCGCCTCGGTTCGTGCAATCTCGGAGTCGATAACGCTGCGGCATAGCAAACAGGTGTGTCGTGGGCCGAGAACAGTTACACGGCCGTCCAAGGCCGTAAAAGACGGGGGAGATCCGTTGTTCAATTCGATTGCAAGGCCGATGTCGATTACTGGCGTAATGTAGTAATAGGCAAACCGGTTAAGGAACAAGCGGCCTTCGTGATCATCGGTACAGCCAAATATGACATCACAGGACCGAAGTGGGTCACGACATTCCGGATCGGCGACCCATGCTTCAATCGGAATGGCCCTGATGCCGAGACCCATTTCCGAAATGGTGCGAGCAACAACCTTAGCTTTGGGTCGCATCGCATCGGCATCGGCCTGACGTGCACCATGGAGGCGATTCAAATTGGTTCGGTCAACGATATCATTATCGATAAGCAAGAGTTGACCGGCGCCAAGTCGTGCGAGTAGCATTGCGAGTGCACTACCGGTGCCGCCGCAGCCGACAATACCAATCCGCATTTTCTGGAAATCACTGTTTAAGGCATCTCCAAAAGCAAGCGCTTGTCTATGCAGGGCGGGAATTGATACCCCCTGGTCACGGTTGGGATAGTGGAACTGGTAGTCGATCCCAATGGTGCGTATCATGTCCAGCCGTTCATAGGAATTCTTTTTGGGTTTCAGCCAAACACGCCCGATGAGTTGCCCGTCAGTTGTTAGGATCAGGCTGATAAGGTTTGTACTTCCACCATTTCGATTGACTGCCATCTGGATGAGGTCAGGTTCGTTTTGATTGTCTTGTTCCGAGAACCAAGGCATAGCACTTGGGTGGTTATGGACAATGCCAATGACCTGGTTGTTGGCGGCAGCTTCTTTGAGAGTGTGGACATAAGACACAGTACTCCAAGTAACGAGATGTGGTGTTGATTCAATGACCTGATCATCGGGTACAGGGATAACACGGACAACCAAAAACTTTTGGTGAGCGTGTCTGCCCCATGGTTCGTGTCTGACCACTGCGCGATTGCAGAGGATATAGGCGGCGTGTTCGCGACCGTCTACTCGCAAAAGATGATCTTTCAATTGAGCGAGATGTTCGTCGCGGAGTGTCAGGCTGTAGGTGGTCATCGTGTAATCTCCCAGGCATATTCAATCCGCTTAATCATGGTCCAGATGCCATCAATCCCAGGCCGCCAATCATTATTGTGGCGAGACCACCGTTGCCATTTTTGGCCACCAAAGTTGAATGGCTGGTCAGCCTGAGGTGGATATAGCTTTGTTGCCACCGACTTGACCCAAGGCAATAAATAAAACATATCAGGGGCTACATCTGCATAGCCTCGCGGAAGTTGAATTAATACGTCAACTTCTTCTTGGTCAAAGCGGCCAACGGGTAACGACTGCTCTTTGAGAATCACCGCTTTTTTGCCATTGTCCTCAACCTCTTCGAAGGATATGCCCTTCGAGATCAAGTATTCACGGTCACGGTCTGGTAAAAAGTTCAAGCGGCTACCCTTCCGTGGTGGTTTTCTTTCCTGTGAAGAAACGTTTCTCACCCGGCTTGTCAAGATCGACACTGTCGTCATTCTTGATCGGAACGTCTTCGGGTCCCGGCACATCTTGCCAAGCATCGTAGGTGTTGGGGTCGACGCCAGCGAGTTCTTTGATTTCGAGGCCCGTGATAGACGGTTTAGGCCATTCGTGTTGCTTTTGGTCAACAATGATCTCGAATGGCTTGTCGTGGTAATCGTTCTTGTTAGTCATGAGATTAGTCTCCTTGGGTTAGCCCTTCGGGGGGAAGGGGTCGTTGCCGTGCGAGTCACGTTCGCGGATGCGACCGTTACGGCCGTGTATAAAAAGTTCTGAGTGCTGATTTTGTGCGATTTCCCGCGCGCGACTGATGGCCTCGCGTTGGGTATCGTGTACAGAGGAAGCTTGGTCGCTTCCAGCGGGTTTCACCGCCCAGCCGTCCTTGTGGGGAACCACATGTTGATCTCTTCCTTTTTTCATTTCAATTTCCTCCTCATTGGGATTGGGATAGCATATCCGCTTATCCGCTAAATAGCGTAACACAGATTCGAAAAGGGTACAAGTGGAACTTCAGACATACTAGATTGTGGACTCTTAGACGCTAGAAAGCGCTTGGCCAGTGGTAACTTCGGTAAGAGAACCGAGTTTTAGAAGGCGAATGCGGGCAGCATCTTCGGATACTTGAAATGTAGTTTGCACGGAATGGATAAGGGCACGCCCTTGTGGGTCGTCGACATTAATCGCTCCACAGAGTTCCTCCGTTTTTTGGTGGTCTTTGACAATTTTCTGAATCTGGGAAATGGGCATGAGCAGTGCGCCACACGCATAACCTGCCTGCCACTCCATCCAGTCGGCCTGAGTAGAGTCAAGTATGCTTTCACGCTTGCAGATTTGGGTGTCTGCATTTGAGGCGCACCCTAAAAGATCAGGAGGGGCCTGCCCGAGCTCCCAAAGATAAGCATGGAAGTGAACATGACCGTATTCGTGGGTGAGGGTGGTTCGTAGTCGGTTTTCGCGCCTGCCGTCTCCAGCCAGCGCTGCCGAAATTTTTACTAATGGCTTATGACCAGTGCGAAAAATAGTGAGGCCTTCAACTCCCGAACCATAAGGTGAAAGATCTGCATAAAGATCAAGACTTTCAGTATCGCGTTCAATCAAACGGGTTAAGTCGCCTGTTGAAATAGGAAAACGTAATTC
This sequence comes from Gammaproteobacteria bacterium, assembly GCA_026713705.1. GTDB lineage: Bacteria > Pseudomonadota > Gammaproteobacteria > Poriferisulfidales > Poriferisulfidaceae > Poriferisulfidus. The sequence goes on from JAPONY010000004.1 coordinate 33,259, forward strand.
ACCGTTGCGGTCTTTGAGGAAAGAGTTAATTATGCCTTCACATTCTTGATCCAATTCTTCAGGTTTGTAGTGTGGGCGTTGCAAAAATCTGCCTGTGCGGTCGGAGACATATTTAACCATCAGCGAGACCTCTCTTTGCTTGACGTGCGTCGAAAAGCAACCATCCCCGCTGTGAAATCTTTTTCAGAAAGTTTTTTCCCCCTAGAGTTTTGGAGAAACCGACCGGCAAGATAAGCAAGCCATTCTGCATCAAGGTCTAGGGCTTGGGCAAATTGTTTAACCATGCGATCAGATGAAGGATGTCGGCGATCATGTTCAATGTCGTTTAAGTATTGCGGAGAGATCGGGCATCCATCTTCTTTTTGTATGTGCGCGACGAGATCTTTTAGTGTCCAATTTTTTTCTTTCCTAGCGTTGCTGATGGCACGACCGAATGTTTTGGGGTCTGAATGCATGTAACCTCTATCATTAATTACGCAACTGCTGTACGCAGATTAGCGTATAACATTTGCTTGGTCTAGTCAATCGGAAGAAATGTACGTCTAATTGAAAAATGGTGGCCAGGGACGGAATCGAACCGCCGACACGGGGATTTTCAGTCCCCTGCTCTACCGACTGAGCTACCTGGCCTTGATCTGGAAACCCGCAAGCAGGCGCGCGGCATTATACAGGGCAGCACGTGTGTTTTGCCTATTCTTTTGTCAAACGCAGGTGCATCTCTTTGGTTGCCGCGACCAAAGCGGTGGTGATGCCTTGCTCCAGCGCCGAATGGCCCGCTTCGGCCACCAGGTCCAGACGCGAATCCGGCCAGGCATGATGTAACGCGAAGGCTTGGTCGATGGGGCAGACAACGTCGTATCGACCGTGCACCAGGATACCTGGGATTCCGGCCAGCTTTCCGACTTGTTCCAGCAGGTGATTCTCCGGCAGGAAAATCCGGTTGACGAAATAATGGCATTCGATGCGTGCCAGGCTGAGCGCCATGTGCGGGTCGCTGAACGCTTCCAGGACCTTGGCGTTGTGTTGCAGGTTCGAGCACCGCCCCTCCCAGATGGACCAGGCCTTGGCTGCCTTCATGCACATCAGTTCGTCGGGGCCGGTGAGTCGGCTGTGGTAGGCCTGCATCAGATCACCACGTTCCGCCTCCGGGATGGGGTCCAGGAAATCGCGCCAGTAGTCGGGAAAAATCTTGTCTGCGCCTTCCTGGTAGAACCACAGGAGATCAGGGTGCCGGCACAGGAAGATGCCACGCAGGATCAGGCCCAATACCCGCTTGGAGTGGGTCTCGGCATAAGCCAGTCCCAAAGTTGATCCCCAAGAGCCGCCGAACACCACCCACTGCTCAATGCCCAACTCCTCACGAATTTTTTCGATGTCGTCGACCAAGTGAGCCGTAGTGTTGTCGGTCAGGTCCGCATGAGGCGTCGAACGTCCGGAGCCGCGCTGATCGAACAGCACCACCCGGTAAAGTTCCGGGTCGAAAAACTGGCGATGATAATCCTCGCAGCCGGCACCGGGGCCGCCGTGCAAAAATACTACGGGCAATCCTTCCGGGCTGCCGCATTCCTCCACATGCAGTTCATGTCGTCCATCGACCTGCAGGCGGCGGGTCGCGTAGGGTCGGATGGCGGGATACAACATCAGGGCTGTAGAGAGCTAGCTTAATTCTATACTTCGCCGTGAGGCTGATCAGATGTCCGTACTTGATTCGCGTTTTTCTCTGTGGTTGTTGCGACTCCTTTCGTGGGTGCCGTTGCCCCTGTTGCGCCTTTTGGGTGCCCTTGTGGGGCTTTGGATCGGCTACGTGCCGGGTCGCCGGTTTGAGATTTGCTTGACGAACGTGAGGTTGTGTTACCCGGAGAAAGACGAGGTTTGGCAGCAGAGCGTAGCCCGAAAGAGCCTGATCCATGAGGCTCGCACCTTGCTGGAGATGCCTCGCTTGTGGCGCTTGTCGCCCGACAAAATCGAATCTCTGGCGGTTCGAGTGTCGGGATATGATCTGTTAGAGCAGGCGCAGGGTAAGGGGATTATCCTGGTTACGCCGCATTTCGGGAACTGGGAGTTCAGCGGCCTGTACCTGACCGGGCACGTCACCATATACAGCATGTATCGCCCGCTGAGGCACCGGATCATCGACGACTTCGTGCGGCAGGGCCGGCAGCACACCGGAGCGATTTTGGCTCCTACGGATACAACCGGTGTGCGTCTGCTTCTGCGGGCGCTTCAGGAGTGCCATGCGGTTGGCATCCTTCCGGATCATGTCCCGCGCCGTAAAGAGGACGGCGTCATGGCGCCATTCTTCGGAGTTCCGGCAAACACGGGGGTGCTGGTTTCCCGCCTGGCCCGGCGGCAGGATGTTGTGGTGCTCCTGATGCAGGCGCGTCGCTGTCGCGGAGGATTCCATGTTTCGTTCCATGTGGCTGACCCGCGTGTCTACTCTCGTGATCGAGGAGAGGCTGCGGCGGGTATCAATGCCATGGTGGAGGCGGCCATCGCCGAGGACGTGGCCCAGTATTGGTGGAGTTACCCGCGCTTTCGAAAGCGGCTGATCCAGCCAGAATCGCTTTATCCGTAAACGTCTATCGGCGTGCGACCAGTTGCGCCTGTCCGTCCTGTTCGAGAGAGTGGAGAATTTCCCAGTTTTCGCAATATCCGGATAGTTCCCCGGGACGCAGCAGAAAGTCGGGGTTGCGGGGTCCCGGGCCGGAGTGGCCGACCAGGAAGGTCTGGTAATAGAGCAGTCCCCCCGAGCGTACCGCGGCAAGCAGGGCCGGCATCAAACCGCGATCCAAGAAATGGCTGACCACCAGCAGGTCAAACTGTTCCGCCTCCGGCGGTTCGAGCACAATATCCCGGACTTCGGCCTGAATGGCGAGGTGATGTTTTTCCGCTTCCGCGCACAGGTACCGGATCCCGGTCTCGGAGTAGTCCCAGGCATGGACGGTCAGTCCTCGGTGTGCCAGCCATAGCGCATTGCCACCCCGCCCACAGGCAAGATCCAGCGCCTGTCCCTGCTGCGGCAGGTGCTCGGAGTGCTGTCGCAAGACCGCGCAGGCTTGGGGTTCGTTCAGGACCTCGCGATGGCGAGTGTCCCAGAGATCCGGTGAGCCCATTACCGGCGCCAGAACGCCGGGGTCAGGATTACCAGCAGGGTGAAGACTTCCAGGCGACCGAATATCATGCTGGCGCACAACAGCCATTTGCCGAAGTCGCTGACCGAGGCGTAGTTTTGGCTGACTTCTCCAAGTCCGGGGCCCAGGTTGTTGAGGGTGGCACCCACCGCCGAGAACGCGCTGACCTGGTCCAGGCCGGTCATCATCAACAGCAGGAAAAGGACAGTGAATGTGGTGATATAGGCGGCGAAAAACCCCCAAACCGACTGCAGGGCACTCTGCGTCATCACGCGGTCTCCGACCCGAACCGTGACTTGCACGGTGGGGTGGATGATTCGATACAGTTCCTTCCCGCTATGCTTGACCATCAGCAAAAAGCGGATCACCTTCATCCCGCCGCCGGTGGAGCCGGCGCAGCCGCCGATGAAACTGGCAAGCAACAGCAGCGTGGAAACGAAGGCAGGCCAGTGGTCGTAGCCGGTGGTGGTGAAGCCGGTGGTGGTAGCAATTGACACGGTCTGGAACAGTCCGTGGCGCACGGTTTCGAGGGGATCGCTGTAGAAAGAGGTGGCCCACAGGTAACTAATGCAGATGGCGCCCACCGAAGCCAATACCAGGGCATAGGTCCGGAATTCCCCGTTTCGGCTGTACGGCTGCAGGCTGCGCCGGCTCAGGGCGAGGTAATGCAGCCCGAAGTTCGCGCCCGCCATGATCATGAAAATGATCGCGATCATTTCGATCAAGGCGCTGTCAAAATAACCGAGATTTGCGTCGTGGGTGGAAAAGCCGCCGATGGCTATGGTGGAGAATGCATGGCAGATGGCATCCAGCGGGCTCATGCCGGCCCCCCAGTACGCGAGCCCACAGGCCGCGGTCAGGGCGAAGTACAGATACCAGAGAACCTTGGCTGTTTCAGCGATGCGCGGAGTCAGGCGCCGTTCGGTCAAGGAGTGCGGCGCTTCGGCCTGGACCAGTTGCACGCCGCCCATGCCGACCAGGGGCAGGATTGCCACCGCCAGCACGATGATGCCGAGGCCGCCGGCCCACTGCAGGAACTGGCGGTAAAACAGGATGGAGGAGGGCATGTCGTCCAGGCCCGACAACACGGTTGCGCCGGTCGTGGTCAACCCAGAGACCGCTTCGAACACGGCATCGGTTCCGCTGAGTTGTAGGTAGGGAGAAACGTACAAGGGGATGGAGCCGGCCAGCCCCAGGCCGATCCAGAACAATGAAACGACCACAAACCCGTCTCGCAGCCGCAGCGGCTGTCGGCGTGGGGCACGGTGTGCGGCCTGAACCCACAAGGCGGTGCCGAGAAGGAACAGCAAGAAGAATGCGTACAGGAACGAGAAGGCCTCGCCGTCGTCCACAATCAGGCTCAAGGCCAAGGGCGGCAACATGCCGAGGCTGAAAAATGTCAGCAGGTAGCCGAGCAGGCGCTGGACAACCCGATACTGGATAGGCATGGGTCAGAAAAATGTAGCGCTGACCTGGAACAGTCGCTCGACATCCTTCAGGTATCGCTTGTCGCTGATGAACAAGATCACGTGGTCGTCGGGTTTGATCGTGGTGAGCGCGTTCGGCAGAATCATTTCGCCGTCGCGAACCAGTGCGGCGATGTCGACGCTGGCCGGCAGATTGAGTTGTCCGATCGGCTGGCCGATTGCGGCCGCCGTGTGATGGGCCTTGGCTTCCAGTGCTTCAGCGCGTCCGCGCCGCAGTGAGTGTACCGCCAGAACATCGCCTCGACGGATGTGTGTCAACAGTTCGCTCAGCGTGGCTTGCTGGGGGGAGACCGCGATGTCGATGGAGCGTTCGATCAGGTCGATGTAGGAGGGACGGTTGATCAGGGCGATCGTGGTGGGCACACCCATGCGTTTGGCCTGCATGGCCGACAGGATGTTGGCTTCCTCGTTATTGGTCAATGCACAGAAGACATCCATATCCCGGAGGTTCTCGTCCAGTAGCAACTTGTCGTCCGTCGCGTCTCCCTGGAGCACCGTTGCCCGGGTCAACTGCTCCGACAAGTAGCGCGCGCGGTATTCATTGTGCTCGATGATCTTGACGTGGCAGTCCGATTCCAGCTGCGCTGCGACACCGTGGCCGACATTGCCGCCCCCTGCAATCAGCACATGACGGCTCCGGCCGGGCTGGGCCCGCAGTTTTTCCACGACGGTATTGAGCTGGTCCGTGCGCGTGAGGACGAAGATTTCGTCATGCGCCTTGAGGCGCAGTTCAGGATCCGGCTTCAGGGCCTGCTGGTCGCGGTAGACGGCGGCCACGTGCAACTGGACGTCGGGGATGCTGTGGTGTAGGTCAAGCAGATTGCGGCCGGCAGCCGGAGCACCGGGGGAGATGCGGACCACGGCAAGCTGCGCCAAACCATCTGCGAATTCAAGTACCTGGAGCGCACCGGGTCGACGGATCAGTCGCTCGACGCTGCGCGCGGCGATCTGCTCCGGGCTGATCAGGACGTCGATGGGCAGGGCTTCCGTCATGAACAGGTTGCCATGTATCAGGTATTCCGAAGCCCGTACCCGGGCGATTCGCTGGGGCGTGTTGAACAGGCTGTAGGCGACCTGGCAGGCGATCATGTTGACCTCGTCGCTCCGGGTCAGCGCTACCAGCATGTCGGCGTCTTCGGCACCGGCCTGCTGCAGGATGTTGGGGTGCGCCCCATTGCCGCACAGGGTGCGCAAGTCGACGCGGTTGCCGACGTTGCTCAGGTTCCGTTCTTCCAGGTCGACCAGCGTGATTTCGTTGTTTTCCTGCGCCAGTCCGATGGCCAGTGAACTGCCGATCCGGCCCGCTCCGAGAATGATGATTTTCATGTGTCGAAAAGAGCTTGGACCCTGCTCAATTGGAGGGTTCCCGCGGGCGTTCGATGCCGAGGTCGCGCAACTTCCGGTACAGGTAGGTCCGCTCCATGTGGGTGCTGTCGGACAGTCGCTTCATGCTGCCCCCGCTTTGTTCGATTTGAAATTGGTAGTACATCTGCTCGAACCGGGCTCGGGCTTCCCGATAGGGGAGTCCCATCAGGTTTTCCAGTCCCCCGGGGAGGGTATCGCTCTGCGGTGCCGGGTGCAGCAGATGGTCGACTTCCACCAGGCCGACTTCGGCTCCGTCCCCGCTGATCAGGAGTTGATAGACAAGGCGGCGCAGTTCATGCATGTTGTCTGGCCAGTCGTACTTGCACAGTGCCTCCATCACATTCGGTGGAAAACTGCGCATGGGCAGATTTTCCCGCGCACAGTAACGGGCGGCGTAGTGCTCGATCAATTCCGGAATGTCCCGGGTCCGTTCGCGCAATGGCGGGAGCACCAGCGTGTAGGGTGCCAGCTGGGCATACAGCGCGGGGTCCAGAATATTTGAGGCCAGTGCCATTTCGGGTCTCTGGTGCAGGGTGGCGATGAGCTGTACGTCGATGGGTGTCGCGGTGCCGTTTCCTTGCAGGAGGTGGCGGTTTTCAAGCACGGAGAGCAGGCGTTTCTGGGTTTTGACCGTCAGCTGATCCAGCGGGTTCATGAACAGGGTGCCGCCATGTGCCTCGAGTAGCAGACAGGTCCCGTTGTTCGGGGTTTCTTCCAGTAGTCGCTGGTTCAGGTTTTGGCCGCTGCCGATGACAAGCTGCCAGTGATGGCGGGTGCCGTTGTAGTGGATGTGGTTGGCGAGTGCCAGGAATTCGCAACCAGGTTCGCCGAGGATCAGGACCGGGTTCCCGTCGTCGCCGAACGCTTGCGCTTGCTCCCGCAAGCGGCGGATCTCCGGGCTGTTGCCGACCAGCTGCTCGGTGGCGGCCGAATCTTCGGATAGGATCCGGTTTTGCTGGCGCAGGCGATAGGTTTCCAGCGCCCGCGACACGCTCAGCAGCAACTTGTCCATGGCGAAAGGCTTTTCCAGGTAATGCCAAGCCCCAAGCCGGGTGGCCTCCAACGCGGTTTCGATGTTGCCGTGCCCGGACATCATGAGGATAGGAAATTCCGGGGCGTCATCATGGCGCCATGACCTGAGCAGGCTCATCCCGTCCTCACCCGGCATCCAGATGTCCAGCAGCGCCAAGTCTACCGGTTGTTGACGAACAAGTTTGCGGGCAGCAGAGGCGGAATCGGCTTGCAGGACCCGGTAGTCGTGATCGGACAGGATATCTCGGATCTGAGCCCGGATATCGGACTCGTCATCGATGATCAGGATGGTTTCGCGACTCATGCCACAGCTGCTTGGCTCTGAACTTCTTGCGAAGGCTCTGGGGATGCGTCGAACTCGATTTCCACGCATCCGCCTCCCGTCGGGTCATTGTATACGCGAATCCGCCCTTGGTGATCCTCCGTGATCCGGTACACCACGGCAAGCCCCAGGCCGTTTCCGCTGGGTTTTGTGGTGACGTAGGGCTCGAAGGCCCGGGCAATGATCTCCGGCGCAAAGCCGGGCCCGGTATCCCGCACTTTCAGGGTGACTACGCCTTCCTGCATCTCGGTGCTTAGGATGATGGTGCCCTCCGTTTGCTCTTCCTGGGCTTCCAGTGCGTTCTTGATGAGATTGTGCAGCAACTGGCGGATACGTCCCGGATCTCCATGGATCCAGGCGGGAGCCTCGCTCAGTTCAGCACGAATAGAGATTTTGGATTTATTTTCTATGTACAAATCAAGGATTTCCGTGCTCAAGGCGTTCAGATCCAGTAATTCCGGTGTGAAGCGGGCGGCAGAGTATTCGCTGAATTCGTCGATCATGGATTTCATTGATTCCACCTGCCGTACGATGGTCTGCGTGGCGCGTTGCAGGATCTCGGAATCTTCCGTGGCGAGGTGAGGCTGGATGCGGTTCTGCATCCGTTCGACCGAGAGGCGAATGGGGGTCAGCGGGTTCTTGATCTCGTGAGCCAGCCGCCGGGCCACCTCGCCCCAAGCCGCTTGACGCTGCGCCTGTTGCAGGTCCGTGATGTCCTCGAATAACACCACGTAACCGGCACCCTGCGGCAACTGTGCGCCATGACAATGCAGCACCTTGAGTTCGTTGTTGATCTGCAATTGCCGCCGGAGGTCGGTGACACTGTATTGTTGGCGATCCATTAGATCCCACAGTGGTTCCAGCTGGGGATGCTCCTGGCGCAGGACAGAAAGAGGCTGTTTGATGTAATGCTCGATATTCAGGTTCAGGATAGAACCGGCGGCTTGGTTGGCGGTAATCACCTCACCGCGGTCGTCGACGCTAATGACGCCGGAGGACAGGTGCTCAAGGACCGTGTGCAGATAGGTATGCTGCTGTTCGATCATCAGGCGGCGGGTTTCCGCCACGTACCGGGCGTTAGCCAGGCGTTCGATCATGTCATTGTAGGAATGCACCATCTGGCCCAATTCGTCGCGACGTCCGGCCGGAAGGCGCTGGCTGTATTCGCCGGCCGCCACGGCCTCGATTCCGCGCGCAAGTTCCGAAATCGGCGACAGGATTCGCTGAGCCGAGTACAGGGCTGCCCACATCGCGAACAGGAGTCCCAGCAGGAGTGCCAGGGACATCACGAAGGTGAGGCTGTACTTCAAGGGGTCACGCTGTTCCAGGAGTGACTGGTAAGTGACGGAGGCCTTTTCGACGCTGTCAGTCAGGCCGAGCATGTATTCCGACACCGGGTACAGGATCTGCAGGGTCAGGAGCAGTTCCTGATTCGTTAGAGGCAGTTCCTGATCCAGAGTCAGGGACAGCTCTTGGTCCAGGGTCAGAGGCAGGGGCAGCCCCTGATCCGTCAGGGACAGTTCCCGATTGACTGATGGGACCTGCATCAGAATGCGGATAATCGTGCCATGCTCCGGGTGTTCTTCCCGAGCCATGTAGATGCCGCTTTCGCTTTCCTTCAGCAACTGTAGCTGGGCCTCGCCTGGCAGGTCCGGCAGGATATCCGACACTTCTCCCTGGGAGGCAATGATCTTGTTGTTTGAATCCAGCAAAGTCGCTTCCAGCGCACCCGTTTGAACGACCAAGTTATGCATGCGTACAACCATCGCCTCGGGATCGCTGATATCGACGGGTTCCTGCAACAGGCGCTCTGCCTGCGCACTCCGCTCCCGCATTTGCATGTCGATCGAGGTTCGGCTTAATTCCATCGCCTTGTTCAAGGTGTCGTCAACGCCCACATCGAACCAGCTGTCGATGCCGCTGGAAATCAGCCACACCGAGAAACCAAACACCATCGCAGTCGGAATCAATGTAAAACTGGCGAACATGCCGGACATGCGCAGCGACAAGCGTGATCCGGCCTCGCGGCGGCGCAGCCTCTGGATCAAGCGGGAAAGGCTGAGACCGATCAATGCCAGAAGCGTCAGGGCCAGCACGCCGTTGAAACCTGCCACCCACCATTGCCAACGGTGGAAATGACCGGAACTTTGGGTCGCCTCGGCCATAATGGCCAGCGAACCGACCAGCAGCAGGAACATGCCGATGACCGGCCAAGGGCCGGCCAGGAACCATCTCAGGGCAGGTGCCATCGGACTGCTCCACTTTGCCAGTCCAGGGGCTGGCTTCGGGCCGACCCGATCGAGGGTGCCATGGGCATCGGGTTGGCGTAGAGGCGTGCCCGTACTTCACCTTGGTATTGCTCGAGTTCTGGCAGCAGCCAGTCGAGGCGTGTCACCGGTATGGCGTTCAGCACCCGAAGTCGGGACAAGGCATCGGCCAGGTTCGGAAGAGTCTGTTGTTCCTGCTGATTGACGCGGGCGACCTGGTAGACGTTGTGCAGGGGATCATACGAGAGGCGTTGGAGGATATGAAGGCGGCCGACCGGCTGCTGGCCGAACAGGGGACGCTTTTGAGCCAGGGTGATTTCGATTTCCAGCCAGATTTCCCCGCGCAAAAGCGCGCGTGGAATCTCGGATCCGGAATCGTCGATTTCCAGTTCCAGGTCCAACAACACGGTTTGCGCGGCTTGATGGCTCGTGACGGAGGCAAGAGCCAGCTCCGCCCGGGCTGGACTGACGCACAGCAGTACGCCGAAAAGCAGCAGCGGAAGCCAGAATGCGCGCATAAAAGATTTTCCGTGTCCCAAACATCCGTAGTGTAACAATCCCGACACCTTGTTACGCAAGCTGCAGACCCGTCAGGGGACGGGCATTGCAGAAGTCCTGCGCGGACATCCGCCGCCCACCGGCCCGTTGCAGCTCGGCGATTTGCACCTGTCCCTCGCCGCATGCAACCCACAAGCCGGTTGGATCGCAACGCAACACCTTACCTGCCGGCTCGGCGGTCTGCGTCGAGTGCGCTTGCGCCTGCCACAGCCGCAGGGTTTCGTCGCCACACCGGGTGGTGGCGACCGGATGAGGATTGAAGGCGCGGATCTTGGCCGCGATTCGAGTGGCCGGATTGGCCCAGTCAATAGGGGCCTCGTTCTTGCGGAGGGCAGGCGCATGACAGGCCTGCGTCTCGTCCTGCGGTTGTCGTGCCGGGTGCTTCGGGTCGAAGTCGGACAAGTACCGCAACAGCAAATCGGCGCCCAACGGGGCCAGCCGGGCTCGGGCCGAGGCCGCGGTCTCGTCGGGAGCGAAAGGAATGGCTTCCTGGGCCAGGATGTCGCCGGTATCCAAGCCCGCATCCATGAGCATGATGGTGCAGCCGCCTGTCGAATCACCGGCTTCGACAGCACGCGCTATCGGTGCCGCTCCGCGCCATCGCGGAAGCAGAGACGCATGGATGTTCAGGCTGCCGCCCGGGCACAGCCAAAGCCAGGATTCGGGAATCAGCCGCCCGAAATCCGCCACCACTAGGGCATCCGCATGGTGCGACGCAAGTTCATCGCATACTGAAGCGTCCAGCGCGTCCGGTCGCAGTAGCGGCAGGCTCGCGCCCAAGGCGATTTCCGAGACGGGAGTAGGGCGCAACTTCAGACGCCGACCAGCTGGTCGGTCCGGTTGCGACAGGACTGCACAGAGAGTATGGTTACTGGCCTGCAGGCTCTCGAGCGCCGCCGCGCCGAAAGGCCCGCTCCCGGCGAAGATCAGCCGCAGGGAAGCCACGGGATGGGAATCAGGCGTGAATGTAGGACTCCGGGCGTTGGGTCCGCTTCGGAAGTTGCCCGGTGCGCGCCAGTTTCCGCAGTTTTTCAGCCACGCGTTCGCGCTTGAATGGTGAGAGGTAGTCGACGAACAGTTTTCCGTTGAGATGGTCGATCTCGTGCTGGATGCAAACGGCGAGCAGGTCGTCGGCCTCGATCTCGAATTCCTCGCCTTTCTCGTTCAGGGCGCGGCAGCGGATCTTCTCGGCGCGTTGCACCAGTGCCCGGAATTCCGGGACCGACAAGCAGCCTTCTTCCATTTCCTCGGTGCCTTCGGTTTCGAGGATCTCCGGATTGATCAGGCACATCGGTTCGCTGCCGTCCTCGCTGAGGTCGATGACCACGATGCGCTGCGGGATGTTGACCTGTACAGCCGCCAGGCCGATCCCGAATTCGTCGTACATGGTCTCCAGCATGTCGGAGACAATGCGCCGGGTCTCGTCCGTTACTTCGGCAACGGGCTTGGCCACCGTGCGCAGGCGCGGGTCCGGAAAGCAGAGGACTTCAAGTTTTGCCATGTTTTTGCAGCGCAATCTCTCTTAACAATTATATGGGTTTTGACACATCAGGATTCAATGTGGCAGGTAAGGGCAGGTTAGAAGCTGTAGCGCATCGAAAAGTTCACTTGTTTTGCCTTGGTGTCCGTAACTTTCGTGTCGCCGCGGCTCACCCGGGATTCCGCATAGTTGAAGCCGAGGTTCGCTGACAGCCCTCGCGCAAGGTCGTACTGGACCCCAAGCGCGGCCGAGGCTTCGTGGCCGCTTTCGATTTCGCCGTAATGTCCCTCGACCGAGACGGTCAGGACGCCGGTTTTTGTGCGCATGCCGGTCGAAACGTACCACCGCTCGACGTTCAGGCCGTCTGAGTCGAGATACTCGTAGCCCGCGCCGAGATCCCACATTGTGCTGCCGTAAATCATTTCACCGACCCCGCTGAAGGCGGAGGTGCTGAATGTTCGGGAGCCGTCGGCGGAGACATACTCGCTATCGGTGTAGCGTGCGGTCAGCCGGTAGTCACGGGTCCCGGTCGGACGCTGGTACACGGCTCCGAAATCGAAGTTTTCGTCCTCATCCATCATGCCGCTGAACACCCACGGTCCGAACCGGACGAAATAACCACCGCCGTCATCCTCCAGGCCGCCGAAGACGTTGTCAAAGGCCAGCATCGCGTTGCCGGCGCCGCGCAGGCGGCGCGTCTGCTCGCGCACGACTCCCGAGATGTTCCCGACCAGCACGGTGCCCCAGTAGCTGCCGACCGAAAATGCCACGTTGTCCGTATATTTGGTTGTCCGGTCCTGACACGAAAGTCCGGTCGGAGACGTACTGTCCGAAGTACGTCAGGGCGACCCGCCAGCGATTGGGCAGCTGTGTTCGGGCACTGAACTGGACGTTGCCGATGAAGTCCGCGTCGGTTGCCTGGTCTCCTTCCAGATCGAAGTTCACGGGCGCGTCCAGAAGCCCGGTGAGTACCAGTGTTACGTCGCCGACCTCGACCGCAAGGGGTTCTTCAAGTGAAGACAAGCTTTCGTAGTTGAGGGAAATATCCTGTGCCAAGACGGGAGGAGTTGCGCCGAAAAGGCCAGCAGTGAGGATCGCCGCAAGGTGCAAAACCTGCGGAAGTTTTCTTCCGGTTGCCATGATTCAGGTCTTTCTGGGGAAGGTCGAGTGGAATGCCTGCCGGGCAAGGGCGCGGCCGGCGTCCATGGCTTTGCTGTCGTCGACGTCCCAGTGGACGCCTCCGTAGATACGGCTGAGCCCGTTTTCTTCGGCCATGTGGCTCAGGCTGGTCCAGTGCCGGGTGACGCCCCTCAACTGCGGCCAGATCACCTCGTCGGGCGAGCGGCCGGAGAAGGCAACGTCGTCGCGGCCGTAGATCAACGCGATCATCTCGGCGGCTGCGGCACCGAAAGTGCTGTGGCCCGAGGTGTAGGAGGGGAATTCGGGGGTCGGGATGTAGCTTCGCCAATCGGGCTGAAGGACGACTCTTGGATCCGGGTTGTTGAATTTCGGGGCCCGCACGCGGATCGCGCTTTCCGGGCGGAGCACGTCGTAGTGGTATTTTGTATCCCATGCGCAGATCGAGGAGTCGCACTGCGTCATGCCGATCAGGGCGAAGGCACGGGCGAGCTCGATGAAGCTGAGGTTCCGTTCCTGCAGCAGCTGCACGGCGATATAGAGGAAATGCCCCGGCGGCGTGATGCCCCAAGGCCCGTCCTCCCAGAACAGGGCGATTTCCGACTGGTCGGCGGTCCGCAGGGTGCTGTCTTCTCCCCCGAGGCGGCGGGCGGAGTCGAATGCCTCAGCAAATTCCGGGCTTGCCGGATCATAGAATTCGGTACAGCGGAACTGCGCGCAGCCTTTCATGGTCCACGGCTTGATCTGACCGTGTCCTGGAAACAGGCCGCGGTCGAAAGAGGGGAAAGCCGGGCCTGGGCTGGCGCTGTAGAACGGAGCGGTGGGGCGCCAGCGAAGCGCGTCCGTGCGTCTCGGTCTAGGTAGTCGTCCCTGAAGTATTCATAACGAGTTGATTTTATTGACTTAAAAGCCGTTTTTTCGTATAATGAATCGCAAGAAAACCCGGCCGTTTGGCCCGATTCCCTGCAAACCATGATGCCGAAAAAGCCCGACAATGCCCC
>JAPONY010000005.1 GCA_026713705.1 Gammaproteobacteria bacterium
CCCGTTGCCGGGCCAGGGCAGAGAGGGGAGAGGGAGCACTCATCGCATTCACCTTACAATGAAAAACATTATCAGATATTGTGCCAGAACCTCCGCCGGCTGGCAATCTACCCGCAAATCTCAAAAATCTGACGTGCACCCGTAGTGAAAGATTTATAATGGGATGGCGTCGGAATACCTGCACCGCGAACTAACCCCCCACGCAAAAATGAAACCAGCTGCCCTCGACCAGCTTTTGCCGAAAATGGTGGAAACCATCGTGACCGAGGTTGACCCTGAACAAGTGATCCTGTTTGGTTCGCATGCGCGGGGTGACGCGTCGGAGGATTCGGATGTCGACCTGATCGTTGTGGAATCGGAACCGTTTGACAAAAATCGCGACCGGGGCGCCGAAGCCGTACGCCTATGGCGGGCACTCGCCGGATTTTCAATCTCCAAAGACATCCTGGTCTACAGCCGCGACGAGGTGGAATACTGGCGTGATTCCCTGAACCACGTTCTGGCGCGCGCATTGAGAGAAGGCCGGGTGCTTTATGAGCGACCTTAAGCTCGCCCGCGTACTTTTGACGGCGGCAGAACGGGACATCACCGCCCTTCGCGGCATGGCAGACGCAAAGGTCTTTGCGAACGAGATCTTCGGTTTCCCTGTGCGGCAAGCCACAGAAAAACTCCTCAAGGCCAATCTCTCCTTGCCGGAAGAACCCTATCCGGCAACCCACGATTTGATGCGGCGGCTGGAGTGGCTCAAAGCCCACCAGCCGGAAGCGGGAGATCGTTTCGACGACCTGACCGCGTATAACCCTTACGCTGTTCAACGTCGCTACAGTGCTGGCGATCCCGGATTGAGTCCACCGGATCGAAACGCGGCCTACAGCTTCTGGAAGTGTTTGTGGCATGGAGTCGGAAGGACTTGGCAGAAAATAGCCCATGTCAAGTCCCTAGCCGTTGAAATGCCCACCCAGCCTGATACCTTTGCCAAGCCGCAATCCGACCGGCCCTGCCCCGCGTGACCCTGGAACAGATTCGTGCGCTGGTCGCTGACGACCTCGCCGCGGTAGACCGCCTGTTGCGCGAACAGTCGCGCTCCGAGGTCGGTCTGGCGGACCAGGTCGCCCAGTACATCATTGAAGCCGGTGGCAAGCGCCTCCGAGCCGTCCTCGTGCTCCTGTGTGGTCGCGCGCTGGGCGGGCTGCGCCATCCGGACGCCTCTTTCATGCTGGCGGCAGTCATCGAGTTCATCCATACCGCCACCCTGCTGCACGACGACGTGGTGGACAACTCGGAGATCCGGCGCGGCCGGAAGACCGCGAACAAGATCTGGGGCAACGAGGCCAGCGTGCTCGGCGGGGATTTCTTCTACTCCCGCGCCTTCGGCATGATTGCCAAGATCAACCAACCCGAGGTGACCCGCATCCTGGCCGACGCCTCCAACGCGATCGCGGAAGGTGAACTGCTGGAGCTGATGCATGCCGGCCATGTCGAACTGGGCGAGGATCAGTACCTGACCATCATCGAAGGCAAGACGGCCAAGCTGTTTGAAGCCTCCTGCGAAGCCACCGCGCGCATCGAGGGGGCGAGCGACGACCGCACCCGGGAGCTGATCGACTTCGGCCGGCTGCTGGGCGCCGCATTCCAGATCGCGGACGACGCGATCGACTATCTGGAGGACAACCCGGAAGCGGACAAAAGCGTGGGGGACGATCTGGCGGGCGGGCGTCTGACCCTGCCGTACATCTACGCTCTGCGCGAAGCCGAGAAAGAAGACCAGGACTTCCTCCGCCGCGCAATCCAGTCCGGCCAGCGCGAACACATCGGGGAAGTCTGCGCGATCATGCACCGATCCGGAGCCATCGACTATGCCTGGGAACAAGCCCGGGACTTTGCGCAACGAGCCCAAAAGCACTTGGGTGCGATAGATGCCTCTCCATGGCGGGATGCCTTGGATGGAGTAACCCGGTTTTCAGTCTCCCGAAGGTATTGAGGCGAAGATTCGCTCCCTGCCCGCCATTCCTCGCCTAGTGACTGGCGGGATTAATCTGCTGTATGGGCCCGGGGTAACTGGCAAGGGTTCTATCCGTGGTTAAAAGAGTAAGCCCTTCGGCTTGAGCCTGCGCCACCAAAACCCGGTCGAACGGATCCTTATGTATTGGAGGAAGCGTACTCACTGCGGCCGCATGGTTGCCCGCGACAGCTAGTTCCAGGTAATCGTTCTCCAGTAAATGCCGGCGTAGCAGGAAAGGGTCCACCTTAAAGTCTGTACGTTCTTTGCTGCTCTTGATCGCAACTTCCCAGATGGATGCCGCACTGAAGAATGCCTGGTTGTCCTGATCCTCAATCAGTGCAAGTACGGAAGCCGGCAACCATTTTGACTCCCCCGCTGCTACCCGAAGCAGCACATGGGTATCCAAGAGCAGTTTCACTGGCCTCCGTCCTCGCCCTCGAAGAGGGTCGCGATTTCTTTAGAATACATACGGTCGAAATCATCCGGAACCTCAATCTGCCCACTCATGAAACCGACCCTGCGCTTCGCCTTGGCCTCCGGCACTGTTACTGCCGTAACCCTGACCATCGGCTTGCCCGAAATCGCAATAACAAAAGGCTCGCCATCCACCGCGGCCTTGACGAGGCGCGAAAGATGGGTTTTCGCTTCGTGCATGTTCACCGTGCGCATGTCACACCTCCGAACTTGATTTAGTTAGTTTAGTTTATCTTTCAACTGTTGTAAAACCTATGCTGAACTTCAACTTCACTAGCGTCCAACTAAATTCAATATTAGAATCAACTGGTTAGAAGGGGCCAGGTCGTCCATCAGGTCGTCACCATCGGAAAATAGTCTTTTATCGCTTAGCAATCATAGACTTAGATGCAGGCAAAAAGTTTTATTGCTAGTGAGCAGCGAAATAAAAGCTTTGGAATCATTGGGTTGCAACGCCACATCCATGTCCTGTTTCAAATCGATATAGATTCCGGTCTTTTATCATCCAGGTCCGGTTCCGGCAGATTAAGATTCGTTTGTGCATGGAGCAATGGAGACCATTCGGTTGGCAGGGCCCGGTTTTCGAGACTCCGGCGCAGAGTACCCGTACATTGCATAAGAAAAGTGTCCCAGTCCGCCTCACTATTGAAAGTCAAGATCTGTTCTTCCTGCATGTTGAATAAAAGGGCCTTTTTCGACGCACGTATCAGGCGCAAAATGTTAAGAACCGTTCCTGGACTTTTGCCATCCCATATCATGAACCCGAACTCAGCCTCGCGTGCCATCTCACGGTCCTTTGCAGCATAAAACTGGAATTTCTTTTTGTTTCCGGAGGCATTGATGCAGCGTGTTGCCCAGTGACCGATATTGTTACGGCAGGATTCACCAGAACAATACACAGTCACATCATCGTAATGCTCATTAGCCAGGTATTTCTGGACAGCCTTATCAGCTCCATTGGCGTCTCCAATCAAGATCGAACAGTTTTTCTCGATTACATGGTGAAGAAGCCAGTGTTTTGCCGGTTCCGGCAAGAGTAAAATGTGGCGTGAACCTCCTATGAACACAGTATTCATTGAAGGTTTCTCGTCTTGGCAACAGCCAGGACGCGAACGGCCTCTGCTTCACCTTGGCTGACAAGTAAATCGGTCACCGCGTTCATCGTAGCTCCAGAGCGATAGAGGTCGTCAAATACTAAAATACTTTTCTCCTGTGTACAAGTGCGGCCGACGTCATAGAGTCCATCCAACAATTTCTTTCGCCTATTACTATCCATGACACCCTTCAACGGGGTTGCAGAACGAGTAGTCGTCACACATTCGACTACAGGCAAATCAAATTTTTCACCGATCCCTTGGGCCAAAACGATCACCGGCTGGACAGATCGTTTCCCAGAAGGCGGAACTGGAACGATCAAATCAAACTTGTTCCTGGATTCTTCTCCCGAAATTGGGCGAAATCCACCCCACCGCTTCTCCGATAATCTCAAGACGCCGAATCACCGAATCCTGCAACTTCCTGCTCCTGCAGGAATTCGTGGTGTGAGACGCCTTCGACGCAGGTCTTCGCTATACGTGCTGAGGCAAGAATGTCCGGAAGGCTTTCGACATCACGATCCATAGATGAGCTCCGCAGACTCCAGCATCGCCTCGCAGCGCAGATGGTTCAGGCTTTTCTCGATGCCGCGCCGGCTGACCAGATCAACCTCGCGCCCAAGCATCGCCTCCAATTCCTCCTCCATTCGAATCAGGTCGAACAGGGTGTGATGAGCCTCTTCATCGAAACTGACCAATAGGTCAATGTCGCTCTGTGGCCCGAAGTCATCACGCAAAGCGGACCCGAAGATGGATAACTCCGTGATGCTGTTCGCGCGACAGAATTCGGCAAGGCGATCTTGGGGAATGCGTGCTTCAGGATTCATAGTGGAAAACCCGGTCATTGGTATTAAACCGGAAATAACCAGCGCGGGACTGCTGGCGATAGCCCCGCTCTCCCGATGCCGTGCCAGCGTTCTTGCAGAACTAATGGGAACCATGCTGTGAAAGTAGCACCCCTAACCCTCTTCCCGCAACTGTGCCACCATGGTCGGCAGGCTCGCCACTTCTATGTTTTCGCTTGCCCGAAAAGAGTCGTCCCCGGCATAGACCAAGAAAGTCCTGTCAGGGTGGAGATCCTCTTGCGCCCGGAACAACCCCTCAGGGGGTTTAGGCGTCAACCCACTTTTGACCTCGATAATCCAACGCCCGCGTCGCCCGCCCAGATCCAGCACCAAGTCCACCTCCGCACCCTTGGCCGTGCGGTAGAAACTTGCCTGAGCCTCTGGAGTGGCAGCAAGCAAGGTCTCGATTACGAAACCTTCCCAGCTCGAACCCGAGACCGGATGCCCCATCAGGTCATCGAAAGTCTCCAGACGCAGCAATGCATGCACCAGGCCGGAATCCCGGATGTATACCTTGGGGGATTTGACCAGACGCTTTCCGATGTTCTCGATCAGGGGCTCCAGACGCCGAACCAGCATCAGATCGGCCAAAAGGTCAACATAGCGCTTGACCGAGGTGGCGGAAACGTCCAGGCTCGAAGCCAGGCGCGAGGCATTCAGGCATTGACCCTGGTTATGTGCCAGCATGGCCCATAGGCGGTTCAGAAGCGCGGCAGGCACCCGCATCCCGAATTCCGGAATGTCGCGCTCCAGGTAGGTACGAATCAAGTCTCGCCGGAGCGAATAGCTGCGAGCATCCGAAGCGGCCAGAAAACAGTCCGGGAACCCTCCGCGCAGCCATAAGCGCTGCCGGGTTTCGGCGTCGGGCGCCACCTCGGACATCGTCAGCGGCGTCATGTCCACATACGCGATCCGCCCGGCCAGCGACTCCCCCGACTGCCGCAAGAGGTCCATGGACGCTGATCCCAGAAAGAGATACAGCCCATCACGGCGACCTTCCTGACGCGCCTGATCAATCAGGCCGCGCAACGTCCGGAACAATCCCGGTGCGCGGTGGATTTCATCGAGAATTACCAACTTGTCAAGATGCTGAGACAGGAACCATTTGGGCTCCCGGAGCTTCTCCAAGCTTTCATCGTCCTCCAGGTCAAGATAAACCGAGGGACGAGATTGCGCTATTTTCTTGGCCAGTGTCGTCTTGCCTACCTGCCGGGGTCCAATAATTGCGACCGAGGACTGGAACTCCAATGCCTCGGTTACCTGATTCTCTACACTTCTCTCAAGCATGGTGCAAATTCTACATTAAATGTTGAATTTGCACCAATGTATAAAATATTGCATACAAACAATCAGTTATGTCTATGATAACTTTAACTGCATGGGATTGCTCTCCTCCCCACTCTATTCATTCTCTGGATTTACTGCCGGGACGCGCCACTACCACATTTCATAATTTCTTTATATTCGGGCAAGACATACTGGTTCGCTGTTAAAGTAAGCAGCATGGCTGATAAGAAAGACCTAATCCAGCGCTATAACTGTCGCGAGATCTCGCAATTGCAATTCAACCTGCGAGTCGTCATGCAGGGGGCGGACAAGAGCACCCCGGTGCTGGAGCGCCTGCGCTTCCTGTGCATCGCCAGCCGCAACCTCGACGAGTTCTTCGAGGTGCGGGTCGCCGCCCTGCGCCAGCTGGTCAAGTACGGCACCGAAGCGCAGAGCGGCGAGGGCCTGACCGCCCAGGAGATCCTCGCGGAAATCTCCAAGCAGGCCCATTCCATCGTCAAGATCCAGTACCGGCTGCTGCAGAGAAGCGTGCTGACCGCGCTGCGCGCGCGCGACATCTCTTTCCTGCGCCGCCACGAGTGGGACAAGGCCCAGCGGCAGTGGGTCCGCCAGTACTTCCGCCGCAACATCCTGCCCATCCTCTCCCCGCTCGGACTCGACAGCCGCCATCCGTTCCCGCGCGTGCAGAACAAGAGCCTCAACTTCATGGTCAAGCTCGCCGGCAAGGACGCCTACGGCCGGAGTACCGAGTATGCCGTCGTCACCGCGCCGCGCTCCCTGCCCCGCATCGTGCGCCTGCCGGACGAGGTCGGCAACAAGCGCGACAGCTACGTCTTCCTGTCCTCGATCATCCACGACAACCTCGAGGACCTGTTCCCCGGGCTCAAGATCAAGGGCTGCCACCAGTTCCGCGTCACCATGGACAGCAACCTGTTCTACGACGAGGAAGAGGTGGAAAGCCTGCGCGACGTGCTGGCCGGCGTGCTGCCGGAGCGCCAGTACGGCGAAGCGGTGCGCCTGGAAGTCGTCAACGACTGCCCGCGCGACATCATCCGCTTCCTGCGCGAGCAGTACCAGCTCGACGCCGGCAGCGTCTACGAGGTCAACGGGCCGGTCAACCTGTACCGCCTGATGAACTTCCCGGAACTGATCGACCGGCCGGACCTGCGCTATCCGCCCTACCGCCCGAAGACGCCCAAGGCGTTTCGGAACCTGCCGGCCTCGGGAAGCCTGTTCGACCTGCTGGACCGGCAGGACGTCCTGCTGCACCACCCGTTCAATTCATTCGAGTGGACCATCCGCTTCCTGCGCGAGGCTGCCGCAGACCCCAAGGTGGTCGCCATCAAGCAGACGATCTACCGGACCGGGCTCGAGTCCGACCTGACCGACATCCTGGAATCGGCAGCCCGATCGGGCAAGGAAGTCACCGTGATCATCGAACTGAGCGCGCGCTTCGACGAAGAGGCCAACATCCAGCTGGCCCAACGGCTGGAGCAGGCCGGCGCCCAGGTGCTGTACGGCGTGGTCGGCCACAAGACCCACGCCAAGATGATGCTGGTGGTCCGCCGCGGCGAGGACGGCCTGCGCCGCTATGCGCACCTCGGCACCGGCAACTACCATCCGGTCACGACCCGCCTGTATACCGACTACGCCCTGCTGACGGCCAACCAGGACCTGTGCGAGGACGTGCACAAGATCTTCCTCCAGGTGGCCAGCCTCGGCCGGGCACCCAGGCTCAGCCTGATGTACCAGTCGCCGCTGACCCTGGGCCAGGGAATCATCAAGAAGATCCAGGCGGCCGCCGAGCGGGCCCGAAAAGGAGAAAAAGCGGTCATCTACAGCAAGATGAACGCGTTGACCGAATACGGGATTGTCGACGCCCTCTACGAGGCATCCCAGGCCGGCGTCACCATCGATCTGCTGGTGCGCGGCGAATGCCGCCTGCGCCCCGGCGTCAAGGGCCTCTCGGACAACATCCGCGTCCGTTCCATCGTCGGACGCTTCCTGGAGCACACCCGGGTGTTCTATTTCCGCACCGGCGAGGACGAGGAGATGTACCTCTCGAGCGCCGACTGGATGACCCGGAACATTCACCGCCGCGTGGAAACCATGTTCCCGGTGCTGGACAAGAGCATCAAGAAACGGATCATGCGGGAGATCTTCGAGACTTACTCTGCAGACAACTGCCAGAGCTGGCAGATGGAACCCGACGGCACCTACACCAAGGCCGCCATCGGCCGCGGGCACAAGCGCTTCTCCGCACAGGAAGCGCTGATGGCGATGCATGGAGAAATCGATGCAACCCACCTATAGCGTCCTGGATCTCGGGTCCAACAGTTTTCACATGATCTACGCCCGCGTGGAGGAGGACGGGCGCATCGCCGTGCTCGACAAATTCAAGCAGTACGTCTCGCTCGGGGCCGGCCTGAAGAAGAATGGCGAAATCCGGGAAAGCTACCAGCATGCCGCCATCAACTGCCTCCGGGAGGCCTCCCGGGTCATCCGCAAGCAGAATCCGACCTATTTCTCCGCGGTCGCCACCAATGCTTTCCGTTGCCAGAAGGACGACTATTTCAAGAACTTGTGCGAGCGCGCGCTGGGCCGTCCGATCCGCGTCCTGAGCAGCGAGGAGGAAGGCGACTACATCTACCGAGGCGTAGTGCAGACCACGCCCCTGTCCGGCCAGGACCACTGCATCCTCGACATCGGCGGCAGCAGCACCGAATTCATCCTCGGCAGCGGCGCCCGCGCCAGTTGCATCCTGAGCTGGCAACTCGGCAGCGCCGTCTTGACCGAACGCTTCTTCGACACCCGCATGTTGCGGCCCGCCAACTGGCAGGCCGCAGTCGATTATGCGGACGAGACCATCACGCTGGCCGGCAAAGGCCGCATTAACCTGCCCGGCATCCAGACCATGTACGGTGCCTCCGGAGCCATCCGCGCCATCAGCAACACCATGATCAAACTGGGCATCAACGACACCGGAATCATCGATGCCGAAGCAGTGGAAGAATTGGTTCAGAGACTACTGAATATCCGCATCGGATCCCACTTCAAACACCTGGATCGCTACCGGGTACAGGTTTTCCTGGGCGGACTCGCGATCCTACATACCCTGTTCGAACTGCTGGATGTCCACGATCTGAAACCAGCTCGGGGTGCGATCCGAGAGGGCGTACTGCTTGAACTACACCAGCAGGCCCATACTACTGCGAAAGCCGCATAATTCTCACGGCCCTACGATGTCCGTCGGGCATCGGCGAATGGGCCAAACTTCAATCCGGCTGATCCAAATCTTCCTTCAACGCCTCGACATTTTTGAAAGACTCTACTTTTTTCCGAGCCGAGCGTCGCGCATGGTGGCAAGGGTCTCTTCGTTTGGCACCAAAGGCTCGAAGGGCAACGCCTTCTCGACCGCTACGCGAGTTAACATCATTCGAAAGGCATCGGAAACCGTCAGACCCATGCTGGCCAGCACGATGACAGCCTCTTTCTTGATTTCCTCGTTGATACGAGCACGAACCACGGCATTTGCAGGCATAGCTTCACCATTGGAATAGAAAACTGAGCTACATTGTAGTCTAAAGTTCGGGAAACCAAGTCCATTCCAAGAGACTCGTGTCAAGAATAGCAAAAATATTATTTATTTCGCTAGTAAAATCAAATATATTTATAAATTCAAAATTAGATTTTGGATTTACGGTGTTTTTTCTGGCATCCTCCGATATTAGGAACACGGGTTCCGTGTTATACTTTATCCGTGTTCTCACGTTTTAGGTGCGGAATGAACCTTACAGTTGTTGTTGACGATGCTACTTTAAAACGTGCTCGCATCCGGGCAATTCAGGAGAATACTTCGGTAAATGCGTTGATTCGGGAATACTTGGTGGCGTATGCCAAGGCCGACCGGCGTCATACCGAAGCATGTAAGCGAATATTAGCCTTGTCTCAAGCCTGTCAATCAGGACGCGGTGACGCCACATGGACCCGGGAAGACCTCTATGAGCGTTAACTCCATATTCGTAGACACGAATGTGCTGGTCTATCTGTTTGATACGCACTCTCCCGATAAGCAACTCCAAGCGCAAAAGATTCTGTATGAAGAACGAGGACGAATTGCTGTAAGTGTTCAGGTGCTTGGAGAATTCTACGTGACAGTAACTCGAAAACTGGCTGCACCTCTAGCCCCCGATATTGCCATACAAGCCGTTGATGAATTCTCTCAGTTTCAAGTGCACGCCCTTCATCCCGAGTTGGTTCGCTCTGCTATGCGCCGTAGCCAATCGTCGCGGCTGTCATACTGGGACTCGCTGATTGTGGAAACAGCATTAAGTGCTGGGACAGAGATTCTGTATACCGAAGACCTTCAAGATGAGCAAGAAATCGGTGATCTCCAGATTATCAACCCTTTCCGCCATGTCAGGTGAATCCTTATAATCAGCACCGCAACAAAGCCGCTACCCCCAGACTCAACATGCCCCGCTTGCCGCGCCCGCACTCCAGCGTGATCGTCGACGGCTTGGAACGAGCACCCGCCCGCTCCATGCTGCGCGCCGTCGGTTTCGGCGACGATGACTTTCGACGTCCTCAGGTCGGCATTGCCTCCACCTGGAGCGAAGTGACGCCCTGCAATATGCACATCGACCGGCTGGCCCGCCAAGCGGCCACAGGCGCCAACCAGGCCGGTGGAAAACCCGTCACCTTCAACACCATCACCGTGTCCGACGGCATCTCCATGGGCACGGAAGGCATGAAATACTCCCTGGTGTCGCGAGAACTGATCGCCGACAGCATCGAGGCGGTGACGGCGGGAGAAGGTTTCGACGCGCTGGTGGCGATCGGCGGCTGCGACAAGAATATGCCGGGATGCCTGATGGCGATCGCGCGGCTCAATCGCCCGGCCGTCTTCGTCTATGGCGGCACCATCGCTCCCGGTCGACACCGTGGAAAGAACATCGACGTGGTCTCGGTGTTCGAGGCCGTCGGAGAGCGGGCCAAGGGCCGGATCTCTGCGCGGGAATTATCTGCGATCGAGTCTTGCGCCATCCCCGGAGCCGGGTCGTGCGGCGGCATGTACACCGCCAACACCATGGCCTCGGCAATTGAAGCGCTGGGCATGAGCCTGCCCGGCAGTTCGGCACAGATGGCAACCTCCAAGGCCAAACATGAAGACTGCCGCCGGGCCGGCGAGATGGCGGTCCAGTTGCTGAAGCTCGGCATCACCCCCCGCGACATCATGACGCGCAAGGCTTTCCTCAATGCCATCGCCGTGGCGACCGCCCTGGGCGGTTCCACCAATGTCGTCCTGCACCTGCTGGCCATGGCCCGTTCCATGGGCGTGCGCCTTTCGCTGGATGACTTCACAAGGGTCGGCCGCAAAGTGCCCGTGGTCGCGGACCTGCGCCCGTCCGGGCATTACATGATGTCGGAACTGGTACGGATCGGAGGGATCCGTCCCCTGATGAAACGCCTGCTGGATGCCGGACTCCTGCACGGGGAATGCCGGACGGTCACCGGGCGCACCATGGCCGAGGACCTGAGCGAAGCACCCGACTACCCGGAAAAACAGGAAATCATCCGCCCGTTCTCCGACCCGATCAAACCGGACAGCCACTTGGTTATCCTGCGTGGCAACCTGGCACCCGAGGGTGCCGTGGCCAAGATCACCGGCAAGGAGGGTTCTACTTTTGCCGGACGCGCCCGCGTGTTCGATTCCGAGGAGCGGGCTCTGCGCGCAATTCTGGACGGTTCCATCCGGGCCGGCGACGTGGTGGTAATCCGCTACGAAGGTCCCCGCGGCGGGCCCGGCATGCGCGAAATGCTCGCCCCGACTTCCGCCATCATGGGCCGGGGTCTCGGCAGCGACGTGGCCCTGATTACCGACGGACGCTTCTCCGGCGGCTCGCACGGATTCGTGATCGGACACATCACCCCGGAGGCTGCCGTCGGCGGCCCGCTGGCCTGGGTGAAAAACGGTGACCGCATTGCCATCGACGCCACCCGCCGGGAGATCACCCTGCAGGTTCCGAAGAGGGAGCTAAATCGCCGGCGCAAGGCCCTGAAGCCGCGCCGCCCGCGTTACCGTACCGGCGTGCTGGCAAAATATTCGCGCAGCGTGCGCTCCGCGTCGGAAGGCGCCGTGACGGATATGCCAGACTGAATCCCTCCCTGTCCTCCCCTCCATCGCGTTGCGACATGGAGAGACGGAGATTATTGCTTTCCAGCCCCGTTTTCGCTTATAGATCCACCCTAGACTTTAAATCAGACGGTATGTGGGCTTTCAATTGGTCGGCGCTTGACTTTAAATTAGACGAGAGTAAACTTTAAATCAGACGGCACCGCTATTGCGGATTTCCCCGCCTGATTTACGCATGTATCCCCGATTCATTGAAAATCAGATCCATGAAGCCTTGGCGTATACCAGGGTCATTATGATTTGCGGGCCCCGGCAGTCTGGAAAGACCACTCTGGCAAGACAGGTTGCTGGAGGAACGATGCCCTTTATCACTTTGGACGATGAGGCTTCGCTCAAAGCCGCCTTAGCCGACCCGACCGGTCAGTTGCGTGGTTTGGACCGAGCCGCCATTGACGAAGTACAGCGTGCGCCCAATCTCCTCCTCGCGATTAAGGCTTCTGTAGATCTGAACCCTCGCCCGGGTCGCTTTCTTCTTACAGGGTCTGCCAACTTGATGACTCTCCCCCGTGTCGCCGATTCGCTCGCCGGACGCATGAAAGTGGTCCGCCTGATGCCTTTGGCCCAAGCGGAACTGCATGGCAAGCAGCCATCCTTCCTGGAACAAGTGTTTGCCGGAAAACCTCCACGGTCTGTCCCAGCAACGGTTGGAGATTCCCTCATGGAGAGGGTCCTTGCTGGCGGATACCCTGAGGCTGTCGCATTGCCGCGGAAACATCGAGAGGATTGGCACCTGGATTACGTGGACGCGCTTATCCAACGTGATATCCATCACATCGCCCAAGTTGAGCAGTTGAACATGATGCCAAAGCTTCTTCGCGTTCTCGCCGAATACTCCGGTCAACTCGCCAACTACTCCAGGTTAGGCTCTATGCTTGGCATGAATCAAGTCACCACCCAAAAATACGTCGGCATTCTTGAGAACCTGTTTCTTCTGCACGCCTTGAAACCTTGGCATGCAAACACCCTCAAGCGTCTGGTTAAAACACCTAAACTGCACTTCCTTGATTCTGGATTGCTTGCCTCGTTGAAACGAATTTTCCCGGAACACCTCCGCCGAGACAAATCGCCACTCGGCCCGGTGCTGGAAACTTTCGTTCTTGGCGAGCTTCTGAAACTTGCAAGCTGGGATGCCGACCGGTACGAATTTTCACATTTCCGCGACAAAGATAAAAACGAGGTGGATATCGTCATGGAAAATAGCCGCGGACAAGTCGTCGGCATTGAGGTCAAGGCCGCAGCCTCTGCGTCCGGAAAAGATTTCGCAGGCTTGCGCCGCCTTGCCGCCGGCTGCGGTGACCGGTTTGTTATGGGCTTGGTCTTATACGATCACGAATACACTTTGTCGTTCGGTGACCGGATGTACGTTGCGCCTATCTCTACACTCTGGGCCTAAGCCAACCAAGACATCAAGCCGATTCCCGAAACTCAATAGCCTCCCTTGCGGCGGCTCTCGGGCAATCCGGCGATGCGCCCTCCCTGCTTGCTCGGGTCACCGGGGAACAGATCGTAGAGGGTCTTGGCGTTGATTCTCTCATTCCAGAGTTTCCCAAAGTGCTTGACCAGGTTGCGAGTGTTCGGCTGGTTTCCGGCATTCTGGAAAAATTCCTCGCGCAGGTGCTTGATGACATCCCAGTGGCGCGACGTCAGTTCCAAGTCTTCGGATTGTGCGATGTGCTCGGCCAGACCCTCGCTCCAGTCGTCCGCATTGACCAGATAGCCGGTTGGCGTAGTCTCTATCGTCTTTCCGTCGAGTTCGATGCTCATGCAGTCCTCCGTGAATTTCTGAAGAAAGGATCGAAAAATGTACCCTAAATTATAGCGAGTGCCCCCACCCGAATTTCCCGGGTTATGGCCTCAGCAAGCAACTTGTATAGGAAAGGCTATACCGTCGCCATGTCTTTTGCGCGACGACGCACCTGCATGCGGATAGATTCACCGCGCTCGACCAACTCCTTCGACAGTTCATGCACCTTTTGGGCATTCAGCCAAAACTCTGGAGCCTGTTCGAAAAATGCAGCCAATGCAATTGCCGTCTCTGCGCTTATGCCCCTGCGCTCATGCACAATTTCATGTAGACGGGTTGCTGGTAACCCTATTGCCTGAGCAACGCCATGTACGGTCAATCCCATTTCCGCAATCTGCTCAAGCAATAACGCTCCGGGATGCGTAGCGATTCGCTGTGTGGGAATTAAAGTCATCTTCTTGTCTTCAGTTTTTAATTTTTATTGTAGTGGTTAGTTAACTCCACCTTGTACGCACTTCCATTCCTCCACTGAAAGCATATTCTCCAGCCTCGGGAAACCCGAAGACTGTATTGTCCCTTGCGATCTCCACTCAACCGTTCAAGGTGGTTTCCTGGCGGTACCCGTAAGTCACCAATGTCTTTCGCAGCATTAAGACGATCCAATTTCACCCGGGCTCGTTGTAAGACACCCGGAGGAAACAAGTTTTTCCTGGTTCCGTGGAAAATATCTTCGGTGCGTTTATCTGCGAAAGAACGGATCATGCCATTTCCTATGCAGCCTTACGGAACCTCCTGCGTATTATGATAAACGTAATACGCCTTTAATGCAAATTTAAGGAAAGCCGTAATCAAATAGAATGCGCCTTTCAACTCACGGACAGGACCGGATTATGACTGAATCTGTATGGGGCATACACATGAAAGAGATGTGCAAGGAGCCTGTAGTCAATGGATTCATCGGAATTGGCTGGAAAACAATGCGTAACCTTTCCGACTTGCCAGATGACCGTAAAGAGATCAGGAAACTCATCCAAATAGCATATCCGCGACATTCGTCTTACACAGCGGGGTCCGATGCCGGAGTTCTCTACCGTTTCCTGTACGGAGTTTCCATCGGCGACATTGTCGTCTATCCCGATACGTCAAAACCAGATCGCCTGGTGCATATTGGCAAGATTGCTGGTGACTATCAATATTTTCCTGATGGAAACCCTTACCCAAGCCGCCGATCAGTCAACTGGATTGCACATATTCCCCGCGATTATTTTTCCGAATCATCGCGGTCTTCGATAAGTGCTAGAAAAACTTTTTATAAGATTAAAAAATGATTCCGAGTTCCGGGCGGCTCTGGGTTAGGAAGTAAGTTCGGCTCCAATCCAGAAGATTGGTCTTAACTTGAACTCTTGAACCCAGCCCCTACCCCTTAGGGGATATAATAGTTGGTTCCCGGCTTACCCCATAGTGAAATTTATATCTGCTTCAAAATCATTTATCCTATGCACTGGCCACGTGTTTGACAGGAGGACCGTGAACCATGACAGACGAACAGCATAAAACGCCCATGCTGGACGAGCTGGAGCAAGGCCCCTGGCCAAGCTTCATTTCCGGCATCAAACGTCTCCGCGACCAACACCCTGACGAACGGGTCAACGGCGTCGCAAACGACCTTCTCGGTCAATTAGAACATTCCTACGAAACCCGCAAGGGCTACTGGAAAGGAGGCACGGTCAGCGTCTACGGTTACGGCAGCGGCATCATCCCGCGATTCTCCGAAGTCGGCACCGCCTTCCCCGCCTCCAAGGAATTCCACACCCTGCGCGTGCAACCGCCCGCAGGCAACTACTACACCACCGACGTTCTCCGCCAGCTCGGCGACAGCTGGGAACGCTGGGGCTCCGGCCTGGTGACCTTCCACGGTCAGACCGGCAACATCATGTTCATCGGCGCCAGCACGGAAAACACCCAGCATTTCTTCGACGAGATCAACGACTACGGGTTCGACCTCGGCGGTGCCGGTCCTTGCGTACGCACCGGCATGTCCTGCGTCGGCGCGGCCCGCTGCGAACAGTCTAGCACTGACGAGATGCGGGTCCATCGGACCCTGCTCAACAACTTCACCGACGACGTGCATCGCCCGGCGCTGCCGTACAAGTTCAAGTTCAAGGTGTCCGGCTGCGGCAACGACTGCATGAATTCGATCGAGCGTTCCGACTTCTCCATCATCGGCACCTGGCGTGACGACATGAAGGTGAACCAGGACGCCATCGCGGGCTACCTTGAGACCAAGGGTCGCCAGTACCTGATCGACAACGTGATCGCGCGCTGTCCGACGAATGCCCTGTCCCTGTCGGACGACGATCAGCTGGAGGTCGACAACCGCAACTGCGTGCGGTGCATGCACTGCCTGAACGTACTGCCCAAGGCCCTGTCGCCGGGAGACGACAAAGGCGTCTCGATCCTGATCGGTGGCAAGCGCACGTTGAAGATCGGTGACCTGATGGGCACCATGATCGTGCCGTTCATGAAACTCGATACCGAGGAAGACTACGAGCAGCTGGTCGAACTCGCCGAGGAAACCATCGACTTCTGGGCCGAGAACGGCCTGGAGCACGAGCGTTGCGGCGAGATGATCGAACGCATCGGCCTGGTCAACTTCCTGGAAGGCATCGGCGTGGAGGTGGATCCCAACATGATCAACGAGCCGCGCACCAGTTCCTACGTCCGCATGGACGACTGGGAGGAAGAGGCCGAGAAGTGGTTCCAGCGCAAGGCCGAACAATCCCAGGCTGCGGCCTGAACGCGGAGGGATTGATTCATGGCCACTGAACATCGCTCGCCGGTCGAATCCGGTTGCCCGGACGGCTTCCAGTACCTGCACCCGCTGATGCGCAAGCATTACGGGAACTGGGCCTATCACGAAGACCCCCGCCCCGGCGTGCTGCGCCACGTCGCGCACAACGGAGAAGCCATCTGGACCGTTCGCGCCGGCACCCAGCGCATCCTGGACGTGTTCACCCTGCGCAAGCTGTGCGACATCGGGGATGAATTCGGCGATGGCTACGTGCGTTTCACCATCCGCAGCAACATCGAATACATGGTGTCCGACGAGGACAAGGTCGAACCGCTGATCGACGCACTGGAAGATTCCGGCTTCATCGTCGGCGGCACCAAGAACTCGGTGGCGATGATCTCGCACACCCAGGGCTGGCTGCACTGCGACATCCCCGGCACCGACGCCTCCGGCGTGGTCAAGGCGATGATGGACGAGTTGATCGACGAGTTCCGTGGCTGGAACATGCCCAACCGGGTGCACATGACCACGTCCTGCTGCCAGATCAACTGCGGCGGCCAGGGCGACATCGCGATCAATGTCCAGCACACCAAGCCGCCCAAGATCAACCACGACCTCGTCTCCAACGTCTGCGAGCGCCCGTCGGTGGTGGCCCGCTGCCCGGTCGCGGCGATTCGCCCGGCCCTGGTCAACAACAAGCCTTCGCTTGAAGTCGACGAGAAGAAGTGCATCTGCTGCGGAGCCTGCTATCCGCCCTGCCCGCCCATGCAGATCAACGATCCGGAGCACACCAAGCTGGCCATCTGGGTCGGCGGCAACCACTCCAATGCCCGCGGCAAGCCCACGTTCCAGAAGCTGGTTGCGGCCGGCATCCCGAACAATCCGCCGCGATGGCCGGAAGCCACCGCCGTGGTCAAGCGCATCCTGCGCGCCTACCGCGACGACGCCCGGGATTGGGAACGCATGAACGACTGGATCGAGCGGATCGGTTGGCCTCAGTTCTTCGAACGCGCCGGCCTGCCGTTCACCAAGTTCCATATCAACAACTGGCGCGGCTCCCGGGCCAGCCTCAATGCCTCGGCGCATATCCGCTTCTGAGCCTTGATTCCTGGGAAGTGTCGCTGTGAAATTCGGAATCCTGGTCAACGAGGGTCCTTACCAGCACCAAGCCTCTGATAGCGCCTATCAATTCACCCGTGCGGCGCTGACTGCCGGGCACGAGGTGTTTCGGATATTCTTCTACCACGACGGGGTCAACAACGGCACCCGCCTGACCGTGCCGCCGCAGGACGACCGCAACGTCGTGGATCGCTGGTCGGAGTTGGCTCAGGAACACAGTCTGGACCTGGTCCTTTGCGTGGCCGCGGCACAGCGCCGCGGGCTCCTCGACGCCGATGAGGCCAAACGCCACAAAAAAGACGCCGACAACATTGCCCCGGGGTTCCGCATCTCGGGACTGGGGCAATTGATCGAAGCCGCCATCCAGTCGGACCGGCTGGTGACTTTCGGAGATTGAGGATGAGCGAAGAAGGCGTCGTCAAGAAACTCATGTACGTCAACCGCAAGGCGCCGTACGGCACCATCTATGCGCTGGAGTCGCTGGAGGTCGTCCTGATCGGCGCGGCGTTCGACCAGCAGGTCAGCCTGGCTTTCGTCGACGACGGCGTATACCAATTGGCCCGGAACCAAAGCACCGACGGCATCGGCATGAAGAACTTCTCCCCCACCTACGCGGCACTCGGCGACTACGACGTTCGCGACATCTATGTGGAACGCGAATCGCTGGAAGCACGCGGGCTGACCGTCGAGGACCTGATGCCGCTCACCTACGAGGACGAGGACGACGACTGGGCGGAGAAAGAGTCGCTCCGGGTCGTCGACAGCAAGGAACTGGCTGCGCTGATGAGCGAACAAGACATCGTGCTGAGCTTCTGACCATGAGCCTGCTGCACACCATCAACAAGTCTCCGTTCGAGCGCAATGCCCTGCAGTCCTGCCTGCGGCTCGCGGAAGACGGCCATGCAGTCCTGCTGATCGAGGACGCCGTCGTGGCGGCCCTGGACGGGACCGAGCATGCCGAAACCATCAAGAATGCAACGGGACGTCTGTCCGTATACGTGCTGGGTCCCGACCTGGACGCGCGCGGACTCCCGAAAGATCGCATTATCGACGGCATTGAAGTCGTCGATTACGACCGATTTGTGGCGCTCACGTGCGAACACGACAGCGTCCAATCATGGTTATAACTAAAACAGTCTCAATGAGACGGGAGTAACAATCATGCCCCTTGAAGTCAACGGAAAAAATTACGAAACTGACGAGGAAGGCTATCTGGCCAACATCCAGGAATGGGAACCTGATCTGGCGAATGCCATGGCCGAAGCTGACGGCGCCGCTCTGGGCGAGAACCACTGGGAAGTGATCAATTTCCTTCGCGAGTACTACGAGGAATACCAGATCGCCCCGGCAGTCCGCGTCCTGACCAAGGCAATCGGCAAGAAGCTGGGCAAAGACAAGGGCAACAGCAAGTACCTGTACGAGCTCTTCCCCTACGGCCCGGCCAAACAAGCCTGCAAATACGCAGGTCTGCCAAAACCGACCGGTTGCGTCTGAACCTGCGCCCAACCGCCTGCCGGCGGTTCCGGCGCAAGCTGACATGGATGCAGCAAGCCTGGCTCTGACCTTCCTCTACTACGGCGCCGCCTTGGTGCTGGCGCTCGGGCTTGCCTTGCGCATCCGCCGGTACGCCACGGTCCCGGCCCCATTGAAAATCCCGACCACGCCGGCTCCGACCAATCGCATCGGCGTCGTCCTGCGCATGATTCGGGAACTGACCTTGTTCGAAAGCCTGTTCAAGTCGAACAAATGGATCTGGCTGTTCGGCTGGATGTTCCACTTCGGCCTGCTGCTGGTGCTCCTGCGCCATCTGCGCTATTTCACCGATCCCGTCTGGGGCTGGGTGGCGTTCCTGCAACCGTACGGGAAATATGCCTCCCTGATGATGGTCCTCGGGCTGCTGGGCCTCTGGTTCCGGCGCGTGGCGGTGGACCGGGTGCGCTATATCTCCGCGCTGTCCGACCACCTGATGCTGGCCCTGCTGATCGCCATCGGCGTGACCGGCATTGCCATGAGCTTTGCCGTCGGCACGGACGTGGTGGCCGTCAAGGCATTCTTCCTGGGGCTCATGTGGTTCGACTGGCAGCCGCTGCCGTCCGACCCGCTGCTGTATGGACACCTCGTCCTGGTCGCATTGCTGATGCTGATCTTCCCGTTCAGCAAGCTGTTGCATGCCCCGGGCATGTTCTTCAGCCCCACCCGCAATCAGGCCGACAATCCCAGGGAACGCCGCCATGTTTCCGCCTGGGCACTGAAACTTGAGAAAGGCAATGGCTGAGCAACCCGCTTTCGACATCCCGGAACTCAAGCCCTATCCGGTCATCCCGAAATTGGTCGAGGATGCCATGGCGCACAGCCAGCCGTTCGTCGCCAAGTCCGACTTCCAGGGTCCGCTGGGCTTCCCGGGCGAACTGGTGGACGACTGGCAGGACGTCGCGGTGAAGAAGATGGGCGAGTTGACCGACCGCTACCGCTCGCTGCAGGTGTTCCTTGATTCCTGCGTCAAATGCGGCGCCTGCACCGACAAGTGCCACTACTATCTCGGCACCACCGACCCCAAGAACATGCCGGTGGCCCGCCAGGACCTGTTCCGCAAGGTGTACCGGCGCCACTACACGTTCGCCGGCAAGTACCTCCCGTGGCTGGTCGGCGCCGAAGACCTGACCGAAGAAGTGCTCGACGACTGGTACAAGTATTTCCACCAGTGCTCGCAGTGCCGCCGCTGCTCGGTGTACTGCCCCTACGGCATCGACACCGCGGAAATCTCGATGGCGGCGCGTGAAGTCATGGATTCGATCGGGAAGGGCCAGAAGTACTGCAACGAGATCATCGGCAAGGTCCACACCATCGGCAACAACCTCGGCCTGCCGGAGCCAGCCCTCGTGGATACGTTGGAAGGCCTGGAAGAAGAGATTGAGGAAGACACCGGCGTCGCGGTCAAGTTCCCGGTGGACCAGAAAGGGGCCGACATCCTGCTGGTCACCCCTTCCGCTGATTTCTTCGCCGAGCCCCATGTCGATGGCCTGATCGGATACGCCAAGGTCCTGCACGAGGCAGGACTGTCGTGGACCCTGAGTTCGCACGCCTCCGAGGCGGCGAATTTCGGCATGTTCATCGGCAGCTACGAAAACATGCGCAAGGTCGCGCTGCGCATCCGGGAAGCGGCGCTGGACCTCGGCGTGAAACGCATCGTATTCGGCGAATGCGGGCACGCCTGGCGGGTCGCCTACAGCTTCCTCAATACGCTGGCCGGCCCCTTCGACTTCCTGGACCCGAACTACCCGGTTCCCCAGCACATCTGCGAGGTCACCCACGGACTGATCCAGGAAGGGAAGTTGCGCCTGGACAAGTCGCAGAACGACGACATGGTGATGACCTATCACGACTCCTGCAACGTCGCCCGCGCCTCGCGCATGGGAGACGTCCCGGGTGGACAGTTCACCATCCCGCGCGACATCATCCGCGCCAGCTGCAACCATTTCTACGACATGCCGGCCGACACCGTGCGCGAAGCGACTTACTGTTGCGGCGGCGGCGGCGGGCTTTTGACCGACGACCTGATCGAGCTACGCGTCAAGGGCGCCCTGCCTCGCATGGAGGCCCTCAAGCAGGTTGTTGATGACCATGGCGTCACCCATATGGCTGCCATCTGCGCGATCTGCAAGAGCCAGTTCGCCAAGGTCCTGACCTACTATGGATTCCAGATGGATCAGATCGTCAGCGTTCACCAATTGGTGAGCAATGCCATCGTCCTGACCGGAAGCGAACAAGAGAAAGAGGCCGAGCTGAGCGAGGCCGCCTGAAGACCACTCCCAGGAGAGGAGAACCCTATGAGTACCTCAAACGAGTCCCCATCAGACCAGAAACTCACGTTTCGTCGTTTCGAAGACGACGACTACCAGTGGACCAAGCCAGGAGATTCGATCTTCGAGGCGGATCATTCCCACAAGTGTCCGACCTACGTGCACCGCACCCCGCCGTGCCAGGGCAGCTGCCCGTCCGGCGAGGATATCCGCGGCTGGCTCGACATCGTGCGCGGCATCGAAACCCCGCCGGAAGGCATGAGCATGCAGGAATACGCCTTCCGCCGCTCGACCGACGCCAACCCGTTCCCGTCCATGATGGGCCGGGTCTGCCCGGCCCCGTGCCAGGACGGCTGCAACCGGAATCATGTCGAGGACTTCGTCGGCATCAATTCGGTCGAACAGTACATCGGCGACGAAGCCTACAACGAGGGCTTCAAGTTCGAGTCCCCCGAGAAGACCAGCGGCAAGCGGGTCGCCGTCATCGGCGGCGGGCCGGCCGGCCTGGCGGGCGCCTACCAGTTGCGCCGCCGCGGCCATGCCTGCACCATCTTCGAAGGCCAGGAGGAACTCGGCGGCATGATGCGCTACGGCATCCCCGGCTACCGCACGCCCCGCTCCTACCTGGACCGCGAAATCGAGCGTATCCTGGAAATGGGCGACATCGAGGTGCGCAACAACACCAAGGTCGGAACCGATGTCACCATCGAGGAAATCGAGAAGGAATTCGACGCCATCCTCTGGGCGATTGGCTGCCAGACCGGGCGCAAGCTTCCTGTCCCCAACAGTGATGCCCCGAACTGCATCTCCGGCGTGGCTTTCCTCGAAGCGTTCAACAAGGGTCACCTGCAGGTGACCGCCGACCGCGTCATCTGCGTCGGTGGCGGCGACACCTCTATCGACGTGGTCTCCGTCGCCAGGCGTCTCGGCAAGATCCCGAGCATGGAAGAGAAACTGCGTCCCGAGCATGTCGTCGGCGGCTACGTGGCACACGATGCCGCAATGGCCGCAGCCCGTGAAGGGGCGAACGTGACGCTGACCTCCCTGTTCCCCAAGGAGGAAATGACCGCGGCCGAGCACGAAGTGCACGATGCCATGCGTGAAGGTGTCGATATTCGCGATGGTGTCATGCCGGTCGAGGTGCTGCTGGACGATACCGGCCGGGCCCGCGCCCTGAAAATGGCGGAATGCACCATAGAAGAAGGCCGTCCGAGCCCCGTGGAAGACACGGAATTCGAAATCGAGGCGGACCTGATCGTGTCCGCCATCGGCCAGGGCGGCGACCTCAGCGGCGGCCTGGCGGAACTCGACAACGGCCGCGGCCTGATCGATGCCAGCAAGTTCTTCGAGGTCGACGGACGACCCGGGCACTTCGTGGCCGGCGACATCATCCGCCCGCATCTGCTGACCACCGCCATCGGGCAGGCGTCCATCGCCGCCGAGGGCATCGACCAGTACCTGAAAGACGCCGAACTCCGCAAGCGCCCGAAAGTGGATGTCCATCACTTCGACCTGCTGGCGAAGCTGAGCGAGGCCGGGCTGGATCCCAAGCCTTACGAGATCGGCGAGACCCGGGGCACCGACGGCAGCGATTTCTCGGTACACAACTACGAGGATCGCTCCAGCCAGGAAATCATCACCCACGAAAAACTGTTCCTTGCCCACTTCCCCTTTCAGTCCCGTGTCCTGCGTGGCGAGTCCGGACCCGACAGCGAGGCGGTGCTGGGCCACTTCGAGGAACGCGTGGTGGGCCTGAGTGAAGAGGAGGCGGTTTCCGAGGCCGGGCGCTGCATGAGCTGCGGCATGTGCTTCGAATGCGACAACTGCGTCGTGTTCTGTCCGCAGGACGCCGTGTTCCGGGTCAAGAAAGACGAGCATACGACCGGACGCTACGTCGACACCGACTACGACCGGTGCATCGGCTGCCATATCTGCGCCGACGTCTGCCCGACCGGCTACATTGACATGGCTCTGGGAGAGCATTGATTTCGGGGTGATCTGCGCGCTATGCGGGCAACTTTTCTCATGCTGTCAGTCGTCACGCTGACAGCGCTCTCGAATGCCTCTGCCGAGGGGTTGGGGCCGTTTATTCCCGAAGCCAAGGGCGAGCAATGCGTGGAGCCGACCCAGGTGATGCGCGAGCGGCACTGGGAATTCATCCTGCACCAGCGCGACGAGACCGTGCACAAGGGCATCCGCACCACCCGCCATTCCCTGAAGAACTGCCTGGAGTGCCACGTGCAGCCGGACGAGGAAGGGCGATTCCCGCGGAGTTCCGAGCCGACCCATTTCTGCACCAACTGCCACGTCTTCGCCGGCATCCGCATCGACTGCTTCGAATGCCACGCCGACCGCCCGCATGAGGCCTACGGCGCAATCCCCCGCCACTCCCGGCTGAGCCTGAACGACATGTTCCGCAAGAGGCCTGTCCGATGAGCCTGGACCTCACCCGGCGCGAATTCCTGCAAGGTGCCGGTGCGGCCGGTGCCCTGACCCTTGCACCCGGAGTGTTCCTGTATGCCAAGGACCCGGAAGCCCCGGTGACCGACGCCGTGCGCTGGGGGCTGCTGGTGGACACCCAGGTGTGCCAGGAAGACTGCAATGCCTGCGTGGACGCCTGCAATGAAGAGCACAACCTGCAGGACCTCGGCCGTCCCGAAACCGATGCACAGTGGATCCGGAAATTGAACGTGCGCGACCCGCTTGGCGGGAGGACCATCTCGCTGCCGATGATGTGCCAGCACTGCGAGAATCCCCCTTGCGTGGACGTCTGCCCGACGGGTGCCTCGTTCCGCCGCGAAGACGGCATCGTGCTCGTCGACAAACATACCTGCATCGGCTGTCGCTACTGCATGATGGCCTGCCCCTACAAGGCGCGTTCGTTCATCCATGAGAACCTGACCGAGCAGTTGCCCGACGCGCCGCGCGGCAAAGGCTGCGTCGAGAGCTGCACCATGTGCGTACACAAGGTCGATGCCGGGGAAAACACGACCGCCTGTGCGGAAGCCTGTCACAAGGACGGGCACCAGGCCATTTTGTTCGGAGACCTGAACGATCCGGACAGCGAGATCTCCAAGCGGATCCGGGAGTTCGGCGCCACCCAGATCCGGGCCGACCTCGGGCTCAACACCGGCGTACGCTACCAGAACCTATGAGCATCGCCTCGACCCGTTACGCCACGCTGGACGCCGGCCGCAACTACTGGGGCCTGCTCGCCGTCCTGGCGGGCGTGGTACTGGCCGGATTCGCCGGATTCCTCCACCTGGAGCACGAGGGCCATTGGATCACCGGCATGAACAACCAGGTCGTGTGGGGCATCCCGCATGTCTTCGCCGTGTTCCTGATCGTCGCGGCTTCCGGCGCGCTGAATGTCGCCTCCATCGCTTCCGTGTTCGGCCAAGCTGCCTACAAGCCGCTGGCCCGCCTGTCCGGGCTTCTGGCCGCCGCCTTACTGTCCGGCGGTTTGGCCATCCTGGTACTGGACCTCGGTCGGCCGGATCGGCTGATCGTGGCCATGACCTACTACAACTTCAAGTCCATCTTCGCCTGGAATATCTTCCTTTACACCGGGCTGCTGGCGGTGATCGCCGTCTACCTGTTCGTGCTGTTCCAGCCCGCACTGGCCCGCTGGACCCGGGCCGCCGGCATCATGGCCCTGCTGTGGCGCCTCATCCTGACCACCGGCACCGGCGCCATCTTCGGTTTTCTGGTCGCCCGCCAAGGATACGACGCGGCCATCATGGCGCCCCTGTTCATCATCATGTCGTTCTCGTTCGGCACGGCCGTATTCCTGCTGGTCCTGGCCGCGGCCTGCCGGGGCTCTGGGAGGGTGCTTGGCGATGCCCTGCTGTTCCGCCTGAAGAACCTGCTCGCCGTGTTTGTCTCCGCGGTGCTTTATTTCGTCCTGGCCTACCACCTCACCAACCTCTACGCCACCGAGCACCACGGCTTCGAGGCATTCATCCTGAATTTCGAAAGCCTGTATTCGAAACTCTTCTGGCTCGGGCAGGTTGGCCTCGGCTCTCTCTTACCGCTCGCCTTGTTTTACTCGCCGAAGACCCGGAACTGCCGCGTCAGCGCGCTTGTCGGCGCGAGTCTGGTCATCATCGGCGGCCTGATCCAGATGTACGTCATCATCATCGGCGGGCAAGCGTATCCGCTGATCCTGTTCCCCGGCATGGAAGAAAGCAGTTCGTTCTTTGACGGTGTGGTTGCGTCCTACGTGCCAAGCATCTGGGAGTTCCTGCTGGGCATCACCGGGGTCGGCATCGGCCTGATCCTCACCGTCGCGGGCCTGGGCGCACTGGACATCCTCCCCGAGGACCTGTCGGATCCCGAGCCGGCCAGCTAAGTCTTAATCATGGCCGGCCAACACCGCCGGATCTACCTGTCGGCAAGCCGGAAGTCCAGCGGCAAGACCTGCCTCTCCATCGGCCTCCTGCATACGCTCGCCCGGCAAGGCGTAAAGACCCAGCCTTTCAAGAAAGGGCCCGACTACATTGATCCGATGTGGTTGTCCCGCGCCGCCGGGCAACCCTGCTACAACCTGGACTACAACACGCAAACCAGCCAGGAGATCCTTGAGACCGCCGCCCGGGGTTCCGCGGCCGATTACGCCCTGATCGAGGGCAACCTCGGATTGTTTGACGGCATGGCAACCGACGGCTCCGACAGCAACGCCGCCTTGGCCAAGCTTCTGCAGGCGCCCATCGCGCTCATACTGGATTCCGAGGGAATGGCTCGCGGCATCGCGCCGCTGGTTCTCGGCTATCAGCAGTTCGATTCCAAGCTGCAATGGGCTGGCGTGATTCTCAATCGGACTGCCGGCAGTCGACACGAATCCAAGCTCATCCATGCCGTGGAACAACACACCGACCTTCCGGTGCTGGGTGCCGTCGGGAGATCCCCGGACATGCAACTCGCGGAACGCCACCTCGGGCTCATCACCCATGCCGAGCAGGCCGACGCGGACCAGCGCATCGAAAAAATGGGCCGGGTCGTGGCCGAGAGTGTCGATGTCGAAAGACTGCTCAGTCTCGCGGGTAGTCCGGTTGCAGATCTGAAAACAGAAGCTCCAGCATCCGCGCCTGCACCGGACCTCCGCATCGGCTATGCCCGGGACGCCGCATTCGGGTTTTACTATGCGGATGATCTGGAACAGTTCGCCCGGTTGGGTGCGGAGTTAGTACCGTTTGATGCGCTGCACGACACCGATCTCCCCGAGATGGACGGCTTGTGGCTCGGCGGCGGGTTTCCGGAAACCCAGGCCGAAGCTCTGTCAACCAATGCTTCGATGAAGGAGGCCTTGCACGACCGCATTGCGGCCGGGCTGCCGACCTATGCCGAGTGCGGCGGTCTCATGTACCTGTCCCGGCAGATCTCCTGGGAAGATCAGACTCACGAGATGGTGGGCGTCGTCCCCGGCGATTGCGTGATGGACTCGCGCCCGCAAGGGCGAGGGTTGGTGGAACTGGAGGCCACGGGCGACTTCCCATGGCCCGAGGTGCCCTCAGGGTTGCAAGTGCCTGCACATGAATTTCACTACTCGCGCCTGGAAAACCTGAGTGGCGATCTTCGCTGGGGCTGGCAGGTTCGGCGTGGAACTGGCACGGCCGAGGAAATGGACGGATTGATTTTAGGCAATCTGTTTGCCAACTACTGCCACTTGCGGCACACAAAGCGTTTTGAATGGATTCGGCATTTTTTGGGATTCGTGAGAGAGCGTGCCAGCAAGCAAACACAAAATTGAGGGTATGCTTTGGAAGCGCGCAATTAACATTGGAACTGCGGTTTTAGCGGCAGCGGCCACCCCAGCTGTAACCTATGGACTGTTGAATTTCTTTCTAGGATCCTATTTCTACTTACTGATCACTTACGCTGTTTTTATTTTTGCACTTGCTCACGCAGCAATATTAGGACTTCCCATCTACCTGATTTTGTCCCAGAAAAGAGAACTCACTCGCGCCATCTCCATTTTCGCGGGTTTCATTGTCGGAAGTGTTCCAATGACGCTTATATCCTTGCCAGACCCGATAGAATCAGACCAGATGGCAGTAATTGGGTCTGCGGCTATATTAGGCGCCCTCGGCGGCTTTGTGTTCTGGTTGACGCTCCATATCTTAGGTAAGCCAGATTCAGCCACAAGGCATAACTCCCCTTTCATCTCACTACAGACAATATTTCCATTAGTCTTAGTCATTACATCCATTGCAATTTTAATAATCCCAACTATAAGCTAGATTGAACCTTCAGCAGCCCGAGATCCAGTAGTAAACCAGCCAGCCCGTCAGGGCTTTCTTGGGAAAATTTCGGAAAACCCAAACCACCTTTTAAGGTGGTGATGAGAAATGTGGTCTAGGGACATTGCCTTGACTTATTTTATAAGTAAGGATATTATTTAGAAAGTAAGGATAATTATATTAATCAATGCTTGAATCGGCCATCACATCCAAGGGGCAGACTACGCTACCGAAGCCTGTACGGGAAGCACTCGGGGTTTCTTCAGGAGACCGCGTACGCTACGTCATTCTTGATGACGGCATTCGAATCTTGCCTCTGAGATCCCTCAAAACGTTGTTTGGCGCACTTAAATCTCACTATAGCGGGCCGCCGGCAACACTGGAAGACATGGACCGTGCCATCGCGAAAGGGGCATGCGAAGAATGATTGCGCTTGATACGAACGTATTGGTTCGTTATCTGCTTGACGACGATGAACACCAAACGAAAGCGGCTCGGAATTTTCTTTCGGGATTAACCCCCGAGCAACCAGGCTTTGTCTGTCGCGAAGTGACCGTTGAACTTGCTTGGGTTCTCCAGAACACCTATGGATTGCCTCGTAATCTGATTTCAGAAACACTGGAAGATCTTGTTGCCACTAAAGAACTTAAGTTTGAATCTGCCGACGATGTGGTATCTGCCATTAATCATTACAGAGAGGGCGGAGCCAGCCTGCCCGACCGGATGATTGCGGCAGCAGCCAAACGGCGCGGGGCACATCCTCTCTACACTTTTGACCAAAAGCTAGCGCGCCTTGAAGGAGTCTCACTGCTAGAAGAGCCAATTTGAAGATACTCCAAGCGAAAGTCTACTTCATCAAATCATCGACACTACGATAATGAATCAGCCTTTCTTCCGGCTGGGCCTGACGAATGGCTTCCTCTGGTATCTTCAGTCTTTGGTCTCGCAGCGATAATCGGGGAATCCCGCCTCTGCCATCGCAAGTTCTTTCACGCAACACCGCACACCCGACGCGGTCACCGTGTCCGGCCCATGCGAAATAATTTTGGACCCGACACACCGATCTATCAGATCCATTGTGTCGCCAGCGTCCTGGATGAGCATATAGGCAGCTTCACGATCCAAAGCCGTAGCGCAGAAATTCGGCGCGTCTGTCTCGATCACGCGGCATATCTTGTCGGCGTCTTCCTGCCAACCGGCCGCCGCTTGGGTCGCAACTGCCAGTAGTACTGAAAATGCTAGTGTTTTCATAATGTGTCTCCTGTTATGAAAGCAGTTTTATTTTCCCCCGTGGTTTTTGGAGTGTTACTTGCCAAATTGCCCGCTAGCCTTATCTGGCTCGCTAGGTGGTTGTCTTCTGCTGGCAAACAGTAGGTGATAACACCTGTAGCGACAGGTAGGACGAGCATAAACAGGTCTTTGACCTGCTGGAAGTCTCCTACAATTTCCTCTCTTATAAAAGAGGAAAACTCCCGGTGTAACTCCAGGGCGTTTCCCTTTAGGGGATTTCAACACACGCACTGTCTAAGCTCTGTCCAGTCTTGTCAAGTATATATTCCTTTCAATCTTGTTCGTGACTTTCCCCTTGCAAAACCTTTGACAAGGCTGCTGCAATTAACCCTGCTGGCACGGCCACAATACCCAAGCCACACATGAGAATCAGGAAAGTGAACAGTTTTCCCCCTGCAGTTATGGGATAAAAATCTCCATAACCAACCGTAGTTAAAGTTGTGACCGCCCACCATAAACTATGAAAGATTGATGGGAAGTTTTCGGGCTGGGCTTCATTTTCAAAATAATAGATTCCCGCAGCTGCGAAATAGAGCAACATCAGCGTGACACATAGAAATATGAGAGCTTCGGCCTTGGCATACGACAGGGCTTTTCCAAAACGGTCCATCGCATTGCTGTACTTGGCAACTTTCAAAATGCGGAAAATGCGCAATAGTCGAAAAACCCGTATGGAACGAAGATCAATTCCAAGGGAAAGATAAA
The DNA here is from genome assembly GCA_026713705.1 of Gammaproteobacteria bacterium. Taxonomy (GTDB): domain Bacteria; phylum Pseudomonadota; class Gammaproteobacteria; order Poriferisulfidales; family Poriferisulfidaceae; genus Poriferisulfidus. The sequence goes on from JAPONY010000005.1 coordinate 29,587, forward strand.
ACGGAAGAATGGCAAGCAAGTCAATAATCCCATAAAAACTGAAAATGTAGTCCCGCTTGCTAGGCGCTGTAGAGATACGCAAAAAATATTCAACCGTGAACAGTACAGTTACCACCACTTCGGAGATGCCAAGAATCTGCTTGGTGATAGAAGGCAGATTAGGTAGCGTCTCGACAGACAGAGTGATAATCGAGAAAACGATTAAAAAGAGAACAAACAAATCGAACGTGCGGCCTGCAACCGTGTCAGATCGTTGCACAATGTCATAGATTTTCATTTGAAACCCCTATATCTTTGGGCTATAAATGTCCGCTGAATTTACGAATATCGACATGTGTCTTCTCTACAGAGATACTGGAACCCTCTATTCCATCAGATTGATCACCACACCCTCTTCCTGCAGCCGGTCTGCACGCACCTGAATGTAACGCTGGAATTCGTCGTACTCTAAATACGCGCCCGAAGCCACGTAGTCCAAGATGGACTGCACATGAAAGGCCTTGACGTACCCTTCATTGCGGAACACCTCTTTGCCTTCTGCATCGAACATCACCTGCGTGGGAACCGTCTTGACTCCCAAGCGCATGGCCCAATTCAAGGAATCTGTCTTTTTCCTTGACGGGGTCGTCAGCGTCTCCCGCGCACGAATGTCCACCACTGCAACCTCGAATTGTTCGAGAAGGTCCCGTGTCTCCGACCGACGGAAAATGTCTTGGTGCAATTCGTCACAACCCAAGCATTCCTTCTGCTCGAACATGACCAGCAGAGGCTTGTCGCGGTCGCGCTCCGTCAGATCGAAAGGCGGTCCAGACAGAGTCGAAGACTCCACATGCAGGACACCGTTTCCGGCCTGCTTATCCTGGCTCCCGTAGTATTCGACAAACCGTTCATTCGTATAGCGCCGCTCCGCGATAAAGCGCATCACTGCTCGAAACCGGGGTGGCGGATAGTAGCCGTTCATGCGGAATACGACTGAACCATCCTCGCCAAAGACCAGCAATGTCGGAGTGAACATCACTTTGGTTTTCATCGCATATTTCCCTTCGGGCAAAGCTTCCCCGTCCACATCGGTCACTTCCAGGGCGCCGAACATATTGATTGCGACGATATCGAAGTGCTGCTGGACATACTCGGCAATGTCGTACTGGCCCAGATCATTCTCGATGAACATCTTGCAGTACGGACAACCGTCCTGATAGAAATACAACATCAGATGGCGGCCTTCCGCAGAGGCCTCTTCGACATCTTCATTCAAGTCCAAGAACGACTGCTTGAACCACTCCGGGTGAGGCACATAACCCGGGTTGGTCATGTCCGAATCCAACGCAGGGTCGGACTCGGCCCAAGCCGCAGGCCATGCCAGCGTCCAGATCAGGAAAGCGGCAGACAGCCTGCGCATAACCCGGTTATTCTTCGAACTCCAAGTCGTCCGCTACCGCATCGAGGCCAGCCTGCGCACAGGCTTCGTCAATTTCTCCGGTCGCACCGGAAACTCCGACGCCTCCGTAAAACTGACCTCCCGCCTCGATCGGCAATCCACCACGCATGCGAGTCAGCTTCCTGCTTGTTTGGGCCAGGGTTTTTGAAAGATCTGCACTCGGCAGGCGCATGTTCGCCGAAGTCTTGGCCTTTTTCTTGGCGATCTTAAGTGTGACCGGCGAGGCCAACGCATGACGCAACAACGCCTGAATCCGGCCATCGCGCGCCACGACTACGGCCGTGACCTGATAACCTGTCTCGGAACAATGCTGCAAGGCGGCATTCACGATGCGCTGGGCAATGTCCGCGGTGATCAACTTGACCGTGACCGTATTGCCTGCAACGGCCGGCATCGTCAAGCACAACAAAAACAGACCTGTAATTGCTCGCTTCATGAGTCCCTCCCTGCTCAGGCTCCAAGCCCAGGATTGTCCTGGATATTCAATAAATTAGGCTTGTTCAGCACCGGAAGATTGACTTCCTTCTTCGAGAGCAGCCATTCCCGTACTATATCCCAGACCGGCGGCCCCGGCGCCACCGAACCGACCACTCCCCAGCCGCTCACCTTGTAGCCACGCTTCGGGTCCAGTGCCGCACCGTCGCGGGTACGTAAGTCACGGATCCTGTCTCCGACCTGCGCCGTAGGATCAAGGCTGTATTCGATTCCGGCCACGCGCACCATATCCCCGCCCTGCTGCTGATAGGGATCCAGGTTGAAGAGGTTGTCCGCCACATCCTCCAGAATCAACTTGATCTGCTCTCCGCTCATTTCGTTCATGTACGTTTCCGGATACGTGATCGCAGTCTGATCCAGCACGTGTTCCATGGTCAGGGTTTCTCCCGGCAGAACGGTCGTCCCCCACCGAAAACCCGGTGACAAGGCAACCTCGGCATCGTAATGCTCCAGGAGCGCCTCGCAGATCACCTGGTCGAAAGTCCCGTTGAAATTACCCCGGCGATACAAGGTCTGGCCAGCCACGGCCAGCGGCTGACTCAGGGTCTCCAGATGCGGCTCTCGCATCCGCTCGATCCAAGCCTGCATTTCGGGGTCCGGCGGCAACATGGAAGAGAAAACCGGAAGCAGGCGATAGCGGAATCCAGCCAAGCGGCCCTGTTTCACCTGGAAATCCATCACCCCCAGAAACTTCCCGTTCGACCCCGCATTGGTCACCAGCGTCATCCCGCCGGGATTCTGCACCTCGATGGCCGCCGGCACTCCATCGTGGGTATGCCCTCCGAAGATGGCATCCAGCCCCGACACTCGGGAAGCCAGTTTGAGATCCACGTCCATGCCGTTGTGCGACAGCAACAGAACCAGGCCCGGATTGTGGCGTGACCGAATCTCTTCCACCAGTGCCTGCAAGGGGGCCTCCTGAATGCCGTAACTCCAGTTGGGAACGAACCGCTTGGGGTTCGCGACCGGCGTGTACGGAAACGCCTGTCCGATCACGGCCATCTGAACACCTCCGACTTCGCGCAGAGTATAAGGCCGGAACGCGTGCCCGGTGTCCTCGTCGAAGGCTGGCAATTCATCGAATATCGCTTCCTCCGTCAAGTAGATGTTCTGAGCCACGAATTCGGCGTTTGACTGCGCCAGATTGGCGCGTAATACTTCTTCCCCGTACGTGAATTCCCAGTGTCCGGTCATCACGTCGACTCCAAGACGGTTGCATGCCTCCACCATGTCCGTGCCTCGGCTCCACAGGGCCGTGCCTGATCCTTGCCAGGTATCTCCGCCGTCCAGCAACAAAGTCTGCTCCACGCCTACGGCATCCCGCAAGCGCGCGATCAGTGTCGACAGGTGTGCAAAGCCCCCGACCTTGCCGTAGGTCTCGGCCAAGGACGGAAAATTCAAATAGGTCAGCGCATGCGCTTCCAGGCTGTCTGCAGCCAAACCAAAATGCTCCAGAAAAGCCTGCCCCACCAAATGAGGCGGCCGCCCGAGCGCCGTGCCGAGCCCCAGATTCGTATCCGGTTCGCGAAAGTAGACCGGCAGCAGCTGCGCGTGGCAGTCGGTGAAATGCAGGATCCGGACATTGCCGAACGCGGGAAGATCATATAGAGCATTCGCGGCACGTGCACCACGATGCGGCAGCATCCCTGCCGCTGAGGCCGCCACCATCACCGACAAGAATTCGCGCCGGTTCAGATGCATGGAGAAACTTATTGCAAAAAGGGTTCGGGCCCGACCTTGCCGGCCTGCGAGGTCATTTGCTCATAACCCCGATGCCCTTGCTGTTCGGCCTTCTTCGCCAGTTTCACGGCCGCTTCGAAGTCGCCTGCCTCAGCCAGTTTCTTGGCTTCCTTCAGGAGCTTTTCGGTGTCCCGCCATTCGCCGCTGACCGAAGCCGCCTGCTGCTGCGCGGCAACCGCCGCTTCGTATGCCATATCGAAGTCCGACTGGTCGGCCGCAGACGCAACTGCGGCAGTCCCGCACAAGGCCAAAGCGGCGAGAGCTGGCGTACAGAATTTCACGACAGCCTCACTTCCGTGCCGCCGGCCCGTTCAGGGGCAGGCCATTGCTCATGCGGGTGTGGAAGTATTCCAGATTCCGGTACTCTTCGCCCTGAGCCTTGAACGGCTTGGCCCGTACCTGCTTGTTGCAACCGGTATAGCGGCGGTGCAGGGGTCCAATCGCGCCCCACTTCGACCGGTAGACCGGCCAGCCGGTTGCCTGGCCCAGCGCCGGACTCAAGGATTCGGTGCGCAACTTGCGCCCCGCCATGCTGAAATGACAGTGCGCGCAGGCAAAATTCAACTGGCCGCGGCGCGTGAAATAGAATTCGCGTCCTTTCTTGTACGCTTCCAGTGCGCGAGGATCGTCTTCGGGCACCACCACGTTGATGATCTGGCCTCGCGACTCGTACGCCATGTAAGCCAGGATGTCCACGATCGCACCCTTCTTGTACTTCAGAGGCTCCTCGCCATTGGCCTCGCGGCACTGGTTGATCGCAAGCGCCAGAGTCAGCACCTGCCCCTGATCCCTGTCCCACCTCGGGTAGTGATGCTGCACTCCCGGCTCCCCGAAACAGTCCGCATAGGATTTCCCGTTGGCAAACGGGGTGTTCCACATCTCTTCGCCGTTGGCGATCGCCACCTCATACGGGGGGAATTCTTCGATCAGCTCCCAGTTTGCGCGCCAGGCCGGGTCCAGAGCGTACGAGCCGTTGGCGAATTCCTCCCAGGGAAGGTCGGGGAACTTGTTCTTGAAGAACTGCTGAATCCCCTCCAGGTCCTTGTCGGGGTCCACCTCGCCATCCGCACCCACGTTGGCATTGACCACCAGTCCCGCAAACAGCAGGCAAACTGAGCAGGCCAAAGCCTTTCGGGAAATCACTTGACTTCCACCTCCAGTGCATCGGAGTGACCCTGATTATCGGTCCAGGCCAGAGTCAGGAGATCGCCCTTGGAGCCTTTGTACTTGAACGACAGGTACGGATTCTTGGCGACACCGGTTCCCCAGTTCGCGGTGAAGACGACCTCGCCTCCGACCGTCGCCGTCACCTCCTGTATGAAATGCGCCGGAATGACGTTGCCGTCACCATCTTTGCGCAGTCCCGTCTCCATCGGATGGGTAATTAGGGCCTTCACGGTCACGACACCGTCTTTTTCCTTGGCCCGCACACGCATGCTTCCCGCCATGATTTTGTCTCCTTGTTTAGCCGCCGCAGCCGCCAATGGTTACTTTGACTTCCCGTACACCGGAATATGACTTGCCGCCCGCTTCCACGAGTGCCACGACATTGGATGTTTTCAACATCTTCACCCGGGTCGAGACATACGGGACCGAATCGGGGGTCAGATCGTACGTAGAGGTCAGCGACAGAGGGTTCTGCTCGACCACGATGCTGATCCGGGTTACATCTTCGAGCGTCGTGGAAACTGAAATCGGGACCACCGCGCCATTTTCCGCAATGTCCGGTGCGGTAATGGTGATGGCATCGCTGGGTGCCGGCTTGCTGCCTGCCAGCATGTCAATAAGCGCGCCAGACTCTTGCGCCTCGAATGCGTCCTTGGGCCAGGCGGCATGCACGGAACCTGCAACGAACAGTGTCCCGAGACCCAGGCCCGCAGTTAGAAAAGTTCTTCGATCCATGGTCTCATTCTCTCCCAGTTAAAGGGTGTAAAGAAACTCGACAATCTTGTCGATTTCCTCTTCCGTCAGAATTTGGTGCTTGCCGAACGGCGGCATCATGGCATGAGGGCGAAATTGCGGCTGATTCCAGACATTCTGCCGCAAAACTTCCTTGTCGGGAAAACGCGTCTGCATGGCTACCAGCGGCACGGAAATGTTGCCCGACGCCTGGCCCCCCGGAATGTTGTGGCAGGAAAGGCAATTTCCCTTCTTGACGTCGAAGGCGATTTGTCGCCCTTCTTCGATCATCTGATCATCCGCTTGCACCAGCGGCGCGAAGCCCACGCATACGGTCACGAACAACAGCCGAAAGCCTTTCACTCGGGGTTCCTGCAACAATCTGTTTGACCGAGGTATTGTACACAACGGAAGAGGGAAAATGTTACAGATTTGGCGAAAATTCCCGTTGAATCACTCTATTCCAATATGGAAATGAGCCTGAAGGCGAGAGGGTGAGCGTGGCGGGAGTGGGAGTGGTTAACAGGGGTTTGCATTCTACCTGACGGGAGGGATGCTGCCGTCGGTGGCCGGGCGGGCGGCAGCCCGGGATTTCCTTGAAATTCCCCATTCGTCAAGTCCGTGTCCGGGAGGCGTGAGCGGTCTCAGGCTGCCGAGGCCAGATGGGCCAGGATCGGCTCGAACAGCTTCTTCCGTTCGCGCAGCAGGCGCGCGGCCGAGTCGTTGTCGCTGAGCCGCCGGGCCTGAAGCGCCAGCTGTTCCAGCGTCACGCCCGGGCGCAGGAACGAGGCCGCGTCCGGCAGCGAGCGGAACTTCTCGTACGGCGTCCTCAGGTCCTGCGGGCGGTAC
>JAPONY010000006.1 GCA_026713705.1 Gammaproteobacteria bacterium
CCCCGATCTCCGAGCTAACGCGATTTTCTAGTTTTTCCATGCACGAGAGGCGGCCCGGGGTGGATTCCCGCGTAAATTCTGGCGAACGGGCAGGCCGACTCGTCGCGAAGGGACCCGTTTCGAGCGTTTGAGGGGCGATTTTCTCGCCAGCGCGCAGGGCTTCGCCGGCCGCGATGCCCGGCGGCTTGGAGATGGGGGGTCTGCCGGTGGTGGGGAGGCTACGGGGGGGCGGGCGCCAGCATCCGGGTCATTCGCCCCAGTGCCTGATGCACCCGGGACACCCGCGACGGCTGGAACAGCAGCCGCTGCACCCGCGCATGCCGGGTCACCCGGGCGACCAGATGCACCCAGTGGCGGCGCACCTGCTTCATCCGCACCCACAGCCAGTCGCGGCCGAAGGCGCAATGCCGCAGCACCGCGTTGAGGTTCGCCGACAGCACCGCCAGCTGCCACCAGGCCGCATTCGGCCCGAACTTTCCCGACGGCATCAGGCCGCCGGCCAGGTCCTGCTTGAGCACCGCGTGGACCTCTTCGCCATGCCCGCAACGCTCATGCGCATAGCGCACCAGCTCGGCCGTCCCCATCGCCAGACCCGCGCCCTCGTGCGGCGCGAGCGGGTAAGGATGGTTGCTCAGGTAGACCCGGTGGCGATACGCCGGCGACCTTTCCGTCGCCGGGCTCTCGTCTTCCCCCAGGCCCAGTTCGCCCGGCAACTCGCGTCGGGTCGCCACATAGCGAAGCAGATGCCCCGCCTGCTGCGGCTTCGCATCCCAGGTCGAGACATGATCCAGGTCCGCACACTCCAGCTCCGAGCCCGGCATCGGACCCCACCAGCCCTCCGGAGTCTGCGCCAGGGACTGAACCATCTCCGGGTCCAGGTCCGCCGACACCACGAAGCCGATCACGCCGAAGCGGCGCAACGCCTCCGGGCGGGACGCCGGCTCGTTGCAGAACCGGATCAGCTTCTGCTGGAAGCCCGCGCCGTCGGCGCGGAACCCGACCCGCTCGATCTCCGGCGGCAACTCCGCCAGCACCTGCTCCAGCAACTCCAGATTGCGCACCTTCGCCGGCACGTTGCCGTCCCGGAACTCCGAGGCCAGCACCATGCCCAGCTCCGGGCAGAACACCGTCAGCGGCTGGTAGCCCCGCTCCCCGGGGGCTTTGCCGGTCGCGCTGCGGTACGTGTAAAGCGCGTCCCGCTTGCCGGAGGCCAGGATCGTCGCGTCCATGTCCAGGGTCAGCTCGTCCAGTTGCAGGGCCTGGACCAGGCGATGCGCCAGGCGGCGCGTCACCGCCGCGACCGCCTGCAGCTCCGCCGCCGGCTTCGGCACCACCGCCGTCCCTTTCTTCCGGGGTTGCCCCGCGGCCTCGTCCTGGAAGCGCCGCAACCAGTCGTGCACCGCGTTCGCCGACGGGAAGGTGCGCCCGCGCCCGCCCCGGAAGCGCCGCGCCAGCTCCGCCGCCGGCAGGCCCAGCATCGCCTCTTCGTAGTCCCGCACCAGCCGGCACAGGCTGGCGTCTTCCTCCAGCGCATCCACGTCCGAGACGTGCTCGTAGCCGACCACGTTCAGCAAGGCCACGGCCAGCATCATCTGGCCGTCGGTCCAGCCCTGGCGGCCGGCCACCGACACCGGGAGGTCATGAAGCACGCCCGTGCGGCGCAGCAACTCCAGCCACAGCACGAGCCCGCCGTGGGCGCTGGTCTGGTTCAGGTTCGGGTCGCCACCGACGGCGAACCGGCAGGAAAATTTGGTCATATAATGGGACTCCCGGTTGGTTGCTGTGGATTCACCCAGTGGGTGAATGGTTTCTACCCTTATTTTAACTGCTGCACGCAGTTAAAACCGGCCAACCGGGGCCTTCCCGCCTGATTTCTA
>JAPONY010000007.1 GCA_026713705.1 Gammaproteobacteria bacterium
CCCGTTGCCGGGCCAGGGCAGAGAGGGGAGAGGGAGCACTCATCGCATTCACCTTACAATGAAAAACATTATCAGATATTGTGCCAGAACCTCCGCCGGCTGGCAATCTACCCGCAAATCTCAAAAATCTGACGTGCACCCACTTTTATGTCGTACACCCGGGAGAGTTGGGGGGTTGGCACCCGTTGCCCAAATCTGCTAACCTAGGCGCAAACTAAAAGCCTCCGGACGGAATCCTTTCACGGGGGCGACTAACCCAACTGGAGGGCGTTTTTGTGGATAAATTGATTACCGGAATCATCATCGTGGCCGTGGTGGGCTTCTTCTATTGGCTGTACTCGACAGGCGGCGACGTAGAGGCGCCAGTGGCATCCGAGGCGGTGGAGGAAAGCGCAGCGGAGATGGCGGAAGGGCCGTGGGTGGCGATCGTCGGAGTGGGCGAAGAAGCGCACGTCGCGGGTCACTACAACAGTTATGCGGAGTGCTATCAGGATGTAGGGTCCAAAGTCGACGTGAACGTGACTCCGTACTCCTGCACCAATCAATAATCTTCTGAAACCGGACGAGGAACCGCGACCTACACCGGTTGCGGGCGCCTCAGGATTTCCCGCCGTCCCGGGTGGACCGGCGCAGCAGACGCTCGCGGTCGCGCTCCCAATCACGGGTCTTTAGGGCCTGCCGCTGGTCATGCTTGTGTTTTCCGCGCGCCAGCGCCAGTTGCAGTTTCGCGCGGCCCCGCTTCCAGTACAGTGACAAGGGGATCAGGGCATAGCCCTGCCGATCTACCGCCCCCTGCAGGTGAGCGATTTCCTTTTCGTGCAGCAGCAGTTTCCGCGGCCGGGTTGGGTTGGTGGGCAGATGGGCGGCATTGGGCAGGGGGTTGATGTGGCTGCCCAGAAGCCAGCCTTCCCCCTTGCGAATGGAAATGTAGCCCTCGCTGATCTGGGCTTTTCCCTCGCGCAGACTCTTGACTTCCCAACCTGTCAGGGCCAGTCCGGCCTCGAAGGTTTCCTCGATGGCATAGTCGTGCCGGGCCTTGCGGTTTCGGGCAATTGTGGGGTCCGGGGTTTTGGCTTGGGCTTTTTGGCTCATCGTGTCTCGTGAGAAAAGTCGTTCTCGTGCGGTTTCTGCGGCCTTTGCCCAAGTTCCCAATTATAGGCGTCGGGAAAGCCGGGCTTTTCATGAGACCGCCTGGACTTTAGGATAAAGACGTCATGAGCCTGTTCTCCTTGCCGGAATTGGTGGCCATACTGGTGCTGCTTTTCCTGCTGTCGGCGTTTTTCTCCGGCTCGGAAACCGCGCTGATGGCGCTGAACCGTTACCGGCTTCGCCATTTGGCGGAACAGGGCAAGTACAGCGCCCGTTGCGCCCAGGCGCTGCTGGACAAGCCGGACAAGCTGATCGGGCTGATTCTTCTCGGCAACAACCTCGTCAACATCCTGATCACGCAGTTGGCGACCTACCTCGGGTACGTCTACTTTCAGGAGGTGGGCGTGGCGGTGGCTACGGGTCTGCTGACCGTGGCCATTCTGGTCTTCGCGGAGGTGGCGCCGAAAACCTTGGCGGCATTGCACGCCGAACGCGTCGCCTATCCGGCGGCGGTCATATACCGGCCGCTTTTGGTAATCGCCTATCCGCTGGTGTGGCTGATCAATCAGTTCGCCAACGGCCTGCTTCGGGTTCTGGGGATGCCGCGGGAGGAGGCCCGCCACGCGCTGACCCGGGAGGAACTCCGTAGCGTCGTGCATGAGTCCCGCAGCCTGATCTCCCGGGAGCACCGAAAGATGCTGTTGAGCATCCTGGACCTGGAGAAGATCACGGTGGAGGACGTCATGGTTCCGCGCAGCGAAATCGTCGGGATCGATCTCAATGACGACTGGAGCGAGGTGCTGGATCAGTTGCGCAACCCGACCTACACGCGGGTGCTAGTGTATGAAGGGGGGCTCGACAAGGTTTGCGGCATGTTGCATTGGCGCAAGCTGTTGCCGCATATCCTGAACGAGGACCTGCTGCCGGAGCACATCCGGGAAACCATGCGGGAGCCGTACTTCATCCCCGAGGGAACCAGCCTCAACCGGCAGTTGTACAATTTCCAGAAGCGCCGGCGCCGGGTTGGCCTGGTGATAGACGAGTACGGGGATATCCAGGGCCTGGTGACCTTGGAGCACATTCTGGAAGAAATCGTGGGGGCGTTCACCATGGATTCCGGAGGGTTGGACCCAGAGGTTTATCAGACTTTGCCTGATGGCAGCGTGGTGGTGGATGCGGGCATTCACGTCCGCGAACTCAACAGTGTGCTGGACAGCCGCTTCCATGCGGATGGGCCGAGGACGCTCAACGGCCTGATTCTGGAACACTTGGAAGACATTCCGGCCCCGGGGACCAGCATGTTGATCGACCGTTATCCGGTGGAGGTGCTCAAAACCGATGAGACTTCGGTTCGCACGGTTCGGATCTACACGCGTCTCGTATCGACTACCGACGGTCAGGAAACGGAAAATGCGTGAACCGGAACTCAGCGATCAGGGCCTAAGCCCTACGCACGAAGTCACGGCGCGGGATCAATACGGTGATTCGCGGACGGTTCGCATTGCCGGAGAGCGCCCATTGACGCTAAAGGTAGACGAACGCGAGGTGGTGACGCTGATGACGCTGGGCATGCACCCGGAGGAACTGGCTCTGGGCTACCTGCGCAACCAGCGCTTGGTGGAGCGATTGGAGGACATCGCGGCTGTACGGGTGGACTGGGAGCGCGAAACGGTCTCGGTGGACATGCGCCCGGGCTGCGGCATCACGGACTGGGAGGAGAAGCTGTCCCAACGCACGGTCACCACCGGCTGCGGCCAGGGAACTGTCTTCAGCTGCACCCTGGACAAGCTTTACGACCAGCGCCTGCCGAAAGTGACGGTCCGCCAGTCCTTGATTTATCGATTATTGGCGAACATCGCCAGTTCCAACCAGATCTACAAGCAGTCCGGTGCCGTACACGGTTGTGCGCTATGTGCGGGGGACGAAATTCTGATGTTCGTGGAGGATGTCGGGCGCCACAATGCGGCGGATACCATCGCCGGGCGCATGTGGCTGCAGGGCGTGGAAGGGGCGGACAAGATTTTCTACACGACCGGACGGTTGACTTCCGAGATTGTCATGAAGAGCGCGGGCATGGGGATCCCGGTGCTTCTGTCGCGCTCCGGCGTCACGCAGATGGGAGTGGAGCTCGCCGCGGACCTGGGGGTCGTAATGATTGCGCGGGCCAAGGGACGCGCCTTCTTGGCATACAACCTGACCGAATGCGTGGAGTACGATGCGCCGCCGAAGCGGCCACCTCAGCCCGAATCGGACAGCAGCGATTGACGAACCGAGCCCGGGGCCATGGGAACCGGGAACTGTATGAGCGATTAAAAGAAAAGGGGGGCGTTTCGATCTGAAACGCCCCCCATGTTTTTTCGAGATCAGGCGATGTCGAAACGGTCAAGGTTCATGACCTTGTCCCAAGCCTTCACGAAGTCCTGCACAAACTGCTCCTTGGTATCCGCGCATCCGTAGAATTCCGCGAGGGCCCGAAGTTGCGAGTTTGAACCGAAGATCAGGTCGACACGCGTGCCGGTCCACTTCACTTCATCGGTAGCCCGGTCGCGTCCTTCGAACAGGTCGCAGTCCTCCGAAGTCGGAGTCCAGGCGACACCCATGTCGAGCAGATTCACGAAGAAGTCATTGGTCAGCGCTCCGGGCTGATCCGTGAAAACTCCGTGTTGAGTCTGTCCGACATTCGTGTCCAGGACACGCATGCCGCCGACGAGAACCGTCATCTCGGGTGCAGTCAACGTCAGCAACTGTGCCCGGTCGACCAGCAACTGCTCGGCCGTGACGTTGTGTTTCGCCTTCAGGTAGTTGCGGAACCCGTCTGCGGTCGGTTCGAGCGCAGCAATGGATTCGGCATCCGTTTGCTCCTGAACCGCATCCCCGCGGCCCGGCGTGAACGGAACCGTCACGTCGCACCCGGAGTTCTTTGCGGCTTGCTCGACACCCGCGCATCCTGCCAGAACGATCAGGTCTGCAAGCGAGACTGCTTTCCCGTTCGAGACCGAACCGTTGAACTCCTGCTGGATGGCTTCAAGCGTCTGCAACACCGTCGCCAGTTGCTCCGGCTGGTTCGCCTCCCAATCTTTTTGAGGTGCCAGACGAAGGCGTCCCCCGTTCGCACCTCCCCGCATGTCGGAACCTCGGAAGGTCGACGCCGAGGCCCAGGCCGTGGAGACCAGCTGGGAGATTGACAATCCCGAAGCCAAAATCTTGGCCTTGAGGTCAGCAATGTCCTGTTCGTTGACCAGCGTGTGGGTCACGGCGGGAATGGGATCCTGCCAGATCAGGTCTTCCTGCGGGATTTCCGGGCCGAGGTAGCGGGAGCGGGGTCCCATGTCGCGGTGGGTCAACTTGAACCACGCACGGGCGAACGCGTCGGCGAACTCCTCCGGGTTCTTGTGGAAACGCCGCGAGATCTTCTCGAAGTCCGGATCCATTCTCATGGACATGTCCGCCGTGGTCATGATCGGAGCATGACGCGTGGACGGGTCGTGCGCATCCGGCACGTCGTCGGATCCAGCGCCATCTTTCGGGACCCACTGCCATGCACCGGCGGGGCTCTTCGTCACTTCCCACTCGTAACCGAACAGGTTGTCGAAATAGCCCATGTCCCACTTGACCGGGTCGCTGGTCCACGCGCCTTCCAGCCCACTGGTGATGGCGTCGCCGGCTTTGCCCGAGCCGTGGCTGTTGGCCCAGCCGAAGCCCTGCTCCTCGATGCCGGCGCCTTCGGGTTCCGTCCCCACGAACTCGTCCGCGCTGGCCGCGCCGTGGCATTTTCCGAAAGTATGCCCTCCGGCCGTGAGAGCGACGGTTTCCTCGTCGTTCATCGCCATGCGCGCAAAGGTTTCGCGAACATCAGCCCCTGAGGCGACCGCGTCGGGATTACCGTCCGGCCCTTCCGGGTTCACATAGATCAAGCCCATCTGCACGGCCGCAAGCGGATTTTCGAGATCACGCTCGCCGGAATAGCGCTTTTCGCCAAGCCATTCCTCTTCAACGCCCCAGTAGATGTCTTCTTCCGTCTGCCAGACGTCTTCACGCCCTCCTCCGAAGCCGAACGTCTTGAAGCCCATCGATTCCAAGGCGCAGTTTCCAGCCAGGATCATCAGGTCGGCCCAGGAGATTTTCCTGCCGTACTTCTGCTTGATCGGCCACAGCAACCTGCGCGCCTTGTCGAGGTTGCCGTTGTCGGGCCAACTGTTGACGGGGGCAAAGCGCTGGTTGCCGGTTCCGGCGCCGCCGCGGCCGTCACCGATCCGGTAGGTTCCGGCGGCGTGCCACGCCATGCGAATGAAGAAAGGTCCGTAGTGACCGTAGTCGGCCGGCCACCAATCCTGCGAGGTCGTCATCAACTCCTGGAGGTCCTTCTTCAGGGCGTCATAGTCGAGACTCTTGAATTCATCGGCATAGCGGGTGCCGTTGGTGGGTTTGGACTGGGGGGAGTGCTGGTGCAGAACAGTAACGTTTAACTGGTCCGGCCACCAATCCCGGTTCATAGTGCCGCTGCCGGCTGGATGACTTTCCAGTGCCGACTTGACTGGGCATTGACTTTCAGCCATAAAAATTGCCTCCTTGTTCTTCGAGTTTTTTGCTGCTGATGTTGGAGAATTTCTTTCCCGTAGGGTTTTCGCTCGCGATTCTCGGAGCGCGGCTCACGATAGCACAAAATTTGGACAGTGTCCAAATTAAAAGTTCCGCGGGGTGCACGACAAATTTGTGGGGTTTTTCGGGATTGACAGGAGGACGGGGGCTATCGCATAATATCTGGTAATGTTTTCATATACCAGTAGAGGCCGTGATGAACTTGGAATCTTCCCTCGAAATCCTGAACCGTCAGC
>JAPONY010000008.1 GCA_026713705.1 Gammaproteobacteria bacterium
CTTGTCGCGGGAGGTGGCCGCATGGCAGGCGCACCGGGATCGGATGAAGGCGACAGTGGACTGGCAGTTCACGACCCAGGATGCCCGCATCAAACTGAAACGCCTCTATCCGACATTTTATGCGTGACACGACACTAGTTTCAATTTATAGTTGCGGTAGATTGTAGTGCAGGGCTGGGGCTACCCACAACGTCATCAGTGCTCGGTAGAGACCTATCCTCCACTGACACCACTAGTACTGATGCCGGAAGTGGTTTCACCTAGAGGTCTAATTCCACTGACGTCGATATTCGCATTCGCAATATCATGGTTCGTCTGCATATTCAGCCAGAACTGCGGTGTGGACCCGAAAAATCGAGCCAGGCGGAAAGCCGTATCCGGGGTGAGCGATGTGACCCCTTTCACAAGACGTTCGACCCGAGTTCGGGGGACCCCAAGACGTTTGGCTAGCTCACCTTCGGAAAATCCAAGTGGTTCAAGGAATTCGAATTTCAGGATTTCCCCCGGGTGATTCGGTCTTTTCAGGAACGTCATCGTGTTTTCTCCTGATGTCCTCAATGGTAATCGACAATCTCGACTTCAGCAGGGCCTTGATCGGTCCAAACGAAACAAATCCGCCACTGGTCGTTGATGCGGACCGAGTGCTGACCTTTCCGATTTCCTTTCAGCGCCTCAAGCCGATTTGCAGGCGGCACGCGAAGGTCGTTCAAAGTCTGAGCAGCATCCAGCATCGTTAATTTCCTAATGGCCACCTCATAGATCCCGGCAGGGAAACCTTTCCCGGGGCGACCATCCAGTACGGCGAGAATCAGCTTGCCCCTCGTCGACCTAATCATAGATCGACTGTATCATATCATGATACATTGCCCACTGCGCCACTCCCAGCACGAACATCGTCAGGAGCCCAGCCAGCAAGTCGTCCAGCATGATGCCGGCCCCTCCGCTGAACCGGCGCTCCGCCCAGCCTACAGGCCCTGGTTTGATAATGTCGAACAACCGGAAAACCACAAACCCTGCAGCAGCCCAGGCCAGGCTGCGCGGAGCTGCCGCCATGGCAACCAAGTAGCCAGTCATCTCATCCCAGACGACTTCCTTGGGATCCGGGTCCCCGAAAGACGCTGCCGCCTGTTCGCACAACCAGACCCCTACCACCAGCATGATTCCCAGGGTAAGCACGTAGAGGGACCAGGGATGCGTTGACAATCCGAAATAGAGCACAGCCCCGAGCAAAGTCCCGACAGTGCCCGGAATTTTCGGGCAATAGCCCACTCCGAAGCCTGTCGCCAGGAAAACGGTCAGGCCCTGCCAGGTAACACGCATGCTTCTCAGACCTCGCTGAAGTGGTCGTAACCGAGTTGCGACGGTACTGGAACCGGCTCACCCTTCTCGGTCAGCCTCAGTCCGTCACCGGCATCTACCGTCCCGATGCCGCTGACCGGCACGCCAAGCTGGCGCCCAATCTCCTGGATTCCCTCCCACTCGGACTCCGGCGCAGTGAACACCAGTTCGTAATCCTCACCCCCACCCAAGACCGTGAACCAATCCCCGGTCTTCGCCCGCTCTTCGGCAACTGGTTCAGACAGCGGGATGTCCGCCAATTCCACCGACGCGCCCTTCCCGCTAGCCTTGAGCAGTCTCCCCAAGTCTTTCAGGACACCGTCCGAGATGTCCATCGCAGCATGCGCATGGCCGCGAATGCCACGCCCGAACTCAACTCTAGGCTGAGGGCGGTACAACCGTTTGCGGCAGTCTTCCAGCCCCGCCCGGCCCGGGTAGAGACGGGCCAGAGCGGCATCCCCCACGGTCCCGGTCACTCCGATCTTGTCTCCAATTGCCGCCGCGTCGCGCCGCAGGGCTGGCGCATCTCCTTCCAGCGACCCGACGACCGTAATGCAGGCGCCAAGCTCTCCCCGCGACAGGTCGCCTCCGGCCAGCACGATCCCGTACTCCCGGGCCAGACCTTTGATCCCTTCGCTGAAGCCAGCAATCCAGTCTTCATCGATACGTGGCATGGCGAGACCTAATGTGAAACACACCGGAGTGGCGCCCATTGCAGCCAAATCGCTGAGGTTGACCGCCAATGCCTTGTGGCCAAGATCGACAGGATCGTCTCCCGGGTCGAAATGAGCCCCCTGCAAAAACAGGTCGGTGCTGATTGCGCAATCCTCGGGCGGCAGCGTCAGCAGCGCCGCATCGTCTCCAGGTCCTTGGATCAAGGCTGGCGAGTCCGCATCAAAACTGAAGTACCGCTGGATCAGCGTGTCCTCGTCCATTCTCGAGGTCCTCCCCCTCGTGCCGTGGTGGAATTCCGGCTCAACCCGATCGAAAATCAGGCAGCGCAAGCTTTGCGCAGACTGATCGCCACCCGGTCCAGTACCGCATTGACGTACTTGCTTCCCTTGTCCGTGCCGAATTTTGCGGCCAGCCGAGTTGCTTCGGACAGGATCACGGCGGTCGGCACTTCCCGGCAATGCAGCAACTCGTAGCAGGCAAAACGCAAGACCGTCCGTTCCACCGGATCGAGGCGCTTCATGGGCCGGTCGAGAGCCGGAGTCAATTGTTTGTCAAGATCTTCTTCGTGATCCAGGACACCACGCACCAGTTGTTCGAAATACCCTGCATTGGCGCGCAGAATGTCATCCTTGCGCGAAAACTGGTCAAGCAGCTCGGAGATGTCTCCTCCCGACATGTCCCACTGGTAGAGCGCCTGCAACGCAAGGCGGCGAGCCCAATGTCGCCCACGGTATTCAGCACGGTCTTTCTCCGACGACGAGGAAACCTCAGTCATCGTCATCGTCGTCATCGTCGTCGATATCTTCCATTATCTCGGCGAATACTTCGATCATCTCCAATGCTGCCACGGCCGCTTCCGCGCCCTTGTTGCTGACTTTCCGGTCGCCTTCCATCCTAGGCGCCGGATCTTGCCAATCATCGAACAGGACCGACCGCTGCTCGGCCTGCTCCCGGGTATCGGTCGTCAGCACGCCGAAGAGAATCGGCATGTCCTCTCTCCGGGCCAAGCGGGCGAGGTTGCGTGCGCATTCGGAGGCCACGTAGTCGAAATGAGGGGTTTCCCCACGGATGACACAACCCAGCGCAATGATGGCGTCGTACATCCCTGTGTCCGCGCACAGTCGCGCCGCGGCAGGCAACTCGAACGCGCCCGGGACCTGAATCAGGTCGATATTCTTGACATTGGCCCCGCGTGCCACCAGCGTGGCGGTCGCGCCTTCGACCAGGCGATTGACAACCGACTCGTTGAAGCGAGATGCAACCAGAGCAAAATCCATGCCCCGGTCGGCCAGCGCACGCTTTTCATCCGGATCGCGAATCTGTTGGTAGTGAGGTAGGGAATCCGTCATTGTTCGATATGCTCCACGACTTCAAGTCCAAACCCGCCCAGGCCATGGAACACCTGAGGCGCGCTCATCAACCGCATCCGGCGAACCCCGATGTCGGCCAGGATCTGCGAGCCTGCTCCCAGCACCCGCCGGTCTGTCGGGGCGGCCCGGCCGCGAGCCGGCTCAGGACTATTGTGCAACATCCGGACGCGTTCCAGCAAACGCTGCGGAGATTCCGGCCAGCGCAGGATCACCGCCACTCCCCGGCCCTCGGAGGCGATCCGCTGCAGCGCGTCGCGCAGCGGCCAGCCTAGATCCGGCGCCGTGGCCATAGCCACATCGCCGAGGGTGTTCTGCACATGCACACGTACCAGGGTCGCTTCCTGCGAGTCCGGAGATCCGGCAACCAGCGCCAGGTGTACCGTGTCGACCGTCAGGTCCTCGTAGGCGATCAATTCGAACTCCCCGTACTCGGTCGTCAAGTGGCAACTGGCACCGCGGCGCACGGTCGGTTCACGCTCGACCCGGTAGCGGATCAGATCCTCGATCGTGCCCATCATGAGTTCATGTTCCTGAGCCAGTTCTTCCAACTGCGGGCGCCGTGCCATCGTGCCATCTTCGTTCAGGATCTCCACAATGACGGCGGCAGGCTCCAAGCCGGCAAGACGCGCCAAGTCGCATCCCCCTTCGGTATGTCCGGCGCGGGTCAGGACCCCCCCGGGCTGCTGCATCAGGCATTGCAGATGGCCAGGCTGGAGGATATCGCCCGGGCGGGCGTCCGCCGAGACGGCCGCCTGGATCGTCGCCGCTCGATCCTGTGCCGACACTCCGGTGCTGATGCCCTCGTGCGCGTCGATGGTGAAAGTGAAATTCGTACGGTGCGCCTCGTCCGTGGTCGGATCCATCAGAGGAAGATTCAATTGCTGGCACCGCTCCCGGGTCATGGCCAAGCACAGCAGGCCGCGGCCGTGACGGGTCATGAAGTTAATATGCTCCGGCGTCGTCAGCGAAGCGGCCACGACCAGATCCCCTTCGTTCTCGCGGGCCTCGTCATCGGCCAGCACGATCATCCGGCCAGCCCTCAATTCCTGGATCAACTCCTCGGTCGTGTTGAAATTCATGTTTCGTTGCGCTCCTCAAGAAGGCGTTCCAGATATCTCGCCAGCATATCAACTTCCAAATTAACCCGCTGGCCCGCACGGTAATCGCCCGCCAAACTGACGGCACGGGTATGCGGGACCAGCATGACCCCGAACGTGCCCGTCCCGACTCCGGTCACGGTCAAACTGACGCCATCCACGCAGACCGAGCCGCGCGGGACCAGGTAGCGGTGGACTTCCGGCGGGGCTTCCACTTCCATTCGGCAGCAATCTCCTTCCGGCTCGAGGGAGGCAATCGTGCCGACCGCATCGACATGCCCGCTCACGAGATGTCCGCCCAGCGGTTCGCCGACGCGCAGCGCCGGCTCCAAATTGACGTCGTTCCCCACTTCCAGGTCGCCCAGCGTGGTGTGTTCGAGTGTCGTGTCGCTCAAATCCGCATCGAAGCTCCCTGTCTCTGCCACGCAAGCGGTCAGGCAGACCCCATTGACGGCAATGCTGTCGCCGGCCCGCACTCCCTGTAGACGGTCCTGCCCCGGATGCTGGATGCGTACGCGGCGACCCGAATCCGTAGCCTCTGCGACCACGACTCGGCCTCGCGCCTCGACGATTCCCGTAAACATCAGCGATTCCGGTGGTAGGTCACGCGAACGTCAGGCTCCAGCGCATGAACGTCCTGCAGCATCCAATCCAGATGCTCCGGCAGACCTTCGGCCGATGCCAGTTCCGCCAAGGGTGCCGCATTTGCGCCCAACAGGCGGGGCGCGATGTAGACCATCAATTCGTCGACCAGGTCTTCCTGGAGCAGCGCGCCGACGAATTTCGCGCCGGCTTCGACCAGCACGTCGTTGATTTCGTAGTCTGCCGCCAATCCCGACAGCACCGCTTTCAGGTCCAACCCTTTCCCCGCCGCCTGCACGGCCTGAACTTCCGCCTCGCCTGGGATCTCCTCACGGAGCTTTGGGGCATGTTCGCCCAAGGTATAGACCACGCAAGAGCCCGGCACCGACCACAGGGCAAGATCCTCCGACAGTTCTCCTTTTCGATCCATGATGACCCGCAGCGGCTGTCGGACCTGATCCACGCCCATCTCTTCCGCACTCAGGCGAACGTTGAGCCGGGCGTCATCCCGGCGCACGGTCGCGGCCGTCGACAGTACCGCGCCGCGTCGAGCCCGCTGCCATTGCACATCGGCGCGCGCCTTCCGGCCCGTAATCCACTGGCTGCTTCCATCGGCCAACGCCGTTCCCCCATCCAGGCTCATCGCCTGCTTGACGCAAACCCAGGGCCGTCCCGTCGTCATGCGTTTCCAGAATCCCCGATTCAGTTCCTGTGTCCGTTCGGCCCCAATGCCGACCACACACTCGATGCCCGCCTCCCTCAACATTCCATGGCCCCGTCCGGCCACCTGGGGGTTGGGGTCCTCGCAGGCCGAGACGACCCGTTTGACCCCGGCGGCGATGATATCCGGCACGCACGGAGCCGTTCGTCCCTGATGCGCGCAGGGTTCAAGCGTCACATACATCGTGGCCCCATGCGCCCGGCTCTCGGCCTGCGCCAAGGCTTGAGGCTCCGCATGAGGTTCCCCCGCGCGGCGGTGGAAGCCTCGCCCGACCACCGCGCCATCGGCCACCACCAGGCACCCGACGCAAGGGTTGGGCGGGGCGGTATAGCGGCCTCGCTCGGCCAGTTCCAGGGCTTCTTCCATGAAGCGCGCGTCCATCCCCTGAACTGTCATGGCGAAAGATCGTCCGGATCTTCCCCTCCATTCAGCAGATCCATCTGTTTGCGCCGCGCCGATTCCGGCAATGCATTGGCTTCGCGCTCCAGCAGTTGCCGCCACTGTTCGATGGTGGTGATCTCCTCGAACACCGAGGCATACAGGATGCAGGCGATCTGGTCTCGTTCGCGCAGCTCGTCGATCACCCACATCCCCAGGGTCCGGGTCGGGACGTTCTTGCCTGAATAAGAACGCGCCCGGTCGCACACGTTCTGGACCATTTCCTCGACCGTGTCCGGGCTGACCAGCCGGTTGCGCAATGCCATCTCGATGCTCCGGGTCAGCTTTTCGACATCGAAAGCCTGCGGGACCGTCTGCCCCTTCTTGACGACGTCCGGAAGCTTCAGTTTCGGCCGTTCGTAGGTGGTGAATCGTTTCTGCTCGCAATTCGGATTCAGGCACTGGCGGCGGCGGCGCACTTGATCGCCCCCGCCCACAGGCCGGGAATCCAGTACCTGGGTGTTGGCGTTTTTGCAGAACGGGCAGCGCACGATCTCCTCGTCAGTGCCCTGCTCTCCGGGGACCGGACCGGTTAGTCGGCCTCGTACACCGGATAGCGCGCGCAGATCTCCCTCACCTGTTCGCGCACGCGATCGATTACGGACTCGTCGCCCAAGTTGTCGATGATGTCGCACATCCAGCCAGCCAATGTGCGGCATTCGTCTTCCTTGAAGCCTCGGGTGGTGACGGCCGGCGTGCCGACCCGAATGCCGCTGGTGACGAACGGTGATCTCGGGTCGTTGGGCACGGTGTTCTTGTTCACCGTAATGTGCGCACTCCCCAGTGCAGCGTCGACCTCCTTGCCGGTCAGCTCCTGGGCGATGAAGTCGACCAGGAACAGGTGATCGTCGGTCCCGCCGGAGACAACCTTGTAGTTGCGCGAAATGAACACTTCCGCCATGGCCTTGGCGTTGGCCAGCACCTGGATCTGGTACTCCTTGAACTCGGGCTGGGCAGCTTCGCGGAACGCCACCGCCTTGGCCGCGATGACGTGCATCAGCGGGCCACCCTGCATGCCGGGGAAGACCATGGAATTGATCTTCTTGGTGATTTCTTCGTTCTCGCGGGCAATGATGAAGCCGCTGCGCGGGCCTCGCAGAGTCTTGTGGGTGGTGGACGTCACCACGTCGGCGACCGGCACCGGACTCGGATAGAGATCCGTCGCGATCAATCCCGAGACGTGCGCCATGTCGACCATCAGCAGGGCTCCGACAGAGTCGCTGATGTCGCGGAAGCGCTGCCAGTCCATGACGCGCGAATACGCGGAGAATCCGGCCACGATCATCTTCGGGCGATGCTCGGCAGCCAACTGTTCCACCTGATCGTAGTCCACTTCGCCAGTTTCCGGGTTCAGGCCGTACTGGACCGCGTTGTAATTCTGCCCGGAAAAATTGACATGCGAACCATGCGTCAGGTGTCCGCCATGGGCGAGCGCCATGCCGAGCAGGGTGTCGCCCGGCTCCAGCAGCGCGGTATAGACCGCGGCATTCGCCTGCGATCCGGCATGCGGCTGCACGTTGGCATAGTCTGCCTTATACAACTCGCAGGCGCGGTCGATCGCCAGCTGCTCAACCACGTCCACGTGCTCACAGCCACCGTAATAGCGCTTGGCGGGATAGCCTTCCGCATACTTGTTGGTCAGCACCGATCCCTGAGCCTCCAGGACCCGGGGGCTGGTGTAGTTCTCGGAAGCGATCAATTCGATATGCTCCTCCTGCCGAAGGCGCTCCGCTTCCATCGCTGCGGCAATTTCCGGATCGAATCCGGCAATAGTCAAGTCTTTCTTGAACATGGACAGTCCTATCAACGCGTCGGACGCGGCATTATAAGGGGTTGCGCCTCCTCAGGCGGGGTCGAGTCTCTTCCAATGAGAAGTGAGCCTGAAGCGAGAGCAGTTTCCAACGAGAAGTGAGCCTGAAGCGGGTGTGGGATCATCTGGAGGATGATCTTGAACTTAAACACTCTCCGCGTTCGGACCTTGCAGGACCTGCGCGAC
>JAPONY010000009.1 GCA_026713705.1 Gammaproteobacteria bacterium
CATCGCGCCCAAGCCTTCTCGTTCCGACTGATCCAGGGTCACCGTATATCGTTTCATGGCTGCCAATCCTCCCATGCAGAATAACATCGGGGGATTTTAGCATCTAATGTACGACATTAGATGTATGACATGACACTAGTTTGGCTTTGATGTTCCATGTGGGAAGGCATCAGGCCTCATGAAATTTGGGAGGTTGAAAACTTTGCCAAGCAATAGATATAGTATAAATGCAATAAATACTAATTTTATGTCTTATTTGATAATGTAATATACTATCTCTATGGATAAGACTTTTGTTCCACGGGGTAGGCGTAAACTTTCGGCTGTAGTACGAGAAGCCGGGGACGTCATTCATATCGACGATGTCGTCGCCACGCTCTCCATTGAACGCTCAAAAGCAATACAACTCTTGTCGCGCTGGACTCGCCAAGCCTGGTTGAGGCGTGTTGGACCTGGATCTTATGTTCCGGCTCAATTGGATTCGCTCGAAAGTGAACAGGTCTTGGATGATCCATGGGTGCTGGTTCCCGCTCTCTATGCGCCCGCTTACATCGGTGGATGGACTGCTGCAGAACACTGGGGCCTCACTGAGCAAATCTTCCGGCAGACCCTTGTTATGACTGCGCGTACTGTGCGCGAAAAACATCAAAAACGTCATGGTGCACAGTTTGTTTTGCGCCATATTCAGGAGCGGAAATTATTTGGCACCGAGCCAGTTTGGCGCGGCCAGTCAAAAATTTTGGTTTCTGACATTCACCGAACCATGGTCGACATGCTGGACGAATCTTCAAGCGGTGGGGGGATCCAACATACGGTGGATTGCCTGGCCAACTACTTGAAACGTTCTGATCGAGATGACAACTTGTTAATCAGCTATGCAAAAAAACTTGGCAATGGTGCGGTTTTCAAGCGGCTTGGTCTCCTCGTCGAAAAACACCCTGATGCGACGGACCTGTCTATGGTCTGCAAGACAAATTTATCAGCGGGCAATGCCAAAATTGATCCTGCATTAGAGTGTCCTCGTCTGGTCTCGAAATGGCATCTCTGGGTCCCCGAAGGCTGGGTTTCAATGCATGCAGAATGATTACTAAGCGCGAAATCATCGATGCCGCGGCCGTTCTTGGTCTGAACCCGCATGTGATTGAAAAAAATTATGTTCTCGGATGGTTGCTTGGGGCATAAGTAGCCATGAGGCGATTAATGCAAGCTGGATATTTAAAGGCGGCACCTGCCTGAAAAAGTGCTTTTTCGAAACATACCGATTTTCGGAAGATCTGGACTTTACACTTGCCGATCCTTCTCACATACATGAGAATTTTCTAAAAACCGTATTTGCAGAGATTGGAGAACGCATTTATGGGCAGACGGGTATCGAATTGCCATCAGACTACCAGCGTTTTGAGATGTATGAGAACCCCCGTGGCCACAAATGCTGTCAAGGCCGGATAGGCTACCAGGGTCCGGTGTCGCCACCGGGACGAAATATGCCGAGGATTAAACTTGACCTCACGGCCGATGAGATTGTGGCGTTGCCACCAATCTCTCTGCCAGCATTCCATTCCTACAGTGATGTCCCAAGTGATGACATCACTATCCGATCTTACGCCTACGAGGAAGTATTTGGAGAAAAGGTCAGGGCGCTTGCCGAACGTGCGCGTCCCCGCGACTTGTACGATGTGATCAACTTGTTTCGTAATGCCGAATCGCGCCCCGATGCTGCCGTGCTTCGCGATGTGTTGCTCCAGAAGTGCACATTCAAGGGTATTGATCTCCCGACTTTCGATCAACTTAAACCGCATCGGCCTCTCTTGGAAAGCGGTTGGGCTCAGATGCTAGAACATCAGTTGCCTGCCTTGCCTCCAGTTGAGACATTTTGGGACGAATTATCGGTCTTTTTTGGATGGCTTGGAGACAGCATGGCTCCACGGATTCCGGCAGCCCATATCGGTTCGCCAGGAGAGAAAATTGTTCATGCCCGCACTCAGTTGCTACCCATTTCCGGGACGGTCCAATCCTAACTTGGAAATTGTCCGCTTTGCCGCTTCAAACCGGCTTTGTGTTGAACTCGACTATCGAAATTCAACGAGACTCATCGAACCCTATTCACTCCGAGAAACCGAAAGCGGAGACATTGTCCTCCACGCTCACAATTTGGATAAAGACCAGCATCGCAGTTACCGGGTCGACCGAATCCAAGGAGCACATGTCACCCATCAGACCTTTAACCCTCGCTTTGAAGTGGAGCTGACGCCTAGTGGCCCGATTCCCATCGCGCCCACAGCGAATCGCAAGTCCAGTTTTTGAGCCGGTCCGCCTATGTTTACGAGTGCGGTTACTGTGGAAAACGGTTTTCCGCAAAAAACCAACTAACTTCCTGAACCCACACCAGGACAAAAACGGCTGCCCTTGCTCCGGTCGCCGAGCTGACCCGGTATGACACACCGTGGACTCAGGACAACATTAACTCTTCTTCCACTGCATGATTTTCGCGGGCATAGGCGGCTGCTTTCATTTGTCCGCAAGCAAAGAAACAAACGAGCATTTGCCCGAAAGTGCATTTATGTACAATGGCGAGACAATAACGGCATGAGGGCCGATAACAATGGGCGTACCCACGGATTCCGTTCTCAAACGCCACTACGAACAAATGATGAGTCGCAGTGGCGGAGACAGCGCACCTGCTGCATCCAGTTCCAGTTCCAGTTCCAGCTCCGATTCCAGTAGCCAAGGTAGCGGCGGATTCTGCAGCTGGCTGAAAAAACTGTTCGGCGGCTAAGAGCCGCGGCAAAACTTGCTGATATGGTGCCTGCCCGGGCCGGGCAGGTTGATTATTCTTCTATTTCGTAGGCGTCGGTGACCGCGCCGTCGTTCACTTCGAACTCACGCTGGTCCAGATACGCATTGCGCACCAGTATGTATTCGTCCTCGACAATTCCTTCCACGGCTTCTTCGGTGTCCAGCAGGCCGGCCCGGTAATCGATGACTTGAACCCCTAGGGCGGTCGCCCTGACGGCACTGTCATCCGCCCAGGTGAAAGGATTCATGGCGAGGTCGAACGGTCGGGCGATCGTGTCGCGCAGCGTGCTCGGGCCTAAAAATGGCAGCACGAAATAAGGGCCGGGCTCGGCGCCTCCAGCTCCCCAGGTCTGGCCGAAATCCTCTTCCGATTTGCGGATTCCCATCTCCGTGGCCACGTCGATGAATCCGAGCAGTCCCACCGTGCTGTTGATCAGCAGGCGGGCGAGTGAATTGACCCCTTCGTCCGGCTTGCCCTGCAGGAAATTGTTGAGCGAATTCCGGATGTCGCCGATGTTGGAGAAGAAGTTGGTGACACCTTGGTCGACCACTTCCGGAGCCAGCGTGTCATACGCTTCGGCCATAGGCTTCAGAAACATCGAATCGAAGCCCTTGTTGAATCCATACACCGCACGGTTGTAGCCTTCCCAGGGATCGCGCGGATCGGCCGCCGCATGGTTGTCGGCCAATGCGGAGCCGGAGAAGGCCAGCAGGCAGATTAGGGCAAGAGAAGAGCGGGATTGGATGGGCATGAGTTCCTGCGACATGGAGCATGTCATAAGCGCGCCCATTATACCTGTTCGCCGAAGAGGGCTTTTCCTGCCCAAGCGCCGCCAGGCATCAGGAAAGCCCGTGACCGGAAGCATGCTTATTTCTTCTCTTTCGGCTTGAGCCGCAGGCCGGACAGCCGGATGAATCCGGTCGCGTCGGCCTGGTTGAACTGGCCCTGGTCGTCCTCGAAAGTCGCCTGGGCCGGATCGTACCGGCTGTTCGGGGACTGCCGGCCCTCCACGGTGACCGAGCCCTTGTACAGGCGCAGCCGGGCCTCTCCGCAGACCTCTTTCTGGGAGTGATCGATCACCTGCTGCAGGGCCTCGCGCTCCGGGCTGAACCAGTAGCCGTTGTAGACCAGCGTCGCGTATTTCGGCATCAGCGATTCCTTGAGGTGCGCGACCTCGCGGTCCAGGGTCAGCGACTCGACGGCCCGGTGTGCGGCCATCAGCACGGTGCCGCCCGGGGTCTCGTAGCATCCCCGCGACTTGAGTCCCAGGTACCGGTTCTCGACCATGTCGACCCGGCCGATGCCATGGCGGGCCGCCGCCGCATTGACCGCTTCCATCAACGCAGCCGGTCCCAGCGCCTCGCCGTCGACGGCAACCGGGTCGCCGTTCTCGAACGCGACGCGCAGGGTCTGGGGCTCGTCCGGCGCCTCCTGCGGATCCGTGGTCCAGCGCCACATGCCGGCGGGCGGGGCGGCATCCGGGTCTTCCAGCACGCCTCCCTCGTAGGAGATGTGCAACAGGTTGGCGTCCATCGAATAGGGGCTGCTGCCGTCCGGATTCTGCTCCACCTCGATGCCGTGCTGCTCGGCGTAGGCAAGCAGATCGGCCCGGGAATTCAGATCCCATTCCCGCCAGGGGGCGATCACCGCCAGCTCCGGGTCCAGTGCCCGGGCAGCCAGTTCGAAGCGCACCTGGTCGTTTCCTTTCCCGGTCGCGCCGTGGGCGATCGCATCCGCGCCCGACTCCCGGGCCGCCTGCACCATGCCCGCCGAGATCAGCGGCCGGGCGATGGCGGTGCCGAGCAGGTACTGTCCCTCGTACAAGGGATTGGCCCGCAGCATCGGGAAGATATAGTCGCGGGCGAACGTCTCGCGCAGGTCCGCAATGCGAATATCCTGGACCCCCAGGGCCTGCGCCCGCTGCCGGGCCGGTTCGAGGTCTTCCTGCTGGCCGAGATCGGCGGTGTAGGTCACGACCTCGCAGCTGTAGCGGTCCTGGAGCCATTTCAGGATGATCGAGGTATCCAGGCCGCCCGAATAGGCGAGCACGACTTTGCGGTATTGAGGCATGGCGGGGGGAATCTGGCGGGGCGCCTGTAAAACCCCTGTATTATAAAGGGCAGCGCTTTGGTGCGGGGGAATCTAAATGTCTGGAATCAGCCTGGAGAACCGGTTTCGCGGATTTCTCCCGGTCGCGGTGGACGTGGAGACGGGCGGTTTGATCCCGGAGACCGATGCCTTGCTGGAGATCTCGGCGGTGCTGTTGCGCATGGATGCCGAAGGCAACCTGTCTCCGGGAGACTCTCTCACCTTGGCGGTCCGCCCGTTCGAAGGGGCCCGCATCGACCCGGCCTCGCTCAAGCTGATCGGCATCGATCCCCACGACCCGGAACGCGAGGCGGTGTCCGAGAAGGAGGCATTGGAAACCGTGTTCAAGGCGATCCGCCAGGCGGTTCGCGAGCACCACTGCCAACGGGCCGTCCTGCTCGGGCACAATGCGGCATTCGATCTGGCGGTCGTGAACGCGGCCTGCGAGCGTTGCCGGGTCAAGCGAAACCCGTTTCACCCGTTCAGCACGCTGGACACGGTCAGCCTGGGGGCCGTGGCGTTCGGCCAGACGGTGCTGTCGCGGATTGCGGAGCAGGCCGGCTTGGGCTGGGACGAGGATCAGGCGCACAGCGCCTGCTACGACGCGACCATGACGGCACGCGTGTTCTGCGGCATCGTCAATCGCTGGCAGGACGAGTACCGGAAACTGGCCGAGGAGGCCCGCCTCCTGAAAGCGGAGAGGGAATCCGCCGGTTGACTAGGCGCTGCCGCCGCCGTGCGCCTGGCGCACCATCTGCTGAAGCTCGCCTTTCTGGTGCAACTCCAGCGTGATGTCGCAGCCGCCGATCAATTCGCCGTTGATGTACAACTGAGGGAAAGTCGGCCAGTCGGCGAATTTCGGCAGGTCCTGGAAGACCTCCGGGTCCATCAGGATGTTGACGTAGGCGAATTCCTCGCCGCATTCCATCAGTGCCTGCGCGGCACGGCTGGAGAAGCCGCACTGCGGCATCTGCGGCGTGCCCTTCATGTACAGGATCACCGGGTTGCCGGTGACCTGCTCCCGAATTCGGTCCAATGAACTCATTTTCGGTCCGGTAGCTATTCGCCGCTCGTCGGGTCGATCACCGCCCGCACCTCGGAGATGCGGTTGGCCGGGAATCCGCCCTGTTCGGCGTGTTCGCGGATGGCGGCCTCGTTGGGGGCGATGTAGGTGCAGTAGACCTTGTCGTCGGTCACGTAACTCTCGACCCACTGGATCTGCGGCCCCATGGAGTTGAGGATGCTGCAGGATTTCTGGGAGATGCCGTGCAGGTCTTCGGCCGACAGGTTGCCGGCTCCGGGGATCTCGCGTTCGATGATGTATTTAGGCATGGGTGTCTCTGATTATTTTTGTCGGAAAGCCCGTCAAGCGGGTTGGAGAGGCAATTTTGCCATAGTCGCCCGCTCTGCCGCAAGCCCGCCACGCTCCGCTGTTCCGGATTTTCTGGATTCAACTCGTAGCTGCAACGGTATCGGCAACTGGCGGGAGTGGAGGGGACGTCCGGTTGCTTGGGAGATTGAGCCGCGGATTGACGCAATGCTACAGGCTGGCGAAAGGCAGTGCGGTGACTCCATCGCCGAGCGGCAGCCGCATGTCGCCAGGATGCACGACGTAGCCGGGCATCGCTTTGTTTCCAATGTCTCCCCTGAACGTCTTTATGCCGGCTGCCATGGCAGGTTTAGGCGTCGCGGACAGTTTTACTTCAATGGGAATCAGCCCCGAGGAGGTCTCGACGACGAAGTCGATTTCTGTCCCTGCCGCGGTGCGCCAGAAGTAGACTTGCGGGTTCGTACCCTGATGCGTCAACGTCCGGGTGATTTCGGACAGCACGGCCGTTTCCATGATGGCGCCGCCCATGGGACCGGATGCCGCATGGGCGGGGTCCTGGAGGCCCGCCAAGTAGCAGAGCGTGCCCACGTCATTGAAATATACTTTCGGAGTCTTGACGAGCCGCTTCCCGACGTTGGCGAAGTAAGGGCGCAACACGGTCACCTGGTAGGTGGCTTCAAGTACAGAGAGCCAGGCCTTGACGGTGTTGACCGCAACTCCGAGATCGCGGGCGACATCGGTCAGGCTCAAGAGCTGTGCGCTGCGGGCCGCCAGGGTGCGGAGAAAATTCTGATATTGGGTCAAGTCTCCGATCTGGCGGAGCATGCGCAGGTCCCGTTCGAGATAGGTCTGGATGTAGCTGGCATGCCAGAGGGAGGCATCACGGTCGGGTTGGGCTGCCAGTTCCGGATACCCTCCTCGAAGGAAGTCCTTCCAGAGTTCACCAAACGCCTGCAGCGGTCTTGAAGTCGAGGATTGTTTACGCTCCCAAACCAAGGCGTCCCAGGGTCGCCCATCCGCTTCCCGCCTCGACAGCGGCAACAGGCGAAGCATGGCCGCGCGACCCGCCAACGACTCGGTCACTTTCTCCGAAAGCAGCAGGTTCTGTGAACCGGCCAGCAGGTATTGGCCGGTCTTGGCACGGTCTGCATCGATGCGTTCCTTGACGTATGGAAGCAGGTCGGGAGCATACTGCACCTCATCGATGATGACCGGCGGCGGGTACAGTTCGAGGAAACCGCGTGGATCGTCCGCGGCGGCCGCGCGAACGTCTGGTGGCTCTAGCCCGCATTTCTCACCAACCTGAAAAACGGCTCGGATTTCCCGAATTGTAGCCGGACCGGTCGAGGCAAGCGGATCCGGAGTCTTCCGGAGGTCGTCCCCCCGCAAGATTCATCGTGAAAAAAGGCGATTTTCACGC
>JAPONY010000010.1 GCA_026713705.1 Gammaproteobacteria bacterium
CGCGCCGCGCCCGCCCGGCAACCGATCTGATAGAGGATTCATTATCAGACGAAAATGCCCAATCTACCGGGCTCAAACCGAAATCGCGACCCCTAAAGGCGGCCTGATGAAGGAAAATCTAACAAATCTGACGTACACCCTTACTTTCGGCAGCCCCAAAGATTGGAATCCGGTGAAGAAAATGTTGCCGAGGGCAATGTTTGAAGCGGTTGCCGCGCCATGGATTTTCGGGAGGTTTAAGAAAGCCATCGCCGGTATGGCGAGAATAAAAATATTCTCTCTAAAGGGGTATTTGGGGATATTGATAACTGGTACAATGGGGGTAGGTCGATTGTCGCTCAGGCAAGAATGCTCGACCGGCGATCGGCCGGTAATTTTGACAGGAGGTATACCATGTCAAGTCTCGTAGCATTATCTGTCAGTATTGGTGTTTTAGGCGGTGTCGCAACGGCACTGAGTTTAGGCCCGTTATCAGGAATCGTCTACATTTGGGTAGCTTTCATTGCCTGGGCCTGTTACTTCGCAATCGGGGGAGACCAAAAGGCGTTGCAAAACACAATTGTTTGCGGCATTCTCGGTGCAGTGATCGCTTGGGTGGCGCTGCTCGTTATTCTGACGATCCCACTGGGCGAAGCGCTTACCGTGCCAATCTGGGCGGGAGTCGTGGTGGCCGTAAGTGTTCTCGTCATGTGCCTGTTGGCTCACGTCGAATACTTTTCCTCGATCCCGGCAAGCGTTCTGGGCTATGCAAGTGTAGCTGGCTATGCGTTGCAGACCGAGGGCGCGTTCTCCATGGAAGCGCTGGGTTCTGCTGGAACTTCAAATGCATTGATTGTCGTCGCGATTTCTATAGTCGTTGGCGCGGTCTTTGGCATGATTTCCGGCAAAGTCGGCGGAATGCTTTCATCGGAGTAATATAGACAAACTATAAAACTTAGCCTCACTAAACGCCCAGCTCCGGCTGGGCGTTTTCTTGCCTTCACGCTGGGGTAGGAATACCGGGGAAAGCCTGCAACCTATTGAAAAACTAGTTTTTAATTGGAATTTCCTGTCTTCGGTCAATATTTCAGCCAACCGTCCAAGATGGAGAACAGAGCCTGCCGCGCCGGCATGGCACACTCCACAGTGCGTGCCCTGATTTCTGCGGCATCTTGAACGAACTTCTCGGGAACCAGTTCATCCTTGAAGTGCTCGGTCATCACGCCCACTTCTTCTTCTCCCATCTCCAAGTGGAACTGAAGTCCCAGCACTCTTCCTTCATACAGAAATCCCTGGTTGGCGCAGGCCTCACTTCCTGCGATGCGCATCGCACCCGGAGGTGTCGCGAACGTGTCGCCATGCCAGTGCAAGACATCCATCTGACGGTTCAGGCCCTGCCCTAGTTGGGTGTCCAGGAATGCGTCCTCCAAGAGGATCGGAAACCAGCCGATTTCCGTGCATGGATTCTTCCGGACTTCCGCCCCCAAAGCTTTGGCGATCATCTGGGCACCGAGACAGATGCCGAGGACATGCTTTCCTTGATCGACCGCTTCTCGGATGAAGCGTAACTCGTGATCAAGCCAGGGGTGCTGACCTCCGTCGCACACGCCCATTGGTCCTCCCATTGCCACCAGTACGTCGTAATCGTCATGGGAAATAGACAAGGGTTGCTTTTGGTACTGCCTATGCCGGATCAGTTGGCCGCCGAGATCCCGAATATACGCAGAAATCGTACCAACCCCCTCTTGCGGCACATGTTCGATGGAAAAAAAGCGGAAAGTCATGAGTTGGGTGGGCCAATTGCGGAATTTTCGGTGTCGGATTGCTGTTGCTGCCAGTATTTAAACACTATCGGGGGAATTCCAAGCGATTCCGCGTCTTCGGCAGTCATGGTCTGCAGGCGTTGTAGGGTGCCAGCGACAAAGCCCCCGCGGGCTGGAGCCGGCAAAAGGGTCCGGATGCGTTCCGTGAGAAGGAGGGATAATGTCTGCCCGCATGCGGCATCGCGAATTGCTTCGCGCAGCAGGGCCTGCTGCA
Organism: Gammaproteobacteria bacterium; assembly: GCA_026713705.1. Classification (GTDB taxonomy): domain Bacteria; phylum Pseudomonadota; class Gammaproteobacteria; order Poriferisulfidales; family Poriferisulfidaceae; genus Poriferisulfidus. The sequence continues at coordinate 2,017 of JAPONY010000010.1, forward strand.
GCGCATCGAGTGTCTCGTCCTCGATTCTTGGGTCTGCCTCCTGCGGTGTTGCGATCCGGTATCGCCTTCCTTTATTGGTGCCGGTGGCTTCGACCTGTCCTTCGTCGCACAATGTGAGTAACCAGCGGCGTAAGGTCCGGTCATTAACCTGGAATCCTTCACGAAGTTCAGATATCAGAGCAGGACGTTCTAATTTTTTTAGATATAATAATAACTTACGGTGTTCATTCCGCATATGAAATGTCCGAAATATGTCCGATAAGATAAAATTATAAACTATATTATATCGGACATTCCCCTGAATCGGCAAATTGCTCAAGTATATTAACCCCCGCAATGACGGGCGTAATTCACACTTGGGATGTTTTGGTCATCGGTGGCGGCCACGCCGGCGTGGAGGCAGCGCTTGCAGCCGCACGCACCGGTGCGCGCACCCTGCTCCTGACCCACCGCTTCGATGCGGTCGGTCAGATGAGTTGTAACCCGGCGATTGGCGGTATCGGCAAAAGCCATCTAGTGCGCGAAATCGATGCACTCGGCGGGGTCATGGCGCAGGCTGCGGACCGTGCCGGGATCCATGTCCGAGTGCTGAACAGAAGAAAGGGACCGGCGGTGCATGCTACCCGTGCCCAGACCGATCGCAAGCTCTATCGCGAAGCCATCCAGAATTCCGTCACCGAGGCCCGAAACCTGGAGGTCCAGTCCGTTGCCGTCGGCGACTTGATCGTGCAGGACGGAAAGGTGCGCGGCATTCTCACCGAGGAAGGGGACCGCATCGAAGCGCCTGCGGTTGTATTGGCCACCGGCACATTTCTGGACGGCGCCATTCACATCGGGGCAGAACAGACCCAGGGTGGTCGAGCCGGAGATTCCCCGTCCCTGCTCCTTGCGCATCGGTTGCGTGAACTGCTGCCGGACGTCGGGCGCCTCAAGACCGGAACCCCTCCCCGCTTGGATGGGCGGAGCATCGATTGGTCGAAGACCTCCGTCCAGCCTGGAGATATGCCTCCGCCGCCGCTGTCCCGGCTCAGTCCGCCAGATGTGCATCCGCGGCAGGTGAATTGCCACCTGACGCGTACGACGGAAGCCACTCATGATTTGATTCGCGCGCATTTGCACCAGTCGCCGATGCACACCGGGGCCATCGACAGTCGCGGACCGCGTTATTGCCCCTCGGTCGAAGACAAAGTGGTCCGTTTCGCCGAACGCCCGTCGCATCAGGTGTTCATCGAACCTGAAGGACTGGACACCCACGTGATCTATCCCAACGGAATTTCCACCAGCCTGCCGGCTGAGGTGCAGGAACAGTTTGTCCGGACTATTCCAGGTTTTGAGGAAGCGCAGTTGACGCGCTACGGCTACGCCATCGAATATGATTTCTTCGATCCGCGGCAATTGCACCCGACACTGCAATGCCAGGCCTTGCCTGGCTTGTATTTGGCGGGACAGATCAATGGCACGACCGGTTACGAGGAGGCAGCAGCACAAGGACTGCTCGCAGGTTACAACGCAGCGGCTCAAAGCCAAGATCGAGAAGCCTGGTGGCCGCGCCGCGATCAAGCCTATATTGGAGTTCTGGTCGACGACCTGATCACCCGGGGTGTGGATGAACCCTACCGCATGTTTACCAGTCGCGCCGAATACCGGCTGACCTTGCGGGAAGACAACGCCGACTTGCGTTTGACCGAAGCCGGGCGTGAACTGGACTTGGTCTGTGACGCGCGTTGGGAACTCTTTTGCGAACGACGTGACGCGTTGGAGCAGGAACTGGAACGATTGCAAACCACCCGGCTGGGCGAAGACAGTCTGGCCGATATTCTGCGCCGTCCCGAAACAGATTACGCGAAGGCCGTCTCGATGTGTCCGGCGTACGAACCGGCCAGCCCCGATATTGGCCGTCAAGCGGAAATCGAACTTCGCTACGAAGGTTACATCCGTCGCCACCAGCACGAAATCGAACGTCTGAAACAAGATGAAACCCGCCGCTTGCCGGAGGGAATCAATTACCAGTCGATCACCGCCCTGTCTCATGAAGCGCGAGAAAAACTGAGCCATTGTCGGCCTGCAACACTGGGGCAGGCCGCCCGCATTCCCGGAGTGACGCCTGCCGCCGTCGCGATCCTGAAGGTTCATTTGAAGGCTGACGGCATCCGGCAACAGGGCGTCTGACATGAGGGGAGGCCGGGCTCTTCCTTTCCATGCCCGGGAATCCCATCCCCCAGTGCGCCGTCCCCGCAGAGCTTCCGCTGCGCCCGGCTTGCCGGTGGAAAGCATACTGGAGCGCCAGCTGAAAACGGGGATTCGGGAGATCCCCGACCTGGACATTTCTTCTGCCCAGATCAAGGTCTTGTCGGCCTACTGCAGACTTGTCGCGCAGTGGAACCAGGCCTACAATCTGGTGGGCCCCCGAACCCTGCCGGAAATCGTACCGCGGCATATCCTGGATTCTCTCTCACTGTCGAGCTTTCTTCCACCCGGGGCGCGCCGGATTCTGGACCTCGGTACCGGTGCCGGGTTGCCGGGTCTGCCGTTGGCCGTGGCTCACCCGGATCGCCGATTCACGCTGCTTGATCGCAACCGCAAGAAGACTCGCTTTGTCCGGCAAGCGAAAATGGAACTGAACCTATCCAATATCGAAGTTGTCACGGACGAAGCGAAACACTACCGGGGAGGTCCGTTCGAATGCATCATGGCCCGAGCCGTGAGTTCGCTGGCGGAACTTGTCCGATCCAGCGCGCATCTGGTTGCTGCAGGGGGAGTTTATTTGCTGCCGAAAGGTTCGGAGGTCGATCAGGAATTGCGCGAACTTCCGCATGGGTGGGATGCCGCGGTCAAGAGCCTGAAAGGGCCGGCCAACCGTTCGCCGGTCCGGACGGTAGTAGTGCTTCGTGCCCCTGACGCGGATATGGGAATCCCATGACCAAGGTCTTCGCTGTCTGCAACCAGAAAGGCGGGGTCGGAAAAACCACGACTGCTATCAATCTGGCCGCCTCGCTGACCGCCGCCGGAAAGAAAGTTTTGCTGGTCGACGTGGATCCGCAGGGCAATGCCACGACTGGTTGCGGCCTAAACAAGAATGATTTGGCGCAAAGTTGCACGGATGTGCTGCTGGGCGGCACGCCCGTCTCCGAGGTGCGCGTGCCTGCCCCCGATAGTGGATTTGACGTGTTGCCGGCAGACCCCGACCTGACCGAAGCCGAAGTGCGCCTCGTCATGGAAGACAATCGTGAATACCGATTGAGGGAGGCGCTGGCGGGCAGCACGGATGATTACATCCTCATCGACTGTCCTCCGTCGCTTAACATCCTCACGATCAATGCGTTGGTGGCCGCCGACCGGGTAATCGTGCCGACGCAGTGCGAGTTCTACGCACTGGAAGGATTGAGTGCCCTGCTCGACACTCTTGCCCGGATTTCCCAGCAGGCCAATCGAAAACTTGCCATTGCGGGAATCCTGCGTACCATGTACGACTCGCGCAACAAACTATCGCACGAAGTTTCTGAGGCGCTTTTGGAGCATTTTGGCGAACAGGTCTATCGCACCATGATCCCGCGCAACGTCACGCTAGCAGAAGCACCCAGCCACGGTCGCCCGGTCTCGTCCTACGACCCATCAAGCCGGGGGGCTGTCGCGTACCTGATGCTGGCGGGCGAGATCCTGCGTCGCGAGAGTTCCGAACTTGGTGCTGCCACATGAGTCCCACCCAAAAACGCCGGCTGGGTGCAGGAGTCGACGCCCTTTTGAGCGCCCGGCCCAAGCCGGTTGCCGAGTCCGACGATTCCGGACTTCAGGATATTCCGCTGGATAAACTGCGCCCGAGCCCGTATCAACCGCGAACTCAGTTTGACGATCAGGCGATCGAAACCCTAGCCGCTTCGTTGAAGGAGCAGGGTGCGATCCAGCCGATTCTGGTGCGTCAAGCCGGGGGGCAGTACGAATTGATCGCAGGGGAGCGGCGAGTACGCGCCGCGCGCGCCGCTGGACTCGAATCCCTGCCTGCGATGGTCCGCGACTTGTCCGACGATGAAGCTGCGACGGTGACCCTGATCGAGAACATCCAGCGGGAAGACCTCAACCCCATCGACGAGGCCCAGGCATTGCGCGGGTTGGCCGATCGCCTGAACCAGACTCATGAGCAGGTCGCCGAACGGGTCGGTCGGGCGCGTGCCACCGTCACCAATCTGATTCGTTTGCTGGAACTTTGTCCGGAGGTTCAGCAATTGGTCCGAGACGGCAAGATCAGTATGGGGCACGCCCGGGTTTTAGTGCCCTTGCCGGCCAACCGCCAAAAGAAACTGGCACAAGCCATTCTGGATGAAGATCTGTCGGTGCGGGAAACGGAACGCCGGACGAAAAAAACCAAGCCTTCCAGTCCTCCGGACCCGGACCCGGACCTGACGCGCCTACAGCAGCGGCTGTCCGATCATCTGGGCTGTCCGGTTAGCCTTCGCTCTGGTAGAAAGGGAGGGAGCCTCGTGCTGCATTACAGCAGCGAAGACTCTTTACAAGGCTTGTTGGAACGGCTCGGCTACTCGGAGGACTGAGCGTCGCAAGAATCCAGGGTGCCGGTCAGTTCTGCGACCGAATCGAGGTCGTGGCGGAGCAGGTAGTCGTGGATGCCCTGGTTGATTGCGCGACACGCCAACGGGTCGTGGAACAGCCCGGTGCCAACCCCCACCGCGGAAGCACCCGCGATCAGAAACTCCAGCGCATCCGTTGCCGAAACCACCCCGCCCTGGCCAATGATCGGGGTGCCATGTGCAGCGGTTTCTTGGTAGACCTCGTGGACTTTCAGCAGGGCAATGGGCTTAATGGCGGGGCCGGACAGGCCGCCCCGTTTTGCGCCTAGTACCGCGGAGCGGGATTCGGCATCGATGGCCATGCCGGAGACCGTATTGATTACTGCAAACGCATCGGCACCTGCTTCCAGACAGGCGCGGACGTTGGCTCGGATGTCGGTCTGGTTGGGTGACATCTTGATGATGAGCGGCTTGGATGTGACTTTTCGGCAGGCGGAGACCACAGCCGCCGACATTTTTGGATCGTTGCCGAACTCCATTCCGCCCGCTTTGACGTTGGGACAGGAAATATTGACTTCGACGCCGTCAATCGGCGAATCGTCGAAGCGGCGTGTCACCTCGGTGTATTCCTCGACGGTTGCCCCGGACACATTGGCGAAGAAGCGGGTGGCGGAAAAGTCCAGGCTTGGCAATACATCGCGGATAACCGCGTCCACTCCAGGGTTTTGCAGGCCGATTGAATTCAACAGGCCGTCCGGAGTCTCGGCCAGACGGTGGGGCGGGTTGCCGAGGCGGGGTTCGAGGGTGGTTCCCTTGAGGCAGATTGCTCCCACCTCGTCGTGAGAGAACCCATCGACTCGGGTGTATTCGTCTCCGAAACCGACGCAACCCGAAAGCAGAACCAGCGGGGTTTGCAGGGACAGGCCGCAAAAATCGATCGAGAGAGAGTTTGTCTCAGGCATGCAGCGCCTCGGACGTCGATGGACGCGTCAACAATGCTTCGACTGCTTGGATCGGGCGGATAGTCCCGGTCAGCACTTGTTGCACTTGCTGGCAGATGGGCAGTTCCAGCCCATGGTTCTGGCTTAGACGGGACAATGCAAGCGCGGTATGACGTCCTTCGGTGACCTGACCGATCGCAGTGCCGGCCTGCTCGGCGGATTGGCCTTCGCCGATCAGTTGCCCTAGGCGGAAATTGCGCGAATGGGCGCTGGAACAGGTCAGCACGATATCTCCTAAACCGGACAAGCCGAACAGGGTTGCCGGGTTTGCTCCCAGCGCTTTCCCCAGCCTCATCAGTTCATTGACGCCGCGCGTGATCAATGCGGCGCGGGCACTGTCGCCGAGCCGAAGCCCATGCGCAATGCCGACGGCGATTGCCAGAACGTTTTTCACCGCGCCGCCGAGTTGAACGCCAACCGGATCAGTTCCCACGTAGATGCGAAATGCTTCATGATGAAACACCGTTGCCGCCGCTTCGGCGACCCCGGCGTCATCCGCTGCCACCACCACGGCCGCAGGTAAGCCCTCTGCAAGGTCGTCTGCGAAAGAGGGTCCGGAAAGAACGGCACGTTGTACGCTCCGACCCAGAACATCGTCCAGAATTTCACCGGGCAGACGGCCGTTGTCCGGATCCATTCCCTTGCACGTCCAGATCAATCCGGAGTGGGGTGTCGCTTTCAGTAGCGCAGCGACTTCACCCATCGCTGCGACTGGCACGGCCATGACCACCCAGTCGCAACCGTCAACACAGGCCTGGATGTCCTCCGTAATCTGGATCGAATCCGGAATGTCGAAACCCGGCAAGCCGGGATCGTTTCGGCGGGAGCGCGCCAGCGTCTGGCATCGGTCCGGGTTACGACCCCACCAGCGCACCGTATGCGCCCGAGACACATGAAGGGCAAGCGCTGTGCCCCATGCGCCCTGCCCCAAAATCGAGATTTTCATGCCGTGGATGTCAGTGGCGAACCACCTTATCTTGTATGTTTTCCCATTGCTGTTTTTCGCGTTGTTCGCTCCGATACAGAGCCCCGAAACTTATGGGCACGAGCTGCAAACCCTGGAAGCCCGCTTGGCTTGCCAGTTGCGCGACGGTCGAACTGATGTACGGATAGAGCATGTCCAGACATCGCGTCATCAACAATTCGTGGCTCTTCTCTTCGGACAGGCCCTGGATAAGAAACACGCCGGCATAGCAGACCTCGCAGCTGAACACCTCCGCTTCGTCCTCCAGTCGGGTGACGCTGACGGTCAGCGAGACCGAATGACGGTCATTTTCCAGCGAGACTGTTTCGTTGCTGATCCGGGCCTTGGTTTCGAACTGCCCTTCGGCAGGGCTGTCCGGTTCCCGTTCCGTCTTGAAGTCCGCATGACGCAGAGAGATATGTTCGATCGCGAAAGTCGTATTCCCGCTGTGTTCGACAAACTGCATGCGACGCCTAACCGTGCTTTTGGTGGAAGGGTCGGCGGGTTTTTTAGTCACAGGGGCTCTCCCGCCAGCAGGGGGTCCAGTTTGCCCTCCAGATTGAGTGCGGACATGTCATCGAAGCCGCCAACATGGTAGCCCCCGATGAAGATCTGCGGCACGGACCTGCGCCCCCCACTCCGCTCCAGCATGGTCGTGAGATCCTCGGGGCTCCGATCCACGCGGATTTCCTGATAGGGCACCCCCTTGCGTTCCAGCAGCATTTTGGCGCGATCGCAGTACGGGCAGGCGGCGCCGGTGTAGACCACCACTTCGGGCGTGTTCATTGGTTCGCTTCCAGGGGCATTCCGGCTTCCTGCCAGGCGCTGATCCCGCCTTTGAGGTTGTATACAGGGGCCATCCCCTCGCGCGCCAGGATCCGGCAGGCACGGTGCGCCTGAACGCCGGTCCGGCAATAAGTGATCACGGGTCCCTTCTGTCCCTGCAGTTCTCCCATGCGATTAGGCAATTCGCTGAGCGCAATCCGCCGGGCATTCGGGATCATGCCGTCTTGGACTTCCTTATCCTCCCGCACGTCCAGCACCCAGGCCGCTTCCCGGTTCATCAACTGCACCGCCTGTGCGGCCGAGACTTCCTTGTATTGACGTGTCAGTCGGCGCGCTTCGGTGAACAGGATCATGGCCACCAGTGCCGATACCGCCCCCATCAGGAACGGATGCCGCATCGCAAAATCTAGGTATTCTTGCATCAGGGAAATATTCAGTGCGGTTGTGAGCAGAACATGTCACGCATCAGGTTCATCAACTGGATCATGCGCGGGTCGTTGATTCGGTAGTGTACGAAGTTGGCTTCCTTGCGGGTGGCCAGGATGCCGCATTGCCGGAGGATGCTCAGATGTTGCGAAATATTGCTTTGCGAGGTCTCGCAGGCGGCCGCCAAGTCGTTGACCGGCATTTCGCGGTCACCCAGCACGCAAAGGACCTTGAGGCGAATCGGGTGCGAAAGCCCCTTGACCGCATGGCAGGCGCGCTCGATATCGTCGTCAAGCGCATGCAGGGACTCGGGGGCAGGCATCTGATCAGCCATGGCCGACTCATTCTAACATTAGAACTTTCGAACATACCATCCATTTTCATCCTCGAATGCCTCGGTTCTCACGCCCATCTCGGGCTTTCGGCCGCCTCTTCTCACCGTTTGGGGCCGATAAGGGGTGTACGTCAGATTTGTTAGATTTTCCTTCATCAGGCCGCCTTTAGGGGTCGCGATTTCGGTTTGAGCCCGGTAGATTGGGCATTTTCGTCTGATAATGAATCCTCTATCAGATCGGTTGCCGGGCGGGCGCGGCGC
>JAPONY010000011.1 GCA_026713705.1 Gammaproteobacteria bacterium
GACCTTGTCGCGGGAGGTGGCCGCATGGCAGGCGCACCGGGATCGGATGAAGGCGACAGTGGACTGGCAGTTCACGACCCAGGATGCCCGCATCAAACTGAAACGCCTCTATCCGACATTTTATGCGTGACACGACACTAGGCTACAATTCAGCCAATGACTTGATCTAACTGCACCACTAAGGCAGGTGCGTATAACGCTCGAGCATCTGCATAGACTTGTGCCGAATTCAGGAAAAACCTGCCTTTCCGCAACGAAGTGCCACAAACGAGTTCTTATCCGCGGGGTTCTTCCTCTTGCTGCTTGAAATGGCGACCCTCCCACAGGCAGTAAACCACCGGGATCGCGATGAGGCTCAGGACCAGTGTTGAGGACATGCCGCCAACCATGGGCAGGGCAATGCGTCGCATCACGTCCGATCCCAGGCCTTCGGTGAGGAAGATCGGGATCAGGCCCGCGATAATGATCAGCGCGGTCATCAATATGGGGCGCACGCGCAGCACTGCACCCTGCATGATGGCTTCAAGAAGCTCTTTGCGGCTCGCAGGTGCGCGCTGGCGTACCTGCTGGTCGATGTAAAGCAGCATGACCACCGCGATTTCGGCGACGATCCCCCCGAGTGCGATAAAGCCGACTCCCACCGCAACGGAAAAATGGTAGCCTGCCAGATCAAGCGCCCAGACCCCCCCAATCAGGCCGAATGGCAAGGACAGCATCACCATGAGCGTGCGGTCCAGCCTGCCAAAATGCAGCATAAGCAGCACGAAAATGATAAGGATGGCCGATGGGACGGCGACCTGCATCCGCGCTTTCGCCTCCAGCAGTTGCTCGAACTGCCCGGACCACTCGATCGCATAGCCCGTAGGCAGTTTTACTTTTTCCGCCACCCTGTTCTGGGCCGCATCCACGTAGGATCCGATGTCCCGGTCCGCAATGTCCACGAACACCCAACCGGTGAGTCGTGCGTTTTCGGATTTAATCATCGGCGGGCCTTCGACAAATTCAATCTCGGCCAATTCACCTAGGGGAATGTGCTGTCCTTGCGGCGTGGGCACCAGAATGTCGGACAGGTCTTCCGGGTATTCGCGAAAGGGCCGCTCATAGCGAAGCATGATGTTGTAGCGTTCGCGTCCCTGAACCGATTCGGAAATCTTCATTCCGCCCAGTGCCGTCTGGATGATGCGCTGGAACATGCCCAGATCGATGTTCTGCCGTGCCAGTTCATTCCGATCGGGAGTAATTTCCAGATATTTCCCGCCGACCACCCGGTCGGCGAAGGCGGAGCGCGTCCCTTCGACGTCTTTGATGGCCGCTTCCACATCCAGAGCAATCCGGCTGATCTCATTCAGGTCCGCTCCGGATATCTTGATTCCCACCGGGGTGCGGATGCCGGTGGAAATCATGTCCGTACGGATTTTTATCGGATAACCCCAACTATTGACCAGGCCGGGGAGCCTCACCCGTTCGTCCAAGTCTTCAATGAGTCCCTCGACGGTGAGTCCATCGCGCCATTCGTCCTTGGGCTTGAGCCGTATCCAGCTTTCAATCATCGAAATCGGGGCCGGATCAGTCGCGGTGTCTGCACGCCCGACCTTGCCGAATACCGTTTCCACTTCGGGGACCGTCTTGATCAGGCGGTTGGTCTGGGCCAGGATTTCCTTGGCCTTGGTGATCGATACTCCGGGCAGGGTGGTTGGCATGTAAAGCAGCTCTCCCTCATAAAGGGCCGGCATGAACTCCGAACCGATACGGGAAAGGGGCACAGCCATGCTCGCCAACAGCAACCCAATGATGGTCACCGTCACCCACTTGCGGTGCAGTGCGGCGGTAAGCAGGGGTGTGTAGAGTCCAACAAGCCCGCGGTTGATCGGATTGCTTTCTTCGCGCCGGATCCTGCCGCGGATCAACCACTGCATCAATACGGGAACGAGCGTGATCGAAAGGATGGCCGCAAACGCCATGGCGTAGGTCTTGGTGAACGCCAGGGGTGAGAATAGGCGGAAAGATTGCCCGGTCAGGGCGAAGACTGGCAGGAACGACACCGTGATGATCAGCAGCGAGAAGAACAACCCCGGTCCCACTTCCTTGGCCGCCAGCAGGATGGCCGCGCGTTTTTCTTCCGCACCTGCATCTTTGGCCATCTGGGAGAGTTTTCGGTGCGCGTTTTCAACCATCACGACGGAGGCATCGACCATGGCGCCGACGGCAATCGCGATGCCTCCCAAGGACATGATGTTGGCGGTGATTCCCTGAGCCGACATCACGATAAAAGCCGCCAGTATGCCAAGCGGCAACGTGACGATGGCCACGAACGCGGATCGGACATGAAGCAGGAAGACCAAGCAGATCAGCGCGACGGCGATTCCCTCCTCGATCAGTTTCGCGGTCAGGTAATCGATCGCCCCTTCGATCAGTGGGGCGCGGTCGTAGACGGCCTGGATCTCCACCCCTTGGGGCAGGCCGAGCTTCAGTTCTTCCAGTTTTTCCTTGACTTCCTCGATGACGGACAAGGCGTTCTCTCCCGAGCGCATGACAATCACGCCCCCGACGACTTCACCCTCGCCATCAAGTTCCACCACGCCACGGCGCAATTCCGGTCCTTCGATGATGTGCGTCACGTCGGACAGGGCCACCGGCGTGCCATTCTTGGCGTAGACCACGACCTTTTTCAATTCTTCCAGGTCGGTGATGTAGCCCTTGGAGCGGATCATCAGTTCCGTTTCGCCTTGCTCAATGACGCGCCCTCCCACTTCCTTGCTGGCAGCACCGACGGCGTCCACGATGCGAAGCAGCGGGACGTCATAGGCGCGCAGGCGGTTGGGGTCGATCAACACTTGGTATTCCTTGACGAATCCGCCGACCGAGGCCACCTCGGACACGCCGCCGACCGTGGCCAATTCGAGCTTCAGGAACCAGTCCTGCAGGGAACGGAGGTAGGCCAGGTCGTATTTTCCGGTCTTGTCCACCAGGGCGTACTGGTAAACCCAGCCCATGCCGGTGGCATCCGGTCCGATCTGCGAGGTGGCGTTTTGAGGCAGGTCTCCCTGAATTTTTGAAAGTGCCTCGATGACCCGGCTGCGGGCCCAATACTGATCCACATCGTCCTCGAAAATGATGTAGACAAAGGAGGTTCCGAACATGGAAAAACCGCGCACGTCCTTGGTCTTGGGCAGGCCGAGCATGGTGGTGGACAGGGGGTAGGTCACCAGGTCTTCAACGATTTGCGGCGATTGGCCGGGGAAATCCGTCCGGATGATGACCTGCGTGTCCGACAGGTCCGGAATGGCATCGAGCGGCATGTTTTTCAGCGAAATCCAACCTGCCACCAGCAGGGCTGCGACTGCCATCATGACCAGCAACGGGTTGTTCGACGACCAGCCGATGACCTTGGCGGTCCCCGACCGGGTCGGGTCGTCGCTTAGATGGGCATCAGTGATGCGCATGGCCGCCTCCCGTGGGCACTTTTTGCATCTTTCGGAAGGATTCCCGGAGGGCGCTTTCGGAATCAATCAGAAATTGACTGCTGACCACGATTTTCTCTCCTTCTCTCAACCCGTGCACGACTTCCGTTCGTCCTTTGTCGTGAATCCCCGTGTGGATTTTTTGCGGTCGGAACCTTCCCTCCCCCAATGCGACGATGACGAAGTCTCCCTCCGAACTTTTGAGGATGGCCTCAGACGGGACACTCAGGCGCTTCTCGACGTTGGTCTCGAACAATACGTCGGTGTAGGCGCCAGGCTTGAGAGTGCCCTCACGGTTATCCAGAACCAGGCGCACTTGCCCGGTGCGACTGTCCAAGTCGATGGTCGGGTAGATGTAGTCAATTCGCGCAATGCGTTCGACATTACCCAGATTCGGAAAGGTCACGGTGGCTTTGCCGCCCTTTTCCAGGAACTGGAGGTCCTTCTCCGCTACGCTGACCTCGATCCAGACGGAGCGGTAGTCCTGGATACTGGCGATCTGCATTCCGGGGGTGACATAGCTTCCCTTGTTCACCATCAAGTGGCTTACGGTGCCAGATGTCTCTGCGTAGAACGGCAGTTGCTCCAGTTTCCGGCGTTCGGCCGCGATCTGCTCCCGCGCTTTATTGCCTACGCCCAGTGATTGCAGGCGTTTTTCGCTGGAGTTGATCCGTCTTTTATTGCCAGCAGCGATGGCGGCGAGATAGTCCTGCTGAGCGGAAATCAGGTCCGGGCTGTACAGCGTGAAAAGCAGGTCGCCTTTCCCGACTTCATCTCCCACCGCAGTGATTTTCAGGCCTTCTATCCATCCTGCAACACGGCTTGAGATTGCATAGGCGTTTCTCACGTTTTCCGTGACCAGGCCGTAGCTCCTGATGTTGGTGCCGAAACTGGCCAGGGCCGCATTTTCCGTGCGCACCCCGATACTCTGGATCGTTTCCGGGGGGATGACCACGGTGGCCTTCGCGGCAGAGGGTTCCGGCTCCATGCCGCTGGATTGCCCACTTTCGGCCCATGCCGGATTCATGGCGAGAACCAGCATGGCCCACAAAACATTAGTCGCTTTCATGTCGTCTCTCCACAATGTGGCTGTTGAACTGGGCGGACAGCCGGATGTGCCGGCTTTTCTGCTCCGCCAGTTGTGCGGCAATGGTCAACGCATCAATCTGCGTCTCGAGCACGGACTCCAGCGAGGTATTGCCGGATTCGTAATCACGTTCTGCCGCCTCCGTCTTTTCCTGAAGGGCGGATGCCTTCTCCTGAAGCAGCGCGATGTTGTCCAGAGCGACGTCGCGCTCGGCCCTGAGGGTGGCCATGCGTCCTACCCATTCGCGCCGGACGTCCTCATAAGCGTATTTGGCGCTGCGCCGCTCGGCCTGCGCCGCCCGCAATTTCGGCTTTTGATTGGAGGTGGCCCACAAAGGGATGGAGACGGTCGCCTGCACGCTGAGCCAGTCGTCCCCGGAAAACCCTCTACCGGATTCGCGCTGCTTGTAAATCGCCTGCACTCCATAGGTGGGGCCGAAGGCGGCATCCGCCACGTCCACGTCCTTGGTCGCCACTTGCACGTCTTCTGCCGCAATGCGCACCGGATAGAGCACCGTCCCATCACGGTTCCATGTGACTTCCGGCACCGAGGGCAGGGGAATGGACGGTACCTCGCCGACCAAACGGACGAGTTCTTCCTCGATGGCCACGTGTTCGGCTTTCAGGTCGTTCAGGTGCTGTTCCACCCCGGCGCGGTCGACATCGATTTCTGAGAATCTCCCGTAGACGGGACTGCCTGCCTCCAGCTGGCCCTGCATGTCCTCTTCCATTGAGCGGTAAAGCTCCAGCTGTTCTCTGGCCAGCCCCTCCAGGGTTTTTACCTTGTCCAGCTCGGTCAACTGGGCAATGAGGATGGATTCCAGCCGCTTGCGCGTATAGTCGGCCACCAGACTTTGGCGTTTGGCAAGCCTTCCCTGTTTGTCGGATCGAGCTTTGCGCAGGGAGTAGCTGGGGATTTGCTGCTGGATTCCCAGGACTTTCGAAGTGGGCAAGAACCGGTCGAATGCCGGGTTATTGATTGGGACGTTTTCCGCGCCAAAAATGATTTGCGGGTCCGGCAGGCCCATCTCACCGTCGGATAATTCCTTGAAACGGGTACTCTGTTCCAGGATCTTCGCGACCTGGGGATGTTCGGCCAATCGCTGGGTGTAGCTTTCCAGCGTTTCAGCATTGGCTGGTGTGGCTCCCAGGGCGGCGGTCAGCCCTGCGATGGCCCAAAGGCGTTTTGTCTCCATGATGACCTCCTGATCGGTTTTTGCTTGGCACGCGCATGGCGTACCGACCTTTTGAGACACCGTGCGGTGTCTGGATCAGGAGGTGTGTTTGGGAGGGTTGTCTATGCCGGAGGAAAGAGGGGGCTTTGGCACTTTGGCAGAGAGACCGTGCCGCCCGTCTTCGGGGATCAGGTTTGTTCCAGGATTGTTGAATAACGGCACTTGTGAGGAAACCTCACAGTGGCCAGATGCGCAAGTGTCGCAGCCGGGCATGCTGTCTTGATGAGAGGTTTCCGCGTCCGATGCCGAATCGGGTCCATCCACATCGTGGCATTGCATGTCCGCTTTCACGACTTGGGTTGGCACCGAATCGAGGCAGTCGCACGAAGACGCAAAGGCGGTCGCGTAGGCATTCACGCCGAATGCCATCGCGATTAACATGACCAGTGCAACTTTTAAATCTCGCATAACAATACTATAGCATTGTTATTAGGAGTTTTTTAATCGTTGATCCTGTTGGCCGCGGCCAATTGCTGGGGTGGTGGGCCCGGCAGGATTCGAACCTGCGACCAAAGGATTATGAGTCCCCTGCTCTAACCAACTGAGCTACAGGCCCACAATGGCGTCGGAATCCGGGCCCCGGTCATTCCCGGTCGAGGAAACTGCGAAGCAACTCGGAACGGCTGGGATGGCGCAGTTTGCGCAGGGCCTTGGACTCGATCTGCCGTATTCGCTCGCGCGTCACCTCGAACTGCTTGCCGACCTCTTCCAAGGTGTGATCCTGGTTCAGGTCGATGCCGAAGCGCATGCGCAGCACTTTCGATTCGCGGGGCGACAGCGTGCCGAGTGCTTCGCGGATCGCCTTGGCCACTGCCGCCCGGGTGGTGGCGTCTTCCGGAAGTTCCTGCGAAGTGTCTTCCAGACGATCCCCGATGTGCAGGTCGTCGTCGTCGCCGACAGGGGTTTCGATGGAGATCGGGTCGCGGGCGATGCTTTGCACGCGGCGAACCTTGTTCTCGGCCAGGTCCATCCGCTCGGCCAACTCCGCGGCCGTCGGTTCCCGCCCTTGTTCCTGCATGATCTGCCGGGAGATCCGGTTGACCTTGTTGATGGTTTCCGTCATGTGGACCGGCACCCGGATCGTGCGCGCCTGATCCGCGATGGAGCGGGTGATCGCTTGGCGAATCCACCAGGTTGCATAGGTGGAAAACTTGAAGCCGCGCCGGTATTCGAACTTGTCGACCGCTTTCATCAGCCCGATGTTGCCTTCCTCGATCAGGTCCAGGAAATGCAGGCCGCGGTTGGTGTATTTCTTGGCGATCGAGATGACCAGCCGGAGATTGGCCTCAACCATTTCATCCTTGGCCTTTTGCGCCTGCAAATCGGCCATGCGCAGGTCATGGACGATGGACTTGATGACGGGTAGTTTCAGGCGGTTCGCGTCTTCCAGCGCGGCCAGTTTTTTCTGATGAGTCTCGATCTGCTTGCGCACTTTGCGCAGATTCTCCTTATACGAAATCTGCCGGCGCAGGCAATTGCCGATCCAGGCCGGCCTGGAGGCGTTTTTCAGGAAGTCTTTTTCGAAGTCCTCGAGGGGCATGCCGGCAGCAAGGCAGAGTTCCCGGATGTTGGTTTCTTCTTGTTTGGTAGCCGCGCCCATCTGCTGCACGATTTCGCGCAATTCGGAGACGATGGTGGGCGGCAGACAGAATAGGACGAAGTAATCGGCCACCTCGTTGCGACGACGCTGGTAGGCGTTCGGGTTGCGCCGGACGTTGCTGTTCATGGCCCGCTTGTGGCGGTTGGCCAGTTCGCGAAAGCGGGTCTGCACCTGGCGCTTGGTGGGCGAGCGGTCCTTTTTACTGTCCTTGTTGATTTCCACTTTCTCCGGCTGGAGGCGCGGGTCTTCGAAGCTGAGCACAAGGTCGGCAATCTTGATTTTTTTCTGCTTGAGCTCTTCGTATTTCTCCAGCATCCTCTCGATCACGAGCGGACATTGCGCCATGGCAAAGGCGGCGTTGCACTCACTGAGCTCAATGCGCTTGGCGATCTCGATCTCTTCGGCCCGGCTCAGTAGGCTGACCGCGCCCATCGCGCGCATGTACATGCGGATGGGGTCCGAAGTGTGCGAATCGTCCGGGGCCGGGGTTGTGTTTTCAGGCGAGTCCAGATCCTTCGCTTCGATTTCCTCGCTTTCGCCCAAGAGGTCGTTTTCCTCATCAGGGTCCTGCTCTAGAATCTCGATCCCCATGTCGGACAGGCTCTCGACCATCAGGGAGATCGTTTCGTCGTCGTGCTCGTCGGATAGCTGCTTGTGGATTTCATCCAGCGTCAGGTGTCCCTGCTCGCGTCCATGCGCGATCAGTTCTTCGAGAGTGTTGTCCAGGTCGGCCGAGGGGGTGGAGTTTTTACTCATGGGATAGGATTATGGGGCGCAACCCCTTATTTTACCAGTATCGTGACCATCATTTTTTGTGCGTTTGATGACAGGACTTGTCTTGTAGTGCAACGGAAAAAGATAGAGAGGATCCTTAGGTGAATTTGTCAGCAGATCTTCCTTATTGGAGCCCTGTCTTCGCTCTCGCATCGGCCTTTTATAATGCCACTGCTCCACACTTTACACTTTACACTACTTATGGCATTATAATCGGCATGGACACAGAAAACCACTTGTTCACGCTGGATGAGCTAGCCCGTGCCGTTGCGCTTCCGAGGCGAACCGTGCGCTATTACATCCAGATTGGATTATTGGACCGCCCCGAGGGATTGGGGCGAGGGGCTCACTACGCTCCGCACCACCTTGCAAAACTCCAAGAGATCAAGAAATGGAAGAAAGCCGGACTTTCCCTGGAGCGCATCCGGGAACTGATTGATCCCGAAAAGTTGAAAATCCTGATCTCTCCCCCGGAGCCTCAGAGAAAAGGCACGGTGGAAGTGTGGAGCCACGTGGTTATCGACGAGGGGATAGAAATCACTCTGAATCCTACGCGGCTGAACATGACTCCGGAGCAAGTCAGGGAGTTTGCTTCAGCGGTGGCTGACCATTACGAAAAATTTATTCAGAAAAAGGAGATGGAACCATGATGCATGCTGTTCACGCGGGCACACAGGAGCATTTTTCCAATGACGATGAGAATGTGACCGTTCTGGAGTCGGTAGACATCAAGGTGCGCCTTTGGGGACTGCTGTCGCATGTTTCCGTCGAGCAGGTCTATGCGAACCCAGGGGATGAAAACATCGAGGCCGTGTACACCTTTCCTCTGCTAAGGGATGCCGTGTTGATGGATTTGTCTCTCGAACTGAACGGGGAGACCCTGAAAGCCGAAGTGTACGAAAAATCCGAGGCGCAGGATCAGTACGAGGACGCGATTGAAGGCGGAGACTCGGCAATCCTGCTGGAACAGTTGGGGCCGGGCTTGTACGCGGTGAACGCCGGGAATGTCCTGCCGGGTGAGCAAGCGGTCGTCCGGTTCCGATACGCGCAGCTGCACCGATGGCAGGGGAACGACCTCAGGGTTCACATCCCGACGACGTTCGCCCCTTGGTACGGAGACCCTGGGTTGGAGCCTCATTTGGCCCCTAGGCATACCCTGTCGGCAGGCTGCGAGTTTTCTGTTAATTTCCAGATCGAAGGCCCGCTTGCCCGAGCCGAGTTCGATTGCCCGTCGCATGAGGTGAAGGAAATTTCCCGTGATGATGAAGCCAGGAAACTTTCTTTGCCCAAAGGTCGTGCCGTGATGGACCGGGATGTGATCTTGGTACTGACGAAACCTTCCGGTTTCATCCCCTGCGGGATTTGGGCACGTGATCTGATAGGGGAAGAGGCGCATGAGGCCGGGGACAAAATTCCTTCAGGTATGACACAGGAGAATCATGCCGCACTCATTTCATTCAACCCGGCGGTAAGAATAATCGGTTCGCGACGTTGCGTGGTTCTAGTTGTCGATTGCTCTGGCTCCATGGCCGGAGATTCGATTGCCCAAGCGAAAGAAGCACTGCACCATATCCTGATGTCGCTTGAGCAGCACGACTTTTTCAATCTGATCGCATTCGGGTCTGCTCCCGATTCTCTTTTCAAAAAACCTGTTGCCGCTAGCCGATGGAATATCAGCAGGGCGATACAGTTCGTCAAGAAACTAGACGCGAACCGGGGAGGCACGGAAATCTCAAAAGCACTGAGGATGGCTTATGGGTTTCCCAAGGTCAAGGGGTTTCCAGCGGACATCCTGCTGATTACGGATGGGGAAGTCTGGGATACGGAAGCCAAGGTCGTCAAGGAGGCTCAAAGATCCGGACATAGGATTTTTGCTGTCGGCGTAGGAAGCGCCGTATCTGAATCTTTCGTTCGCGACCTCGCGGGAGAAACTTCTGGAGCTTGTGAACTGGTATCTCCCCGGGAAAACATGGCCAGCCGCATTGTTCGGCATTTCCAGCGAATCAATCAACCGGACTTCAAGTCGATCAAGATCGAATGGCCGGAAGGCCTGATACGCCAGTATCCCTCGAAGATCGAAAACACGTACCTTGGTGACACGCTTCACGTGTGGGGCTGGTTTGAAAACCCTCCCTCAGGGACGGTGAAACTGGCGATGGAATTTGAGGACGGGCAAACGGTGAGCCAGGAAGTAAGCGTGTGGATGAGGCCGGAGGATACGAAAGACGGATTCGATGATCTGCCGAGGATGGCGATCTATAGCCGGTTGGCTGAGCTCGACCCGGATGAGACGCTGCAAATGGCAAAGCGTTACAAGCTGGTTACGGAACTGACCAGTTACGTCCTTGTACTTGAGCGCGAAGAAGACCAAAAGGCGGATGGATACCCCGTGTTTCGAACGGTTTCCCACACGCTTCCAGCAGGTTACGGTGGCATTGGCACTGTGCTTGACAGTGCCGCTGTCATGCCTTCGTATGGTTCTCCCATGTATTGCCGGGAGCTCCCGGAACCTTCAAGACCCGAAACTATGACTCGATCGGACGGCTTTAGGAATCTGGTGGCAACCATTAATTCTCTTGATTGGCATGAGCCTTGGCACAACTTATTGCCTGAAACAATTTCTGACTTGGCAGAATTTGGATTGGTGCCACAGTCTGTAGAGCAATTGATTGATCTTGCCAGTCATGCAGGACCGGAACGAGATCTGATCATTGCATTCTTGGCGCTTCTCTCCCTAGGCTATCGTGAAAAGAAATTCGATTCCCACGTGAAAAAAGCCATCTGGGATGCCTATCAGCAGACTGATCTTCCTGCAACCGTAACCGCCTCTATCGCTGCCATCATTGATGGCAGATTGAAGCCCTCTATTTCAAAGCTCAATTCATAAAAAGGAGGAATGAACATGATAAGACTAACTGCCTTTGTGTTGGCCATAGCCACGTGTGGATGTGGTGGCGGTGGTGGCCCGGAACTAGCTGCGCAAATTGCTGTCTCAGCGTATGACGCACTGGTTGCCGAACTTGGTGATGATTTCCAAACACAATTCCCCGACCCTGCCGCATACCCGGATCTGGGCTGGGAATTGTACGGGGACGCGATAAATGATGTTCCCTTGTCTTGGACTGGAAATCTGACCGCCCACGAACTTGGCGAGGCGTACCGCATTGGAGATGATGTCTATTATGAAGCGGTAAGCAATTTGTCTGGGCGCGCGACGATTACTATCAATGGTGTAACCGACCAAAATACCCGCGTGCAGTTTAGCGATGTAACCGAACAAGTCAGCGGCACGGAACACAATATTCCTGATCTCATGTTTTCTTTATTGCCCGTTTTGGAGGCAGGGACGCGAGAATATAACCTCGATGGTCCGAGTGATGATCTGCCATCCGCTTGGATTAGGATAAATACTTATAGACTTCTTCCTAATGTTCCCGATGTGGAAGGTACATTTTGGCGACATAGCGGTTACAGTGGCGAGTTTGAAGCAGAACGTGAGGGGGCTCAATGACGACGGAAACTGTACGAATGATCAAGCGGTGGGTGAGCAGTTGGCAAAGTAATACGAAGTGGCTGATCGGTTTGGCCGCAGTTCCCATGCTATTGATGGCATTATGGTTCTACGAACAAGAAGTCAATTTACCAAGAGGCTACGAAATAGTGGATGGAAGCAGAGAGGAATTTGGAGACTGGAGATACTCTGAATTCTGGATTGACGGCCAAAGAATGCCTATCGCGGCCACCGATGATAGGGAAGGCAAAGACTCATTTGTGCGGGTTTTCTGCCACACAGACACGGGTTTATTTCAGGCGAGCATAAATTTTCGTCAAAAATTAGGGTCCGATATGTCGAAGCATACGATTTCCTACCGGCTGGATGAAATTCAGGCCGTTACTGACGAATGGCTTGTCGTCTCAATTTCCGCTAACAATCAAGAACAATTACTGCAAAAGGGGTTGATAGGCGAATATGGATATGATCAGGAAGGGGCATACATGTTGGCACTAGATTTGGCTGAGCATAATCGGTTGTGGGTACGGACACGTAACATTGATGGAATGATTCTTGAGCGAACTTTTTCGCTCTACGCTTCGCGGAGGCCGATTTTTCGGGTGCTTCGCACTTGCGGGCTTGAAGTTGAATAGCATGGCGCACGGCAGCAATCTTTGCTCAAATGCTGGAAGAAAACGCTTGTGATGGAGAAAGTTAAAATGCTGCTATTTCTGTTGATAGTCGCAAGGCAAATAGAATTTCATAAAACCATATTGATTCATATGGACCATTCACATTTGGCCACTCACTCTTAGCAATTCGTATAAAGACCTATGTTCTGGGATTCCATCTTTGTAGGACTAAAAGTTCTTACTTACTGGGAAACCTATGTGGCCGGACTTGAATATCTTGCAGTTTTTTACATTCCGGTAGGTATAGCTGCTCTCCTTACGGAGAGAAGTGAAAAATTTGCCATCTTTGGTTGTCTAAGTATGTTTGTCTTTCCTCTGTTGCAAGTTGTAGCACTGGTTGTGGCGACGGTCATTTTTGTTTTCACCATGGCGCCTATAATTTTGGGTGCAAGTGAAGATGCCGCTTGGATTCTCCCTTGGGTCGCAATGTTCCAGGCTCCAGACGTTTTCTTGAAACTGATAGGCATGCTTGTTGTAACTACACTCATATTAACCTTCACTCCTGTTCTCAATTTATTCACCTCACTACATACACTCGTCCTAGGTGGCCTTACTCTGCTATACGTATTCAAATTAATCGCTCCTATTTCCCTAGGTGGCGAACTTGTTGACTACATTCCAGATTTTTGGTTCTCCGTTGGACTACTTGCTATTGGAAGTATTCTGTCTTGGATGGGCATAGTAGTGACTGCATTTTTTCTAACTGTGGTCGGTAAAGTTGAGGAGAGTTCTGGCGCACTGGCTTTACCCTTTCTGGGTTCAGTCTTTGGCTTTATTCCGGTTTTTATGTACGGAGCATGGTTAGGTGCTCAAGTGAGGGGTGGCTTTTAAATTGATTCCCATAGATATTCATACACAGACAAGTTGAATCCAGAGGCAACAGCGGGACAGGTCGCACTATCAATTAACCGGTGACTGATTATGGCCAAGATTAAAACCTTGCTCTTCACGGTAACGCTGGCGGGTTTGCCTAGGATGGCGAGCGCATACTGCTATGGCTCTCACTGCTACGACGGCCAGCTTCCAGACCCGATGATCCCTTCGATGTAACACAACCAAGAAATGTTGCGCAATAATAGGAGAATTAAAAATGATAGACGATGACCTCGAAGCATCCGAGGGTGTACGTCAGATTTGTTAGATTTTCCTTCATCAGGCCGCCTTTAGGGGTCGCGATTTCGGTTTGAGCCCGGTAGATTGGGCATTTTCGTCTGATAATGAATCCTCTATCAGATCGGTTTCCGGGCGGGCGCGGCGCGC
>JAPONY010000012.1 GCA_026713705.1 Gammaproteobacteria bacterium
GCGCGCCGCGCCCGCCCGGAAACCGATCTGATAGAGGATTCATTATCAGACGAAAATGCCCAATCTACCGGGCTCAAACCGAAATCGCGACCCCTAAAGGCGGCCTGATGAAGGAAAATCTAACAAATCTGACGTACACCCGTCATGGAGACTGGTGAGGTGGCTTTGGTAGAAGTCACCGGAACTGGAGGTTCGACAGGAACTGTCCTAGAAGGCTATTTGGTCAACAAAACCCCGACCTCCAAGAGGCTAGCTGTCCAGTTTGACGCACCCATCTTTCTCCTGAACAGTGGTTCAGGACAGAACATGGTGGCAACGCAGATTTCCGAGAGAGGTGGAAGATACTACATTGCGCCTGAGGACGACGAACGCCCATTCATTCGCTTGGAGCCAAGCGAGAAATTGCCAGTCTCACTCTTCGCATACTGTGTCGACTTTGGCAAAAATAATCCGTCCAGAGACGATTTGCTCATGCCCAGGGAACTCCCCGCATATCTACTAAAAATCATGAGCAGGATATCCAAATACGAAAAACCCTCGCCTGATGCCAGCACCATGAATGGTGCACAAGCTGCCTTGTGGTCAACGCAGGGCATATCTCTCGATGAAATTAAAAAGAAATTCAAACTTGATGCTGAAGACGAAGCGAAAATGCGCGAGATTCTCCAAGCAATCGAATAGCAAGGTCATCCACATACGACTTCGACATTTGCATTACGCATTGTGTCTGCCTGAACCGCATGTTGAAGCCACAATGTGCCTGTTGCACGACGATTCTTAGTCCACTACGGGATGGCACACACGAGTAGTATTGAATGGCTCTTCGCGGAAGTGTGTGGAACGACTTATCCGGCTTTTCCCTCCCGGCCTGACTCCGCGACCAGGGCTACGCAGAAGTCCTCAATAAGTGAATGAAATAGTGTGGAAGGGGCAGGGCGAATCAATTGTATTTGCGAGCAGTTGAGACGTAGAGTGGGGGGCGGGACCCGCCGCGTTGTTGTGCTTGGCTGCATAGACACTTTCCCAAAACCAAATCAAACTACCCTGGTGGGTGACGAGAATAAAATTGCGGCAATTATTGGAATAAACAGGAGTTCGCAGTTTGTGGGAGAGATTATGGAACTTCTCTATGGTCGAGCATTTAGATCTGCTCACTGGGCGGCATACTATGCCAACTGTAGTAAAAGAGTAATGCCTGCCAAAAGGATAGGAGGGCTTTGCCTAGAACTTGCATGCGGAGAATCAAGCTTGTTTTTACATGGCCGGCGAGTTTCAGATTTAGTAACTAAACTGGAGCATGGCGAGCAATACGAAAGAGTGCAATGGACTGAACCCGATTCCTTGAATCTGCGCCCCGACAACGGATATAGGCTTGAACTCGTTAAGAAAGGTAGACATAAGAAAATACGGCGCCGCACCAGCCCCATAGACATAAGCCTATTTGGCCAACAAACAAAATAATTTCAGCAACACTGGAGGGTAAATTTCGTGTCCTTCCGAAAGACACATAGGTCCATTCTGATATCCCTGTAGGCAACCAATTGAAACTTAGAGCGTGCTTCGCATCTGCTCAATTGCCTTAATTGCTGGGATATCGTTTTCATCAATTTCGTGTTTCAGAACAAGCCCCAATGCCATTTTGATAATTTCACTCTTATGCGTACGCCAATAATCGCGATCCGGCATAGTCTTTCCATCTGACACGCATATGTCCCTGATGTACTCCCTCCCGCAGATGACAATCGCGACCTCAACCCCAGAGTCATGACAATCGTAACGTGTAACTTCGATCATTCTCATCAAGCCTCCCAGAAGATATTTTCAAGTACCAAAGCCCTAGACCTCTTCATGTCCAAGAATTACGCGGCATCACGCTTCCCGATCCACTCGCGAAGGGCTTGGTCGATTCGTGTCTGCCAGCCTTTCCCTCCAGCCTTGAAGTAGTCAATCACGTCTCGAGAGAGACGGATAGTGGTCGACACTTTCGGCTTCTCAAGAGGGGGCCGTCCGCGACGCACAAGCACCCGGGTAATTTTTCCCGTCCCATCACCCTTGGAAGGATTCGGAACGTTATCCGGGTCAATCTTTCGGGGTGTGGAACGCTCTTTCCCGCCCATCAGCTCTTCAATGGAAGGCGGTCCATGGCGTACGGGCACCTTGGAGAATTTCTCCGGCCAATCACCCTCGGAAAGATCCGGGGCATCGTCCGGGTCATAGATTTCTGGTGTGGATTTCTCTTTCCCGCTCATTTGCTTTCCTCATGCTGATGATTCGATAGGCGCCATTTCGCGGTGTCCAGACAAGAACCACCATCTTGCCGTCAAGAAATCCGGTGGTGATGAAACGAGTCTCGCCATAATCTCTCCGGTCGTCCTCATAAGTCAGATTGGCACCCTCAAGAACCTCCCCGGCCCGAGCCATGTCCAGTTCCCTGGATTTAAGGGTCGCGAGACGTTTCGCCTCGTCGAATTCAATCAAGAACGATTTCATGTTACCACATTAATTCCCGCTGATCTCTCACATGTAGCCCTCTAATCCACGGAACGACTGTGGCTAATCTTGGAAATCGACCTGCCCAAACTTGACGCACTTGACTTCGACGGTTTCCGGTCATCCTAACCGGACTGATTTCATATCCCCTTGTATGTTGTATTGGATTTCCGAGAAGTCTGGCGTGGGCTCTATGTTGTGCCTAGTGAATTTACAAGATCCCAAAAAATCAATCACTTATAATTTCAAACCGTCGAAGTCAAGTGAGCCCGCCAGAACATAGACTTTATAATTTACTACTGAAGCTATAATATATTTATAGTTATCTCCGACTCTATTGAAGAAAAATCCCGAACAACCATGCCCAAGCTCATCTCCGCACCCTTTTTCAGTGCCAACCCGGTCTTCCGCCGCGCTGAATACGCCGCAGCGGTTGGCCGCCGCCCCCAAGACAGGGTCGTCACGGCGATGCTCGCCCAGCATCTCCAGGCCGGCAACATCCAGCGCATCGCCCGTGGTGTCTTCGCCTCGGTGCCCAAACATGCCGACGCTGCGACATGGTCGGTCGACCGCTTCCTGGCCGCCTCACGTCTGCGCCAAGGCGGTACGATCGCCTATCACTCGGCCCTTGAACTGCACGGCTACGCCTACACGGAGGGGCATGACGTGCAGGTCATCGCGCAGGGAGAACCCGGGATGTTCGAGGCAGCCGGCTTTGCCTGCCGATTCGTCAGACCCCCGCGCGGCTTCGCACCCCCGGATGGCGTCATGGCTGTCGACCGCCTGGGGCAGGAGGTCAGGGTGACCACAATCGAACGGACGGTCGCGGACCTGTTCAATCGCTGCGACTTGGCCGGTGATGCCGAGGAACTCTTCAACTCTCTGGATCTGGTGATGCGGGTCGACACCGCGGCACTGGCCCGGTACGCGCGCACGCTCGGCAAAGCCACCGCCGCCGGTGCGCTGGGCTTCTGGCTGGAACACGAGCGGAAGCGGCTGGGTATCCCGGATGTTGCACTTGAAGGTTTCCGCACACTGATGCCGGCTCAGCCCAGGTATGCTCTTGGCACCAAGCCGGGCGAAGGAAGGACAGCCAGGGGGTGGAACGTCATTCTCCCTGCCCACGTCCTTGAGCGCCGCTTCGAGGGACTATAAGATGGCGGCACCCTCTGCCCAGACCCTGCAACGCCTCGCCGATGACACCGGCCACCAGGCCGGCACACTGGAGAAGGTGCTTCGGCTACTGGACTTGTTGCAGGAGATCTCGCGAGATCAAACCCTGTCGGACCGCCTCGCTCTCAAGGGTGGAACTGCACTCAACCTCTTCCACCTAGGTCTCGACCGGCTCTCGGTCGATATCGACCTCAACTATGTCGGTGCGCTCGACCGAACCGCCATGGAAACCGAACGTTTGGCCGTCGATGCCGCTCTTGAATGCCTTCTCGTGTCCCAAGGATACGGCGTTCGCCGCAAGCCCGACGAGCATGCCGGTGGCAAATGGCTGGCGCGCTATGCCTCGGCACTCGGCGGCAACGCCACGTTGGAGGTCGACGTGAACTACATGGCGCGCCAGCCACTGTTCGGCATGACGCGCATGGGCTCACTCCCCCTGGGCGGCATGCAGGCGAAGGATGTTCTCGTCCTCGACCTCCACGAAATCGTCGCTGGCAAACTTGTGGCGCTCGTCGACCGGCATGCAGCACGGGACCTGTTCGACGCGCGCCGCATCCTTTCCATCAACGGGCTCGACTGGAACCGGATCAAGGCTGCCATGCTAGCCATAGGTGCCAGCGGCCGGCGCGACTGGCGGACCGTATCCATCGACCTCATCGAGGGCGGCCCGCGAAAGTTTCATCAGAAACTTGCAATCTGCTTGCCACGGAAGCATTTCGCCACCCGGGGAGAAGTCGTCGCATGGATTGACGAGACCGTCGCTCTGTGTCGTGAAAGGTTCGCTTTTCTATTCGATCTGACAGCGAACGAGCGGGCGTTTCTCGATGGCGTGCTTGATCGTGGCGAGATCGACGCTGACCTGCTGGACATCGCACCGGAAATCCGTACCCGGATTATGAACATGCCCATGCTTGCGTGGAAGACCAAACATGTCCGAAAGCATCGTGGATTGGAACCTTAGGAGACAAAGTGGGGTGGGACCCCGGAAGCCGGACAGACAGCAAACGATTCCTTTGGATCTATAGACATTATTTACCGCATGTAAGGGAAGATGGTGGAGGTAATCCGCATTCTGCACCAGCGCATGGACGTAGAGCGACACATATAGCCCTCTAATCCACGGAACGACTGTGGCTAATCTTGGAAATCGACCTGCCAAAACACTCTATTCCAATATGGAAATGAGCCTGAAGGCGAGAGGGTGAGCGTGGCGGGAGTGGGAGTGGTTAACAGGGGTTTGCATTCTACCTGACGGCAGGGATGCTGCCGTCGGTGGCCGGGCGGGCGGCA
>JAPONY010000013.1 GCA_026713705.1 Gammaproteobacteria bacterium
GTGCGCTGGCGCAGCAGCGCGGGGAGGGAGGCGCTTGAGTTCATCGGCCTTACCTGTTAAGTGAAACATTAACAGATATTATGCCGAAAACCCCGATTCTTCGCAACTATGCGAAAATCACAACATATCTGACGTACACCCTGTATGATGGGCGCGCTTGACCATCGACCATGCGCCTGTCCCGACTCCCCCTGACCACGCTCAAGGAAACCCCGGCCGATGCCGAGGTCGTCAGCCACCAGTTGATGTTGCGCGCCGGCCTCATCCGGATGCTGGCCGCCGGGCTGTACAGCTGGATGCCGCTGGGCTTGAAGATCGCACGCAAGGTTGAAACCGTCGTGCGCGAGGAGATGGACCGCAGCGGCGCCGTGGAGTTGCTGATGCCGGCCATTCAGCCCGCCGAACTCTGGCACGAATCCGGGCGCTGGGAACAGTACGGGCCGGAACTGCTGCGCCTCGCCGACCGCCACCAGCGGGAATTCTGCTTCGGCCCGACCCATGAGGAGGTGATCACCGACATCGCCCGGCGCGAGCTCAAGAGCTACCGCCAACTGCCGGTGAACTACTACCAGATCCAGACCAAGTTCCGGGACGAGATCCGTCCCCGCTTCGGCGTGATGCGGGCCCGCGAATTCGTGATGAAGGACGCCTACTCGTTCCACCTCGACTCGGCCAGCCTGGACGAGACCTACGAGGCCATGCGCCTCGCCTACTGCCGGATCTTCGACCGCCTGGGACTCGACTACCGCTACGTGCGGGCCGACTCGGGCGCGATCGGCGGCGCCCTGTCGCACGAGTTCCACGTGCTGGCGGATTCGGGCGAGGACGAGATCGTGTACTCGGAGCAGTCGGACTACGCGGCCAACGTAGAGCAGGCGCCCGCCCCGGCGCCGCAGTCCCCGCGCCCCGAACCGACCCAGGAAATGAAAGAGGTGGACACCCCGGGCCAGCACACCATCGAAGAAGTCTCGGAATTCCTCGGCACGCCGCCCGAGCAATCGGTCAAGACCCTGATCGTCCAGGGCGAGGAGGATGCGTCGCTGGTCGCGCTGGTCCTGCGAGGCGACCACCGCCTGAATGCCGTGAAGGCCGCCAAGCTCGACGGCGTCCGAAGCCCGTTGTGCTTCGCCGACGAGGCGGAGGTCCGCGAGAAGCTCGGTTGCCCGGTCGGCTCGCTGGGGCCCGCCGGGCTCGACCTGCCCCTCTACGTCGACGCCAGCGCCGCCGTGCTCTCGGACTTCGTGTGCGGCGCCAACCGGGAAGGCGTGCACTGCACCGGGGTCAACTGGGGACGCGACGCGAACCCGGACCAGGTCTGCGACATCCGGAACCTCGAGGACGGGGAGCCAAGCCCGGACGGCAGCGGCCCCGTACGCAGCGCACGGGGCATCGAGGTCGGGCACATCTTCCAGCTCGGCGACAAGTACAGCCAGGCCATGGACTGCTCCGTGCTGGACCCCGACGGCAAGCAGCAGGTCGTCACGATGGGCTGCTACGGCATCGGCATCACCCGCATCGTGGCCGCCGCCATCGAACAGAACCACGATGATCACGGCATCATCTGGCCGGACGCGATGGCGCCGTTCTCTGTCCTGCTGTGCCCGATCGGCGCCGACCGCGACGCGGCGGTCCGCGAGACCGCCGAAGCCCTGTACCGACAGTGCCGGGAACTCGGCATCGAGGCCCTGCTCGACGACCGCGACCTGCGCCCGGGCGTCATGTTCGCCGAGGCCGACCTGGTCGGGATCCCGCACCGGGTGGTGATCAGCCCGCGCACGCTCGAACAGAAGAAGCTTGAATACCGGCATCGCCGCAACCGCGACGAGTCCGAAGAAGTGCCGATCGACGGATTAACCGGGTTTTTGAGCGAACGGATTACTCCGCGCTGAGGCGAAGCCCCTCGTCCCCACACTCCACCCGGATCGTCTGTCCGGGCAGGAAATTCCCCTCCAGCAGAGCCTGCGCCAGCGGGTTCTCCAGGTCGTTGCGCAACACCCGGCGCAGGGGCCGCGCGCCGTAGTCCGGGTCGTAGCCGGCATTGCCAATCAATTCGACCGCCTCGTCCGACAGCTCCAACGTCAGGTTTCGCTCGGCCAGTCGCCGCTTCAGCTGCTCGACCTGGATGCGGACGATCGCCTGGATTTGTTCGCGCTGCAGTGCCCGGAACACCTGCACTTCGTCGATCCGGTTGATGAATTCCGGGCGGAAGTGCTCCGTCAGCTGCTCCTGCAGCGCGAGCTTCAGGTTCTCGTGCGATTCGCGCGCCATCTTCTGCACGGTGTCGCTGCCGAGGTTGGAGGTCATCACCACCACCGCGTTGGCGAAACTCACGGTGCGGCCGTGCCCGTCCGTCAGGCGGCCGTCGTCGAGCAACTGCAACAGGACGTTGAACACGTCCAGATGCGCCTTCTCGATCTCGTCGAGCAGGATGACCGTGAACGGGCGGCGGCGCACCGCCTCGGTCAGCCGGCCGCCTTCCTCGTAGCCCACGTACCCGGGCGGCGCACCGATCAGCCGCGCCACGGAGTGCTTTTCCATGAACTCCGACATGTCCACGCGCACCATCGCCGATTCCTGGTCGAACAGGAATTCCGCGAGCGCCTTGCACAGCTCCGTCTTGCCCACGCCGGTCGGGCCCAGAAACAGGAAGGACCCGATCGGGCGGCCCGGGTCGGTCAGCCCGGAACGGGAACGGCGGATCGCGTGGCAGACCGCGGTCACGGCCTCGTCCTGGCCGACCACCCGCCGGTGCAGCGCCTCCTCCATGCGCAGCAACCGCTCCTTCTCCCCCTCCAGCATCCGGGACACCGGAATGCCGGTCGCGCGCGCCATGACCTCGGCGACCTCCTCTTCGGTCACGATGTCCTGAAAGAGGGTCGCTTGCGGCTTCTCCGAGTCGTGCGCCCGCTCCAACTGGCGCTCAAGGTCCGGGATGACCCCGTGCTGCAACTCGGCCGCCCGCTCCAGGTCGTTCTCGCGCCGCGCCCGGTCCATCTCCAGGCGCGCCTGGTCCAGTTCCTTCTTGAGCCGGGCGGTATCACTAACCGCCGACTTTTCGGCCTTCCAGACCTCCTCCAGGTCGGCGTATTCCCGCTCCAGCCGGTCCAATTCCTCCTCCAGCGTCTTCAGCCGCTCGATGGATGCCGGGTCGTCCTCCTTGCGCAGGGCCTGGCGCTCGATCTTGAGCTGAATCATGCGCCGGTCCAGGCGATCCATCTCCTCCGGCATGGACTCCACCTCCATGCGGATGCGCGAGGCTGCCTCGTCAATCAGGTCGATCGCCTTGTCCGGCAAGCGGCGGTCCGGCAAGTAGCGCGCCGACAGGGTGGCGGCGGCAACCAGTGCCGGGTCCGTGATCTCGACCCCGTGGTGGACCTCGTAACGTTCCTTGATCCCGCGCAGGATCCCGATGGTGTCCTCCACGCTCGGCTCATCGACCAGGATCTTCTGGAAGCGGCGTTCCAGCGCCGCGTCCTTCTCCAGGTTCTCGCGATACTCGTCCAGGGTGGTGGCGCCGATGCAATGCAGGTCGCCGCGCGCCAGCGCGGGCTTCAGCATGTTGCCGGCATCCATCGAACCCTCTGCGCGCCCGGCGCCGACCATGGTGTGCAGCTCGTCGATGAACAGGATGACCTCGCCTCCCGACTGCGCCAGTTCCTTGAGGACCGCCTTGAGGCGTTCCTCGAATTCGCCGCGGAACTTGGTGCCGGCGATCAGCGCCGCCATGTCCAGCGCCAGCACCTTCCGGTTGCGGAGGCTCTCCGGGACTTCGTTGTTGACGATGCGCAGCGCCAGCCCCTCGACGATCGCGGTCTTGCCGACGCCGGCCTCCCCGATCAGCACCGGATTGTTCTTGGTGCGTCGTTGCAGGATCTGGATGGCGCGCCGGATTTCCTCGTCGCGCCCGATGATCGGATCGATCTTGCCCTGCTCGGCCCGGGCGGTCAGGTCATCGGTGTACTTTTCCAGCGCCTGACGGTGCTGCTCGGCGTTCGGGTCCGTGACCGGCTCGCCGTTGTGGAGCCGGGCAACCGCCTGCATCAGGCGGTCGGCATCCAGGCCGACCTCGCGCAGCAGCTTTCCAAGGTCTCCCTTGTCTTGCTGCGCCGCAAGCAGGAACAACTCGGAAGCGATGTACTGGTCGCCGCGATCCTGCGCGAGCTTGTCGCAGACGTTGAGCAGGCGCTGCAGATCTGAAGAGAGCCGCACCTCTCCCTTCTCGCCGGTTACCTGCGGCAAGGTCTCGAGCTTCTGGCTCAGGCCGTCGCGCAAGCGGTTCAGGTCCGCGCCCGCTTCGCGCAGCAGCGAGCCGGCCGCCGTGTCCGGCTGCTCAAGCAGGGCCGTCATCAGGTGCGCCGGGGTGATTTCCGGGCAGTCCCGGCCGACCGCCAGCGACTGCGCCTCCATCAGCGCCTGCTGAAACGGCTGGGTCAGCTTGTCCAGTCTCATCTCGTCAATAGGTCGTCGAACCCCTTATTAAATTGGGGTTCGGAAGGCCGGTTTCAATGCGGCGCGCTGGACCGGAACCGCCCCAGGCTTGCATCTTCAAGCGAAAGCTCATGCCCATTGGCCATGTCGATCAGATCCCCAAGCCAAAGGCCTGTCCTACCAGCGCACCGTCACCTCCAGGAACAGCCCGTGATCGGAAGAACCAGAGGCGCTCTCCCGGCGCCGGCCCACTATTTCGAGATTCAGCTCGCCAATCTCCAAGCGCCCCCCGATGTTCAGGCTCCGTGCATCCCTGCCCGACAGCGTCCACCCGACAAAGGGCGTCAGTACGCCGGAGCCGGCAATATGAAAGCCCCAGCCTGCTTCCGCATCCAGCGACAGGGCGGCGACGTCATCGTTGTCGGGCATGGCTGCCAGCCCATGTTCCCACAAGGCTTCCGTTTTGTCCGCAGTGTCGCCCCAGGACGACAGGAAACTGAACGACGGCCCCAAGCCTTTCGCCGGCGCAAGTTGCACGTCGGCGCTCATGCCCCACTCCTCGACGTCCCCACGCGCCAACAGCACTCGACTCGATACTGCTGCGGAAAGCCCTTGCGTCGGGTTGTCCCACCGCAACCCGAGACCGACTTCCAGACCCATGCCACCTGCCCCATCATCGTACTGCAGACCACTCCGCATCGAGGATGCCAGTGACGAGCCGTCATCGAGACCGCTCCGCCACTCTCCCTCCGCGAGAACACGCACGCCCTGCACCGTTACGGACAACTCCTCCTTGATAAGGCTCCCGTTGCCTTCGACCGCGAGTTCCCCAAGCCAAGCATCTCCGACGAGATGCAAAGAGACCTCTTCCCGGTCGATCAGCGGGAAAGCTCCGCCAAAAGCAAAGCTCCGCAGGGTGAGATCCGCCGACTGGTCGAGAGGCGTCTCCTCCACGATCCTGATGCCGCCCGAACCATAGCCCGGCATCGCCCACAGCCTCAGATCATTCGGCATGGACCACACCAGGTAGGGATGCACTGCGTTCAAGTGCATCCGCCAATCACCCCCAAAGGCCTCGGCACCGGTCCCATCCCTCCAGTCGATGGAACTTTCGTGACGGGACACGTCCAGCCCCGCAAGAATGTTGTCGGCCAGGGCCACGTTCCCTCCCAGGTGCGCACCGAACAGGTGTCCTTCCAAAGCCACCAGACCATCATCGATGCTTGAAAGTCGGCGCCAGTCAGCACCCGCACAGAAAGTCGTGCCGCTGAAACCCGTCGGGCCTGCACCCGCCGGCGTCTTGGCCGCAAGTCGGGTGCCGGCCAAAACCTCGTCCAGGGAAATTTCGTCCCGGTTCAACGCCTCTGCGCTGTTCAGCAAAGACTCTCGCAACGCCGAAAGCCCTTCGGCCCCTTCGCCGGATGTCGCGTGATCCAGACAGTCGGTCAACTGGTCGATCTGGCTTCGCATCATTGCCGAACCCACTCGCGACAGAATTGCCTTGTTGACGCGCTTGATGCGTTCAGTGGTGGCCGAGTGATCGTCATCCTTGATCGTCCCTGTGGCCTGGGCCCTGTCTGCAGCAATCAATGCTGGGCCGGTTGCTCCCGTCAGCCGCACCAGGAAGGTCTCGTCCGGTTCGAGCAAGGAGTCCTCGATGGTTTGAACCCTGATGGTCTTGCGCATCTCTCCGGCATCGAAGTTCAGGTCCTGCGCGACCGACACCGCAATGTAGTCGGCGGCAGACGCTGGATGTTCCCCGTCCGTGTGTCCGGCCGTCGCCCACATGACCGACACCGCGTTTCCGGCGGCTCCCGACCGTGACACCACGAAGGTTGCGACTTCACCCTCATCGACGGTTGTGCCTGCAACAGAAAAGGACGGCGTCTCCTCGTCATCCACGAGGGTAAGAATCCGGTCCTCCACCGCGTTCCCGCCGCTCGCCGCGCCCGACACCGTCACCGTCTTGTCCGGCGCGTCCACCGCGTTGTCCACCGCCGTGATCGTCACCGTGCCGGTGCTGGCCGTCGCCCCCGCCGCGATGGTCAGCGTGGTCGCCGACGACAGCGTGAAGTCGGCGTCCACCGCCGGGTCCACCGCCTGCGCCGACACCGTCACCGTCACCGCCGCGCTCGACGCCCCCGACAGGCTCGCCGTCACCGTGCTTACCTCGCCGTTCTCCGAGATGGACGCAGGACTCAGCGCCAGGCTCACCGTCGGCAGCCCGTCATCGTCGGTGATGGTGAAGCTGGCGCCGGTGA
>JAPONY010000014.1 GCA_026713705.1 Gammaproteobacteria bacterium
CCAGCCGATCGGGGGTCGGCTTCGTGATACACTGTGACTTCATGGGAATCGGGGCCTCCTGCCCTGTAGCTTCTTGATCTATCTACAAGTTTAACAGAAGATCCCGGTTCCCTCCTCCCTCTGGTGAGAAATCCGGGCTAGAGAGACGTATCGGCACCGCCGGCCGAAGAGATGTTGCAGCAGCGTCGTCTTGCCGGATTGGCGCGGCCCGGTCAGAACCACGGCAGGAAATTCAGAGTCTGCCTGCTTGATGGCCCGTTCCAGCGAACGTCGAATGTATGCGGAGTCCATTGACTTGTAATTATGCATTATGAATGCAATATGTCAAGTATATTTCTCTTCTCAGGGGAGAGGCCTGGGCTTGACTTTACTCATGAGTAATTTAAAATTCATGTGACTTTACTCATAATCCTTGATGCGCCGGGTCGACCTTCTCATGGCAAGCAAATCAAAACCGCTCTTGCGCTATCTCGCCGGTCCGATCAAAGACGATCTACAACGCAAGATGGTGTTCTTGGGGGGGCCGAGACAGGTCGGCAAGACGACTTTGGCATTAGGCCTCTTGGGTGCCGAAAAAAGTCGGCATCCGGGGTATTTGAATTGGGACGACCCGAGAGTCCGGCCGGAATTATTGCGCGGCAACCTGCCCGGCAATGAAAGTCTCCTGGTTCTGGATGAAATCCACAAGTACCCCCGATGGCGGAACCTTGTCAAAGGATTCTACGATACCCGGGGAGATCATGTTTCTTTCCTTGTGACCGGGTCCGCACGCCTGGACCACTACCGCAAGGGCGGGGATTCTCTCCAGGGGCGCTATCACCATTACCGTTTGCATCCCTTTTCTCTGAGTGAATTGAACACCACCGCGTCGAAAGGCGACCTTGAGGCACTGATGCAGTTCGGGGGGTTCCCCGAACCTCTTCTCTCCGGGGAAATGCGGGCATGGCGGCGGTGGCAGCGGGAGAGGATGTCGCGCGTGGTGTACGAGGATATTCGAGATCTCGAAAACGTCCGGCAGATCGCGCTGATCGAGCTCCTGTTGGAGGCTTTACCGGAGCGGGTCGGGTCGCCTCTGTCGATCAAAAGCCTGAGCGAGGACCTGCAAGTCGCACATGCAACAGTTGATCGTTGGCTGGGAATACTTGCAAACATGTACGTGTGTTTCCGCATCCCACCTTTTGGCGCCCCCCGCATTCGCGCGGTCAAAAAGGAGACCAAGCTCTACTTCTGGGATTGGTCGCAGGTGCGGGAGAAGGGTGGGCGCTTCGAGAATCTGGTCGCCTGCCACCTGCTGAAGTACTGTCACCACCTGGAAGACACGGAGGGCTATCGGATGGAACTTAGGTTTCTGCGCGATACTGATCGGCGCGAAATCGATTTTGTCGTGCTCCGGAACCATAAACCACTGTTCGCCGTCGAGTGCAAGTCGGGTGAGAAATCTCCAAGCACAGCCATCGATTACTTCCGCCAGAGAACCGGGATCCCCGCTTTTTACCAGGTTCACTTGGGAAGGCGGGATTATGTCGCGAATGATGGGACACGTGTCCTGCCGTTCAGGGTTTTCTGTCGGGAGATGGTGTTGCCTTGATCGGAACCACTGGAACCCGTGACTGCAAGGATGAGGAGGTCTGATCTCTGTTTATAATTGTTAAGCGTCTACTCATAATAAATTGAACAGGCGCAGGAGCGAAACTGATGGACCAATTTCCGGGACTGTTGCCCGCATTAGCAATAACCTTGATAGCTGTGATTAGCGGATTGTGCGCGTTCTTCCAGTGGAAAGGTGCTGTTAATACCGACCGAACTAATTTTAAGGCGTTCATGGAGAAGATCGACAAAAAAATAGACGAAATCTTTAGCCGGTTGCCCCCACGCACTACTGGGGGGCAAAGTCCCATTCGATTGACTGAAATGGGCGAGGAAATTTCTGGAGAGTTGAACGCGAAAGCGTGGGCGAAGAAAACTGCACCTGAAATAGTTGAAAAAGTCAAGGGGAAAAGCGAGTATGAAATTCAGGAAGAGTGCAACAGATTTGCTCGTGCGATACCTCTGACGGAAACCCGGTCTGCCATTCAGGCTTGCGATCCTTCTGCATCTGGCATTTCAGCATCAATGATGTTCCGTAGTGCTTATCAGCACGGGATTGAAATTGAACAGGTACAGGATGTTCTCGGCGTAGAACTACGAGACGCAGTGCTATCAGCACTTGGTTTGAGTCCGCCGTCTTGATCTGTTGACCCCAGGAATTGTCAACCAATCGTTAATTCCCAAACGTTCCCCAACGACTGTGACTGTGACTGCTTGGCAGACTCCAATTTGGTAAACTGAGCCTTAACTTTCCAGAGAGGATTTTCAAATGAACCAGCCTCGCATGATTTCCGCCACGGCACCGGCGATCGCCACCAACCGGGTCCTGCGCAATACCTATGCGCTGCTTTCCCTCACGTTGCTGTTCAGCGCGTTGATGGCAGGGCTTTCCATGGTATTCAACTGGCCGCATCCCGGTCTGATTCTGACCCTGGTCGGCTATTTCGGCCTGCTGTTTCTGACCTCCCGGTTCCGCAACAGCGGCTGGGGCCTGCTGTGCGTGTTCGCCCTGACCGGATTCATGGGGATCACGCTGGGCCCGATCATCAACTACTACCTGGCGGCCACGCAGAACGGCTCGCAGCTGGTGGCCACGGCCCTCGGCATGACCGGCGGCATCTTCCTGGTGCTGTCCGGCTATGTGCTGACCACGCGCCGCGACTTCAGTTTCATGGGCGGCATGCTGATGGTCGGCATCCTGGTCGCTTTCCTGTCCGGGCTGGGCCTGGTCGTCGCCTCGATGTTCGGCATGGAGGTGTCCGGCGCCATGCTCGGGATCTCGGCCCTGTTCGTCCTGTTGATGTGCGGCTTGATCCTGTATCAGACCAGCGCCATCATCCACGGCGGCGAGACCAACTACATCATGGCGACCGTGACCCTGTACGTGGCGCTGTACAACCTGTTCACCAGCCTGCTGCATCTGCTCCACGCATTCGGGGACGACTGATCTGCGCGGACTCCGCCGGATTCGTCGCGCACGCGGATGGTCCATGACCCGGGCGGGACTGCGGTAGTTTCGATACGCCCGGCTTCGGCCGGGCGAATCTTTTCCCTTTTATTCCCATGAGTCTCTCTTCCTCCGACGCTTCACAGCACGGGCTCTGGTCGAAACGCACCGCGTTCATGTTCGCCGCCATCGGCTCCGCGGTGGGCCTGGGCAACATCTGGAAGTTCCCCTACATGACGGGGGAGAACGGCGGGGCCGCATTCGTCCTGGTGTACCTTGGCTGCGTGGTTCTGATCGGCCTGCCGATCATGATGGCGGAAATCGTGCTGGGTCGGCGCGGCCGCCACAGCCCGGTGCATACCATGCGCCGCCTGGCCGAACACGACGGCCACTCGGCGAACTGGCAGGTGATCGGCTGGCTCGGCATGCTGGCCGGGATCATGATCCTGTCGTTCTACGTCGTGATCTCGGGCTGGACCGCGGCCTACCTGATGGACAGCCTGTTCAACACGTTCCAGGGGTTCGACCAGGCGTCCGCAGAGGGCCACTTCAGGCATCTGGTCGACAATCCCTGGCGACTGCTCGGCTGGCACACCCTGATGGTGGTACTGGTCGCCTGGGTCATCCTGCGCGGCGTCAACCGGGGAATCGAGCAGGCCACGACCGTCCTCATCCCCTCTCTCTTCGCTCTGCTGATGCTGCTGGTCGGCTACGCGGCGATGTATGGAGATTTTGGCAAAGGAATCAACTACTTGTTTGCGTTCGACTACGCGCAAATCTCGCCGGAGGTCGTGCTCAGGGCGATGGGCCAGGCGTTCTTCTCGCTGAGCATCGGCATGGGCGCGATCATGGTCTACGGCGCCTACCTGCCGCGCCAGTTCTCCATCCCGGAGGCGGCCGGCGTCGTGGTCACGGCAGATGTGCTGGTGGCGATCCTGATGGGCGTCGCCCTGTTTCCGATCGTCTTCGCAAGCAGCATGGAGCCGGGCACCGGGCCGGGATTGATCTTCCAGACCCTCGTGATCGCATTCGGGCAGATGCCCGGAGGCTGGCTGATCGGCATCCTGTTCTTCGCATTGACCCTGATCGCAGCCTGGACCTCGGCAATTTCGCTGCTGGAACCGACCGTCTCCTGGCTGGTGGATTCGCGCGGGATGCGTCGGCGTACCGCGACCCTGGGCAGTTCGGTGGTGATCTGGATTGCCGGGCTGGGCACGGTGGTCTCGTTCAATGTCGGCAGCGACTGGACGATATACGGCCGAAACTTCTTCGAGTGGATGGACCATCTGACCTCGAACGTCATGCTGCCGGTCGGCGGCATCCTGATCGCCATCTACGCCGGCTGGATGGTCAAGCGCTCCGTACTCGAGGAGCAGGCGGACCTGGGGAATGGCTGGCTGTTCAAAAGCTGGCTGTGGCTGGTGCGGCTGCTGGTCCCGGCGGCCGTCTTCCTGATCCTGCTGCACGGCTTCGGGTGGGTCTGACCGGCTGAGATCGTGCGCATCCACCGCGAGGCTCGGGTGCCGTATCCAGCGTCCCGGATGTACGGCCTGGTCAACGACGTCGAATCCTATCCAACATTCCTTCCGTGGTGTCCTCAGGCGGACGTGCTGGGCCGCGGTGACGCCGAGGTGACGGCCCGGCTGACGCTCGCCCGCAGCGGCCTGCACACGTCGTTCACCACGCGCAATGCGCTGGTTCCGAACGAACGCATCGACATGCATCTGCAGGACGGCCCGTTCCAGCACCTGCACGGGGTCTGGACCTTCACCGAGCAGCCGCATGGCTGCCGGGTCGCGCTGGACATGGAGTTCGAGGTCAAGGGGTCGTTCCGCTTTCTGCTGTTGCCGGTCGTGTTCGCCGAAGTATGCAACCGTCTGGTGCAGTCGTTCGTGGCGGAAGCCCACCGGCGCGCACGGAGCGAAGGTGAAGATTGAGGTGGTCGATGCCAGCGCGCCGCGTCCAGCGGTGCAGACTCTGACACTGCCGGAAGGGGCCCGCGTATCCGAGGCGCTGGCCCGCTGCGGCTGGACGGTGCCGGCGCAAGGGGAGGGCGAATGGGGGTTTGGGGTATTCGGCCGTGAAGTCTCCGCCGAGTATGTATTGCAGGAGGGTGACCGGCTTGAGATTTGCCCGCCGCTGGAGATGTCGCCGCAGGAGGCGCGTCGCCGCCGGGCGGCAGCGGACAAAGATTCTTGACTTCGACGGTTTGAAATTATAAGTGATTGATTTTTTTGAATCTTGTAAATTCACTAGGCACAACAACCGGCCCGTGGGGCCAAAGATCTCTCAGATCAGAGGGTAGGGCACCTCCGACAACGGCAGGCCCAGCGCCTTGTAGATGAGTTGCGCCGGGGCCGTCGTCGGCGAGGGAATCACGTAAGCCTCCCCGGTGCCGGTGTGCCGCAGGACGGAACACTGCCGGTGCAGCAGGGTCTCGCGGATCGCCTCCGGGGACAGGCGCCGTTTCTTCTGCAACTCGACCCGGTAGCACAGATGGCGCACGCAGGCGAAGGCCATGTACGCGATCGCCAGATGCGCCCGGACCCGGCGGGGGGTCCAGTGGTACACCGGCCTCACCTTCAGGTCGTGCTTGGTAATGCGGAAGCTTTCCTCGACCTGCCACAGCTCCCGGTAGCGTTCGAACACCGGCTCGAAGCCCCATCCCCGCACATTGGTCACCACCCCGCGCAGACCATCCCAACGCGCCGCCTCGCGAACCTTCTTCGGATCCAGTTCCCAGCGGCCTTCCCCCTTCATCCGCACCAGGCGGGCCATGTGCGACGGCACCAGGGCCTTGGCCGGGCCCCTCCTCTTCAACTTCTTGAGCAAGCGTTCCAACGCCCGAGCCCGGTCGTGCTCATCCTTGCGCGCCCGCTTGGGACTGTACGAGACCACCACCCGGCGGCCCCGGTAGCGGAACACCCCGACCTTGAAGTCCGTCTCCCTCCCGGCCAAGCGGCGATAGCGCGACACGTTCAGGATCCGGGCCTGCAGCGCCTGCGGCAGGTTGCGCAGGCGCGCCCCGACAATGTACTGGTGCCCGTGCGCCTCCAGTTCGGACAGGTTGTCATGGCTGAACATCCCGGCATCGGCCACGCAGACCGCCTGCGCCTGACCGTGCCGCCGGCGCATCGCCGCCAGCATCGGCAGGAAGGTGTTGCCTTCGTATTCGCCGCCCGGAAACACCTCATAGCCGACCGGCAGGCCCTGCTGCGTCACCATCAGGGCCAGCAGCACCTGGACCCGGTGCGGCCGGCCGTCCTTGCTGTAGCCGAACGCCCGAAGGGCGTCCGCCTGCTCCGGGTCGTCCTCGACCACCGACTCGAAGTACAGGGTGGTGCAATCGAAGAACAGCACCGTCAGGGGACCGCCCACCACGGCAGCGGTCGCCTCGGCGACTCGCGCCCGCAGTCGCTCGATGCGCTTCGGGTCCAGCCGGTCCATCATCCGGTAGACCTTCTCCAGCGGCAGCGTGACCCCGAAGTCCCGAGCCAGGCGGCGCACCGCATCGCGCTTGGAGTCGGGGCAGGCGATCCGCGCCATGACGATGTGGAACAGCACCGGGGCCGAAGCATGGTGGCGGGTGGTCAGAAGCTGGTCAAAGCCCAGTTCGCGGTAGACCTGCCCGTAAACCTCGTGGATGCCGGTCGTCAGGCGGTGCTGTTCCCGAAGCGCCTGGAGCGGGAGTGGCCGGGGTCGGTCCGGAGCCTCGGCGAACCGGGCGGCCGCCTGGAGAACCTGCTCGGCGAGTTGCTCGGGGGCGTCGACGGGAACCCGTTGCCCGGCAATCTGTTGCTTCAGGTACTCGCCGAGCTCTTTCAGGCGAAGCAGTTCATCGTCCGTGTCGGCGACGCCGAGGTGGCGCACGATGCGTTGGCGGACCTTTCCGTCGACGCGGGTGCCCTCGACCAGCTGGACGGACCGCCGCGGGCTGTTCGGGGAGGTCTTGACACGCACGAACATGCCGGCATCATACCACAAGATAACG
>JAPONY010000015.1 GCA_026713705.1 Gammaproteobacteria bacterium
GCGCCGCGCCCGCCCGGCAACCGATCTGATAGAGGATTCATTATCAGACGAAAATGCCCAATCTACCGGGCTCAAACCGAAATCGCGACCCCTAAAGGCGGCCTGATGAAGGAAAATCTAACAAATCTGACGTACACCCAGCAAGCACAAGCCTGCATGGGTGCACGACAAATTTGTGGGGTTTTGGGGGATTGACAGGAGGGTGGGGGCTATCGCACAATATCTGATAATGTTTTCCTCTACCAGTAGAGGCCGTGATGAGTTTGGAATCTTCCCTCGAAACCCTGAACCGTCGCCGCACCGAATTGTGGCGCCAACTGAACGCGCTGGGCGATTTCCGTCAAGGGGCATTGGCGAGCCAGTACCGCAAATGCGGAAAGCCGGGCTGCCATTGTGCCGAGGACGGCGATGTCGGGCACGGGCCGCGCTGGGTGGTGACCCGCAGCGTCGGCCGCAAGACGCGCAGCCAGTCGATCCCGGCGGCGGCGGTGGAGGCGACCCAGGCGCAGGTGGCGGAATACCATCGGTTCCGCGCCCTGACCCGGGAGCTGACCGAGGTCAGCAGCCGGATCTGCGAGGAGAGGCTGAAGCGGGGCGCGCCGGAAATCCCGGAAAAGAAGGGGCGCTGGAGCAAGCGCTCGAAGCAGAAATCGGCACGGAGTTGAGCCGCCTGCCCGGAGAAGAAGCCCGGGCGGCCGTCGGATACTTTCACAACCATCGCGACCGGATGCGCTATGCGGAATTCCGCCGGCAGGGGCTGTGCGTGTCCTCCGGCGTGGTCGAGTCCGGGTGCAAGCAGGTCGTCGGCCATCGCCTCAAGCGCGGCGGCATGCACTGGGCGGCGGCCGGCGGCAATGCCATCATCGCCTTGAAATGCTGCCTCCTCAGCAACCGCTTCGAGGACTTCTGGGCGCGCCGCGCCCAGAAGGCACAGTATCTGGTAGGTCTTTACACTACAACCGGCCCGGCCCCGGAACCACGGGACAAAACGAAAAAATGCGCATGACTTTCAAGTCAATCCAAACAATCTGTCGTGCACCCAGCCTGCATGCCGGAAAATCCGGGTTAGGTACAATGCGGCAGGCGCAGTTCCGGGCTGGAAGGGATCGAGTGGCTCGGCGCGAGACCGCTTCAGGATGATTCGCGAGGACGAAAAATTCTATCAACGGGCGGGCCCTGGGGCGGGCGGGCGGGCGTCCGTCCGAGCCGATTCCCCCCCAGGCCGGCCCCGGAGACCCCGTGAGGATGCCGATGGACGACGCAAAAGAAGTGCACGCGATCGTGGCGGGGGGCGGTTCCGGGCAGCGTTTCGGCCGAGCCAAATGGGACGCGCCGCTCGGGCGGCGGCGCATGCTGGACTACGCGCTGCGGCCTTTGGCGATGTGCCACCCGGCGGTGCGGAGCATCACCCTGCTGCTGCCGGAGCCGGCGCTCGGCGGCGAGCCGCCGCCGCTCCCGGCGGAGGTCGCGTTCCAGGAATTGCCCGGCGGGGAGACCCGGGCCGACACCGTCCTGCACGGCCTGGAGGCCGTGCGCCGGCATGCCGGGGAGGGCGCCTGGGTGCTGGTGCATGATGTCGCGCGACCCTGCGTATGGCGGTCGGATATCGAGAAACTGCTGC
The DNA here is from genome assembly GCA_026713705.1 of Gammaproteobacteria bacterium. GTDB lineage: Bacteria > Pseudomonadota > Gammaproteobacteria > Poriferisulfidales > Poriferisulfidaceae > Poriferisulfidus. Next base: position 1,622 of record JAPONY010000015.1, read on the forward strand.
GCGAGTCCGATGCGGACGGGGGCCTGCTGGCGGTCCCGGTGACGGACAGCGTCAAGCGCGCCGGGGAAGGGCGGGTCGCCGCGAGCGAGGATCGGCAGGGATTGTGGCGGGCGCAGACGCCGCAGCTGTTCGAGCTGTCCACACTGGAACGCTGCCTGCGCCAGGCGCTGGATGACGGCGTGGAGGTGACCGACGAGTCGCGGGCGATGGAGCACGGCGGCTACCGGCCGTGCCTGGTCGCCGGACGCGAGGATAATATAAAGGTGACGTGGCCCGAGGATATCGCCCGGGCCGAGTCGATTTTGCAACAGGATCCGGATTATGCGTATTGGACACGGCTATGACGTTCACGCCTTCACCGACGGGGACGGCCTCTGGCTCGGCGGCGTGCGCATCGAACACGACCAGGGCGTGGCGGCCCATTCCGACGGCGACGTGGTGCTGCATGCACTGATGGACGCCCTGCTCGGCGCGGCGGGGCTGGGAGACATCGGACAACATTTCCCGAACCGCGACGCCCGCTACCGCGGCGCCGCGAGCGGAGACCTTCTGCAGGACGTGCTGGAGAAGATCCGGGCGCAAAACCTGCGCGTGGTGAATGTCGACGTCACGGTGATCGCGCAGGCGCCCCAACTTGGGCCGCACCGCGAGGCCATGGGCCGCTCGATGGCGCAGCTGCTGCAGCTGGACGAGGGGCGGGTCAACCTCAAGGCGACCACGCACGAAGGTCTCGGCGCGCTGGGCAGGGGCGAGGGCATCGCCGTGCATGCCGTGGCGCTGCTCGAAGACGCCGGTTGACCGTGTCGACCCCGGAGTTCGATGCGGAAACCTGTTTCGGCCGCGACGGGCAGTTGGCCCGGGAGGTCCCCGGCTACCACCCGCGCGAGGAACAGGGCGCCATGGCGGCGGCCGTGTGGGACGCCCTGCGCCGGGAGCGCACGCTGGCCGTAGAGGCGGGCACCGGGGTCGGCAAGACGTTCGCCTACCTGATGCCGGTGCTGGCGTCCGGACGCAAGACTCTGGTCGCGACTGGCACCCGCCACCTGCAGGACCAGTTGTTCCGAAAGGACCTGCCGGTCGCGCTCAAATCGGTCCACGGTGCCGCCGGCAGCCGGGTCTGCCTTCTGAAAGGCCGTGCCAACTACCTGTGCCTCCACCGCTATCAGGCCCATGTGGCCAACGGCCTCGGCCGCAGCCCGGATGAACCGGTGCAGAAGCTGCAAGCGTGGGCGGACGAGACCGAGACCGGCGATCTGGCGGAACTCGACTGCCCCGAGGACGATCCGATCGTTCCGGCCATCACCTCGACGCTGGAGAACTGCCTCGGGAAGAAATGCCCGGAGTACGAGGACTGCTTCGTGGTCCGGGCCCGCGAGCGGGCGAGGCGGGCGGACCTGGTGATCGCCAACCACCACCTGTTCGCCGCGGACCTGGCATTGCGCGAGGATTCGCTCGGCGAGTTGCTACCGGATTTCGAGGTGCTGGTGTTCGACGAGGCACACCGCTTGGCGGAGGTGCTGGAACTGTTCTGGAGCAGCCAGCTGAGCGCCGCCAGGATGCAGCAGTTGTGCCGCGACGCGGAGACGGTGGCGCAACGCGAACCCGACGGGAATCAGGCGCTAATCCTATGCGTGCACATGGTGCGGCGGGCCCTGAAGCAGGTGACGGTTCAGGTGCATGCCGCGCTGGAAGGGGAAGCGCCGGGTGAACGCATCCCGCCGCCGCCGGAGTTCGCCGATTGGGCGCGGCCGCTGGTCAGTGCCTTGGAGGCGTTGCTGAAGGAGGTCGAGGAACGTCGGCAGGACGGGCCGGACATGGAGAGCCTTGCCGAGCGATGCGGCCGGCTGACGGAAGAATTGGCGGGCTGGCCGAGCGGAGAGCCGGAGTGTTGCGAATACCTGAACCTCTCCCGCAAGGGGTTCACCCTGCACCAGGTGCCGATCGACATCAGCGGCATTTTCGCGCAGGCGCGCACCCGGTATGCGCCCCGCTGGGTATTCACGTCCGCGACCCTGTCCGTCGGCGGGAATTTCGACTACTTCCTCCGAAAACTGGGCCTCGGTGCGGAGACCGACACCCTGCAGCTCGACAGCCCGTTCGACTTCCAGGCGCAGACGCTGCTGTATCTGCCGCCGGGGCTGCCGGACCCGCGCACTCCGGAGTACAACGAGACCATGCTCGAGGCCGTGCTTCCGCTGCTCGAGCAACTGCGGGGCCGGACGTTTCTGCTGTTCACCAGCCTGCGTGCGATGGAGGCGGCGGGGCAGTGGCTCGAGGATCGTCTCGACTGTACGTTGCTCAAGCAAGGGGACGCGCCACGGAGACAGCTGCTCAAGCACTTCACCGAACGGCCGGACGCCGTGCTGCTCGGCTCGGTCGGGTTCTGGGAGGGCGTGGACATTCGCGGCCCCGCGCTCAGTTGCGTGATCATCGACAAGATTCCGTTCGTCTCGCACACCGACCTGCTCTACCAGGCCCGGATGAATGCGATTCGGGAGGCGGGCGGCGACCCGTTCCGGCAGTTGCAGCTGCCGCGGGCCGCGCTGATGCTGAAGCAGGGCGTGGGGCGACTGATCCGCAGCGTGATGGATCAGGGCGTGGCCGTGATCGCCGACCCGCGGTTGCAGAGCCAATGGTACGGGCGCCATCTCACGGCGGGCTTGCCGGACATGCCGGTCAGCACCGACCTTGGCCAGACGCTGGAATTCCTGCAGGAGCGGGTCGCATGAAAGACGCTCCCGTGGTGCTGGCGCTGGAGACCTCCACCGAGAACTGCTCGGCGGCACTGGCCGCAGGCGGGAAGATCGAGGCGCACACCCTGGCCGTGCCGCGGGAGCACACCCGGCACATCCTGGGGCAGGTGGACGAACTGCTTGGCAAGGCGGGACTGACGGCCGCCGACTTGGAGGCGGTGGCGTTCGGTCGGGGTCCGGGAACATTCACCGGCGTACGGGTGGCAACCGCGCTGGCGCAGGGGCTGGCGGTCGCCCACGGCCTGCCCTTGCTGCCGGTCTCTTCGCTGGCCGCGTTGGCCTGGAAGGCCTGGGGCAAGCATCAGGTCTCGCCGGTGCTCGCGGCGATGGATGCACGACTGGAAGAAGTCTACTGGGCGATGTTCGAAGTCAGTCCCGAAGACCTTTCGATCCTGCATCCGGAATCGCTGTCGCCACCGGCGGAGTTGCTCGCGCAGTTGCCCTCGCTGCCCGGCGGCTGGCAGGGTGCCGGGTCCGGCTGGGCCTTGCCCGAAATGCAACCGGCCACTGAAACGGGGGCAGGCGTGGAGCCCGGCCTGCGGCCTGATGCCCGAGCGGTACTGGAACTTGCACTGCGGGATTTTCGCGTCGGCCGAGTGGCGGACTTCGAGCGGGCCCAACCGACCTACCTCCGGCATCCGGTGCGATCGTGATCGATTCGCGTCCGCGCTTTCACCTCGCGATCGCGGTCGACGACCTGTCCGCGGCGGAAGCCTTCTACGCCGGAGTCCTGCAGTGCCGCATCGGGCGCGCGTCCGGGAAATGGATCGACTTCGACCTGATGGGGCATCAGGTCACGGTGCACCATTGCGACGCGGTCCGGGAAGAGGCCCGCAATCCAGTCGACGGGGAGGCCATCGCGGTACCTCATTTCGGGTTGATCCTGGAATGGGAGCAATGGGAGGCATTGGCGGAACGCCTGCGCGCCTGCGGCGCGGCATTCGATTTGGAGCCGACGGTTCGCTTTCGGGGAGAGGTCGGCGAGCAGGCGACCGCGTTCGTGCGCGACCCGGCCGGCAACATGCTGGAGTTCAAGGCGTTCCGCAATCCGGACCAGGTCTTCGCCAGAAGCTGATGAGAGCGAAAGGATATCAGTTTGTCGCCATTGCTGGAACGGAAAGGAAATATAGTGAAACCCTGCGCGAAGTCAAATCATGCGAAAATCGATTCGCCGAAAGGTTTTTGCTAGGCATTAAAATACACGCCTACTAGCATTTATCCTTCACTTTGCTCGGATATCGAGGCTCAAAGAATCAATTACGCACCATGGATAACGCGACAAAATACGAAGGCGCATGTTTTTACAAATGTGCCTTGCAAGTCAATCCTTATGACTATGCGGGAAGGTATCAGGGGCAATCTGGGCTTACTGAAACGTCTTATAACGAGCAGATATTGAACCAATGCATTACGAATAGGATCACGGTCGTTGGGATGGCCGATCATGGACGGGTAGAGCAATCGGAAACCTTGCGCCAAACCTTGGTTGAAAACGGCATTGCCGTATTTCCAGGATTCGAAATAGCCAGTTCCGAGAAGATCCACATGGTCTGCCTATATCCCGAGCAGACCAGTGTTCGCACTTTAAACCAATATCTTGGGCGACTGATGGGGGGTAATGACGTCCATCTTGAGAACAACCCAGTTCATCCAGCCTCACACAGTTGCCAAGAAATTGCTGTAAAGGTGCAAGAGCAAGGGGGATTCTGGTACGCCGCTCACATGACCGGGAACAATGGCCTCCTCAGGCTGGACGCGGGCGGTTCCAATTATGTTCATTTGTGGAAGAGGGACGACTTGGTGATAGCGGGTCAGATTCCAGGCTCCGTCAATGACCTTCCTCCTAAATACAAGGCGATTGTCGAAAATACGGAACATGACTACAAGCGAGAGAAGCCGATCGCAGTCATTAATGCCAAAGACATAGCAATTCCAGAAGACCTGTCGGAATCGTCGGCGACCTGCTTCGTCAAGATGACCGGGCCGACCTTTTCGGCTTTCAGAAAGGCTTTCCATGACCCCGACGCACGAATTCGCCTGGATCTCCCAGAACAGCCTTACTCGTTCATCAAATCCATACAGTGGAAAGGTGCGGGCTTTTGGGGAAATGCCGAACTGGCCTTTTCAGGGAACCTCAACGCCATCATAGGAGGCCGTGGAACAGGGAAGTCCACATTGATAGAAAGCATTCGCTATGTTTTGAATCTACAGCCTCATGGTGACAGAGACCGCGCAAAAGTCGTGGAAGCGTTGCAGAAAAACAATCTAGGAAGTTCCGAAATCATTATGACAGTATCTTCGAAAGCCCAGCAAGGCCAAATCTATACCATCAGTAGGCGTTATGGCGAGCCTCCAGTAGTGAGGAACGAAGAGGGAGAGATCTCCAGCCTAAGTCCTTCCCAAATCCTCCCCGATATCAGAGTGCTGGGCCAGAATGAAATACTTGAAATAGAAAAAAGCAAGAAAACCCGATTGGATTTGGTTAACTGCTTCTTGCCGAAAAGTGATGAACTGAACAAAACAATGGAAGATATTCGGAAGAGGCTCGTATCCAACCGAAAAAAAATCGTCGAAGCTAGTGCAGACTACGACGAATTGGATGCTACTGTGGGAAATGAGGCCGTGTGGAAAGAGCAGGTAAAACAGTTCCAAAAATCAGGGATAGAAAACAAACTGAAAAATGCCCGGTTACTCGAAAAAGAAAAGATTATCCAAAATGACATCAGGCAACAGATTGATGCCCTTGAGCGATGGCTGAGTGAATATCCTGCGGTTTTTGACTTGTCTTTTCTTGACCAGAACGACATGGAGAAATTTCCAAATAAAAAGAGCATTGAGGCCGCAGGACAACTCCTTGACGTAATGCGAAGCAAGTTCGATCAAATATTCGAAGAGGCGCAAGCGATTGTCAAGGACATGAAAGGTCAGTACCAAGCGATAGAAGCATCATGGGCAGAAAAACGCAACGCCATTCAGGATGCGCTGAATCAAGCAATAGCAGATTTGCCGGACCAATTTGGGAAAAGCGGTAGGGAATTAGGATCGAAATACCAAGAGATACACAAAAATCTGGCGCAGATAGAGACCTATAAGAAAGCACATGCGAGCAAGGGGTTTATTCTTGATTCGTTATTCTCGGAACGTCGCGATCTCATGGAAGAGTACAAGAAAACCGCTTTTGATCGCTTTGAGGCGACAAACAGGGCCGCCGCCGACTTGAATGAAAATCTTATTGGCAAGCTGAGAGTGCGGGTAGAAAGAAAAGGTGATTTGAGTGCGTTGCAAGCATTTATGCGGTCTTTAGAGGGAATTGGTAAATCCAAAACTGAATGGTTGGAGCACGTGTCTGCTGAGGAACTGGATTTGCAACAGTGGGCAAAGTGGATAGGTGAAAAGGACGGTGATGCTTTCACAGCAGCTTATAAGGCGAAAGGAATGACCAGTGGCGTTGTCGAAAAACTTCTGGCCCTCAATTTGAACGAACGGCTTGAGTTGGAAGAAATTGAATTGAAAGAAGTAGTAAACATTGAATTGAACACAGCACACGCCAGTGCAAATCAAAAAAAACATTTTGTGCCACTGGAGAATTTATCCACAGGTCAGAAATGCACTGCTATTCTGAATTTGTTGCTACTGGACCGGGACGATCCATTAATCATCGACCAGCCCGAAGACAACTTAGATAATGCCTTCATTGCTGAACGTATAGTTCATGAAGTGAGAAAGTACAAGACCCACCGCCAATTCTTGTTTGCCACTCACAATGCTAATATCCCTGTACTGGGAGATGCAGAGTTAATCGCTGTTTTGAACTATAAGGAAAACAAGGCGAAAATTGAACACATAGGGTCTATTGACAAGTTAGAAGTAAGGGAACAGGCCAGCAATATACTAGAAGGTGGGAAAGCCGCTTTCGAGATGCGGAAACGCAAGTATGGCTTTTGATCTCGTGGGAATCACATGCTGGCACATGACCTACTCACTCTGATTGGCCAAGGCGAAGGGGCCAAACTGGAATTCAAGCGCGATGGGGAGCGTCCAGAGAAAATTGCCAAGGAAATAGTCGCTTTCGCGAATATCAATGGTGGCATTGTCCTGATAGGCGTCGAAGACGATGGAGAAATCGTAGGTATCCACAAGAGCAATCTCCAAGCATGGCTGATGGATACGGTAATTGGCCAATATATCCATCCTTCCATATTGCCTGACTATGAGGAAGTGATGGTTGAGGGGAAAAAAGTGGCTATCATAACCATACCTCAAGGTAGTAGTAAACCCTATGTGGTGCGCCAGCAGCACCGCGAGGACATTTATGTCCGGTACGGGGATACGTCCCAATTAGCCAAGCGCGAGCATGTGGCTCGTCTGTATCATTCCGGCGGCTTGCTGTCGGCAGAGAAATTTCCCGTGCATGGTTCTACCATTGAGGATTTGGATGAGAGGCGGTACAAGGAGTATTTTCAGGCTATGTTGCATTTCAAGCCGACGGATTCAAGTCAAAACCTTTCAGGAACGGGATCGAGGGACTGTCTGCACGAACTGCTGGTTGATTACGATTTTCTGGTTGGGGAATCCGATCCGTCCAGTTGCAGTTATTTCTCCTACGTTCTATTCGCCAAAGAACCCAAACGGTTGGCTCAGGCGGGAGCAAGGCTGACAGTTTATTCCGGGCAGGACAAGGAGTACGACAGCATTTTCGACAAGATGTACAAAATGCCTTTTCTGGAATATCGCGGGGAGGGCGGCATCGATGACCCAGTCGAGCCCGCGTTACATCAGAGAATATTTGATGATATCCGTTCTCGTGTTAGTCACGAGAAGCTTAGAGGGGCCGTGCGTGTGCCAGTCTGGGATTATCCGGCGGAAGCGATACGAGAACTACTCATCAATGCGTTTACGCACAGAGACTGGACGAAACAGGATTATGTTCGCGTAGTCCTCTACAGTGACCGGATGGAGATTACCAGCCCAGGGTCGCTGCCAAATGGGATGACGATAGAAAAAATAAAGAATGGCGTTCAATCGCAGCGAAACCCCATGTTCATTAGGGTCTTCAGGGATTATGGCTATTTGGAGGATCAGGGAATCGGGATTCGACGCAGGGTCATTCCGCAAATGGAGGAATACAATGGATGTAGCCCGGACTTTGAGGCAACCGAAGATTATTTCAAAGTCACATTAAGGAAAAAGGAAGAGTAGAAGCGGACGGAATCTTGCAAAGGCAGATTCCAGATTGAATCTGGAGCAAATCACAAAATTTCCATCTACCATAACTTTCTTGCAATGCCGCAAGGTTGCACCATGGAACACACACAACTGAACTGGATTGCGAATTTCATTTGGGGTATCGCGGATGATGTGCTGCGTGATTTGTATGTTCGCGGCAAGTATCGAGATGTCATTTTGCCTATGACAGTGCTGCGTCGGTTGGACGCGGAACTGGAGCCCACCAAGCAAGCTGTTTTGGAGATGAAATCCGGGCTAGATGAGGCCGGAATCACCAACCAGGGCCAAGCCTTGCGCCAGATTGCCGGGCAGGCTTTCTACAATACTTCCGCATTTACGCTTCGCGATCTGCGTGCCCGCGCCAGGGGGCGCGTCATGACGGAAGTCTTGAAGGATGACGCCCAGTTGTTCAAGCAATTTTCCGACAACGAATCATTTCGAAAATGGCTGTCGGATGCGACATTTGCACTGACCTACCATGTTGATGCGCCATGATTCGCACGGTCCGCAAGAATGACCATCAAGAAACTTAGCGCGGGCCTGGTCAACCAGATCACGGCCGGAGAGGTCATCGAACGCCCGGCTTCCGTGGTCAAGGAACTGGTGGAGAACAGCCTGGACGCCGGTGCGCGCCATATCCGGGTGCAGGTGGAGGAAGGTGGCCGGCGGCGCTTGGCGGTGATCGATGACGGTTGCGGCATTGCCCGGAAGGAATTGCGGCTGGCGCTCGCACGACACGCGACGTCCAAGCTGAATGAGATCGATGATCTATGGCAATTGCAGACCCTGGGGTTCCGCGGCGAAGCATTGCCGAGCATTGCCTCCATCTCGCGCCTGACGCTGACTTCCGCAGTGGAGGGGGAAGAGCACGGCTGGCAGCTTGAGGGCGACGCCAGTGGGGAGGCTCGTGCGCATCCGCACCCGCGCGGCACCACGGTGGAGGTCTGCGATCTCTTCTACAACACGCCGGCGCGGCGCAAGTTCCTGCGCGCCCCCGCAACCGAATGGAAACACATCGCCACAGTCCTGCGCAGCCTGGCGCTCGGGCATCTCGCGGTGACGTTCGAGGCCAGCCATGACGGGCATCGCCTGCTGCACTACCCGGGCGTCGGCGACGGCGTGGCGGAACGGGAGAGATTGGAGGCCGTGCTCGGCAGCGACTTCGCCGAGCAGTCCACGTTCTTCGAGGAGTCCCTGGGGGCGGTGCGGGTGTTCGGCTGGATCGGATTGCCGACGTACTCGCGCAGCCAGCCGGACCAGCAATACTTCCACGTCAACGGGCGCTACGTGCGCGACAAGGTTGCAATGCATGCGATTCGGCAGGCGTACGCCGACGTGCTTTACGGCCAGCGCCATCCCTGCTACGTGGTCTACCTGGAGGTGCCGCCCGGGGAGGTCGACGTCAACGTGCACCCCTCCAAGATGGAAGTGCGCTTCCGGGAGTCCCGCCAGGTGCACCAGATTCTCGCGCACGGCGTGGCCGAGGCGATCGGCACGGTGCGTCCCGGAGAGGTCGGGCATGACGTAGCGAGCTTCAGGACCCTGGTCAACGAGAATCCGCAAGCGCAACAATCCCCGATGCCACTGCCTGCCGTGTCCGATGGCGGCGGGGCCTCGCTGCGGGCGGCGACGGGTTCGCCCGCTGTCTCTTCCGGAGACGTGCCGCCGCTAGGGTTCGCCCGGGCGCAACTGCACGGGATCTACATCCTGGCGGAGAACACCGAAGGGATGATTCTGGTCGACATGCACGCCGCGCACGAACGCATCACCTACGAACGCCTGAAGTCCTCGCGCGACGGGCAGGGGGTGCGCATGCAGCCGTTGCTCGTGCCGCAGGGCTTGAGCTTGAGCGAATCCGAAGTCGCTTGCGCGGAGGAACAGCAGGAACTTCTGCAGAGCCTGGGCATCGAGGTGGACGTGACCGGACCGACCCGATTGCGGATCCGCGCCGTGCCCACGTTGCTGTCGCGGGCTGATCCATCGGCACTGGTGCGCGACGTGGTGGCGGACTTGGTGGAACACGGGCAGAGCGAGCGGGTACGGGAGAAGGAGAACGAGTTGCTGTCCTCGATGGCCTGCCATGCCGCGGTCCGAGCCGGACGACAACTGTCCTTGGACGAGATGAACGTGCTGTTGCGCGACATGGAAGAGACCGAACGGTCCGGGCAGTGCAACCACGGGCGCCCGACCTGGGTGCAACTGAGCATCGACCAGCTCGACAAGTTGTTCATGCGCGGGCAGTGAGCGAACCGCGAATCGAGGCGCTGGCCCTGATGGGTCCGACCGCCACGGGCAAGACCGACTGCGCGGTGGAACTGGTCCGTCGCTGGCCGTTCGAGATCATCAGCGTCGACTCCGCAATGGTCTATCGCGGGATGGACATCGGCAGCGCCAAGCCGGACCCGGAGGTTCTGGCCATCGCGCCGCACCGCATGATCGACATCCTGGATCCGTCGGAAGCATTCTCTGCCTACGAATACGCCCGACAGGCGCGCCAACACATCGAAGAGGTCCATGCCGCTGGCCGCATCCCGCTGCTGGTCGGTGGTGCGCGCCTGTACTTTCTCGCCTTGATGCAGGGACTTTCGCAGATTCCGGAGGCGGACGCGGAAGTGCGGCAGCGCCTGCGCCGGGAACTGGAGGCGCAGGGGGCTCCCGCCTTGCACGAGCGACTGTCCCGGTGCGACCCGCCGATGGCGCAACGGCTCGAGCCGGGCGACAGCCAGCGCATTGTGCGCGCGCTGGAAGTGTTCGAGTCGAGCGGCCGGCCGATGAGCGCATGGATTGCCGAGCCGCCCCCACCCTCGGGAAACATCGCCTACCATCAGCTGGCGCTCTGGCCGAAGGACCGCGCCGATTTGCAGAAGCGGATCGGCGAACGCTTCGATCGCATGCTGGAAGGGGGTCTGATCAAAGAAGTTCGGCGTCTCCACGAGCGCAAGGACCTGAATTTGAACCGCCCCGCGATGCGTTGCGTGGGCTATCGGCAGGTGTGGCGGCACCTGGACGGGGCCTGCACCCGTGAGCAGATGCGGGAGCAGGCGGTGGCGGCCACCCGGCAGCTGGCAAAGCGGCAGCTGAGCTGGCTGCGACATGCGCCGGGCGTGATACACTGTGCGACCGACTGTCTGCACCCCGATAATGTGGTTGCGGCGGTGGCCCGCTGGCGGTTTTTAGAGACTTGAAGCCGGGGCGGAGCCAAATAATAAAAAGAATAAATTCCGCCGTAGGTGAGGTAATGGCTAAAGGACAAACGATTCAGGAACCGTTTCTCAACCAGTTGCGAAAGCACCATGTTCCCGTCTCCATCTTTCTGGTCAACGGGATCAAATTGCAGGGGCAGGTGCATTCGTTCGACCAGTTCGTCGTCGTGCTGAAGAACTCCGTCAACCAGGTGATCTACAAGCATGCGATCTCCACGATCGTCCCGTCGCGCCCAGTGGACCTGGAACAGATGACGGGCGAGGAGCCGGTCGATTAGCCGCGGACGAGGCCTCCCGCTTGTTTGAGCGGAGATCCGTCGATCCGGCCTGCGTGCTGGTGCACGTGGCGGTCGGTGCGAAAACACAGGCGGAAGATTCCGAACGCGAGGAATTCCTCGAACTGGCGCGAAGCGCCGGGCTGGTGCCGCAGGCCCAGCTGGACTTTCGCCGCCGCAGCCCGCACCCCCGTTTCTATTTCGGCCGTGGCCAGGCCGAGCAGCTTCGACAATGTTGCGTCCGGCACGGCGTTCAGCTGGCGGTCGTCAACTCGGATCTAAGCCCAAGCCAGGAACGCAACCTGGAAGCAGAACTGGAATGTCGGGTGCTGGGCCGCACCGGATTGATCCTGGATATTTTCGCTCAGCGGGCCCGGTCGCACGAAGGCAAGTTGCAGGTCGAACTCGCGCAGTTGAATTATTTGTCGACCCGGCTGGTGCGCGGATGGAGCCACTTGGAGCGGCAGAAGGGCGGCATTGGTTTGCGTGGACCAGGTGAGACCCAGCTGGAGTCGGACCGCCGCTTGCTGACGCGCCGGGTTCAGACTTTGCGGCGGCGGTTGGTGCTGGTGGAACGGCAACGCAGTCAGAGCCAGGCACGCCGGCGACGGGCCCGGCTTTTCCACGTAGCACTGGTCGGCTATACCAATGCCGGTAAATCCACTCTGTTCAATCGCCTGACCGGCAGCGACGTGCCGGTCGTGGATCAATTGTTCGCCACGCTGGACCCGACGTGCCGGCGTTTGGATCTGGGCGGGAGGAAGGGAGTGGTGCTGTCCGACACGGTGGGGTTCGTCCGGGACTTGCCGGTGGAACTGGTGCGGGCGTTCCACTCGACGCTCGAAGAACTGCGCGAAGCGGACCTCCTGTTGCACGTGATCGATTGCACGGACGCGCGGCATGCGGAGCGTGCGCGGCAGGTGAGAGAGGTCTTGGAGCAGGTCGAGGCAGCGCAGGTGCCAGCCATTGAGGTCTACAACAAGATCGACCGGCTGGCGGCAGATGCCCGGCCTGCGGCGGCGCCGGAATCATCGGACCGCGTGTGGCTGTCGGCCCGCACTGGCATCGGCGTGGACAGGTTGCGCGAGTGCTTGTCGCGACAGGTTCAGGCTGGCGAATCCGAAGTGTTCTTGCGTTTGCCGGCCTCGGCCTACCTGCTTCGGGCAGAACTGCATCGGGTCGGGCAGGTGCAAGAGGAACGATTCACGGAGCAGGGGGAATGCGAGATGCGGTTGTGGCTGCCGTCACCGCACCTTGCGCGCGTCAAGAAATTCCAGTTGGCGATCATGGAGGCATCGTGAGCATCGTCATTTCGAGAGTCGAGGGTCACGGGCTCAGGGGAGAACCGGGGCAGCTGACGCTTTGGTCTGGAAGGTCAGCGCAGGTGAGCGCCGAATGGATTGAATTACCCAATTGAAGCAACCCGGAATATTCCAAAAGTTTACTTAAGTATTACACTATAAGATATTGAATAATAATATTTTTTATAAGCATAATTGAGATGCTGTGGCTCCAAATAAAGCCTAAGGAAAAGAAAAGCGAACAGAACCCTGGCGGCTAGGGCAAACGGTATCTGGCGGAGGAAGGCCGCGTTTTCGGCAAACCGGCCTGGATTACTTGGGCAACCCATACAAAGACAGGAGCTTGCGTTTTTTGCCGTGAGGCCGTGCAAGACGGTGGAGATTGGCGGGACATAAGGGGGGCCGGGACCGGCATTCAGGCCGGGTGCGCAAAGGAAACGAGGGACCGCAGGAGGGCAGGCTCGCCTGCGCCTGCGTCTGAAGCAGGCAAGGACCAGACCTCATCTACCGCGATCACAAAGGAAAACCGCACCCTGTCGTACCGGCTGATTTTCTGCGCCGCCTGCGATATGTTCCAGACTTCCAGTTGCGTAAAGGCTTGATTAATGCTAGATTCCGCGCTGGCGAATCTAGTTATCCACAATATTTAGTAGTTGCTGGATTCTAAACCACTGCTTGTAGTGGTCGCTTGGCATACATTAAGAGGTCAGTTCCGTTGATTTGCGCAAATGATTCCGGGCCGTGCGCCCAATGCTCTCCGACCTCGTCGGTTGCGGGTGCCGGGTGCGCCTATGCACGCCGCTTGGTTTGGCCGACCGGCAAGTGGAAGCCGGAAAGGCCGGAGTCTCGACCGGTCGAGGCGATGCGCATGCGAAACGGCGAAAAACCCGCTGGTGGCAAGGCTCGCCGCCTCAAGTCAATGCCATTGCCCCCCCCCCCCCTATTTTCCGGCTTTCAGCAGATTGCATGCGCGGATTGAAAAGAGCGAGCAAGGGACAGTTCGGTTTGCATCGGCCAGTTCCTTCCGCAGACGCCGCGCGGCCTGACGCACGCACCGGGCGTCGTCACGCCCGTTTTTCCCCCGTTCCTGTACTCCTGTTCGGGGCACTGTGCTTGTTCAACACCGCACCCGCGGAGGCGCAGACAGAACACAGGGCCTCTTACCCCGCTAAACCGCAGAACGTACAGGTGACTCCGGGCCCCGGAAAGCTGACGCTGACCTGGGAAGCGCCGTCGTCTTGGGGCGACTATCCAAGAGACCGCTACGAGATCAACTGGCGGGTCGGGGACGACGGGGATTTTGTGACGGTCGGCCCGGACGGGATCCCTGACCCAGATGACGCTGTGAACAGTTATACATTCGAAGGCACTTACGGCAGCACGACAGTCACAAACGGGATCAAATACTGCTTGGAGATTCGGGCAGTGAGCAAAAGAGAAGACCCCTCCGACCCCGATGTGCCCGGCTTCTGGGTCGAGGTGTGCGGCACGCCGGTGGCGGCACCGACCGTGAGCCTGGCGCTGAGTCCAGCGTCGATCACGGAGGACGGTGGCATCAGCACGGTGACGGCGAGCCTGTCGGGGGCGTTGAGCGCGGCGGTGACGGTGACGGTGTCGGCGCGGGCGAACAGCCCGGCGACGAACAGCGACTTCACGCAGGCCGGGACGACCCTGACCATCGCGGCGGGCTCGACGGCCAGCACCGGCACGGTGACGATCACCGCGGTGGACAACGACGTGGACGCGCCAAACAAGACGGTGACGGTGTCCGGCACGGCGAGCGGCGGCGGGGTGGCGAGCCTCACGGTCACCGGCGCGACGCTGACGATCACCGACGATGAGACCACACCGACGGTGAGCTTGGCGCTGGGCTCCTCGTCGATCTCGGAGAACGGTGGCTCGAGCACGGTGACGGCAAGCCTCTCGGGGGCGTCGAGCGCGGCGGTGACGGTGACGGTGTCGGCGCAGGCGAACGGCCCGGCGACGAACAGCGACTTCACGCAGGCCGGGACGACCCTGACCATCGCGGCGGGCTCGACGGCCAGCACCGGCACGGTGACGATCACCGCGGTGGACAACGACGTGGACGCGCCAAACAAGACGGTGACGGTGTCC
>JAPONY010000016.1 GCA_026713705.1 Gammaproteobacteria bacterium
GCTGTTGATCGGCGTGGAAGAGTGACCCCCTATCGGGGGTAATCGGCGTCCAAAATTGACCCCCCGATTTGTTTGACCTTTGAACACGCCTCGTTGTTTGGACCGACGGGGTGGGGGGAGATGCTGGTAGTGGAAACGATTGCACGGATTCGTCGGGATCATCTGGTGAAGGGCGTTCCGATCAAGAAGATCGCCCGGGATTTGAGGGTTTCCAGGAACACGGTTCGCAAGGTGGTGAGGGGCGACGAGACGTCGTTCAGCTACGAGCGCAAGATCCAGCCGATGCCGAAGCTGGGACCATGGGTGGAGGAGCTGGAGCGGCAACTGGAGGCCAACGAGAGGCGGCGGCGTCGGGATCGCCTATCCCTGCTGCAGATCCATGAGGATCTTTCGGCCCTGGGCTACGAGGGCGGCTATGACGCGGTCCGGCGCTACGCCAGGACGTGGCGCCGACGCCGCCGGCTGCTGTCGCCGTCTCAGGCCTATGTGCCTCTGAGCTTCGATCCGGGCGAGGCCTACCAGTTCGACTGGAGCCACGAATACGCGGTTCTGTCGGGCACCACGACCCGGGTGAAGGCGGCGCACATGCGGCTGTGCCACAGCCGGATGTATCTGGTCCAGGTCTTCCCGCGCGAGGGCCAGGAGATGGTGTTCGAGGCACACGAGCGGGCCTTCCGCTTCTTCGGCGGGGTCTGCCGACGGGGCATCTACGACAACATGAAGACGGCGGTGAGCACGGTCTTCGTGGGCAAGAAGCGGGACTACAACCGGCGCTTCCTGGAGATGTGCTCGCACCATCTGGTGGAGCCCGTGGCGTGCACGCCTGGGGCGGGCTGGGAGAAGGGCCAGGTTGAGAAGCAGGTGGGCGATCTTCGCGGCCGCCTGTTCGCGCGCAGCCCGCGGAGCCGCTCCCACGCCGAGCTCAACGCGTGGCTGATGGACCGGTGCATCGAGGACGCGAAGAAGCAGCCGCATCCGACGATCCCGGACAAGACGGTGTGGCAGGTGTTCGAGGAGGAGCGGCTGTTGCTAATGGCGTACCGAGGCCCCTTCGACGGCTTCCACGCCAGCGAGGTGGCGGTCTCCAAGACCTGCCTGGTGCGCTTCGACAGCAACCAGTACAGCGTGGCGGCCCGCGCCGTGGGACGACCGGTCGACGTGCGGGCCTATGCCGATCGGATCGTCATCCGCCAGGACGGCGAGCCTGTCGCCGAACACCCCCGGAGCTTCGCCCGCGGCACGATCGTCTACGATCCGTGGCACTATGTGCCGATCCTGACGAGGAAGCCGGGCGCGCTACGCAACGGCGCGCCCTTCAAGGGCTGGAAGCTGCCCAGAGCGCTCGGCCGCCTGCGGACCCGGCTGGCGGGCCGCGACGACGGCGACCGGCAGTTCGTCAAGGTTCTCACGGCGGTTCAGGAGGACGGTCTGGAGGCGGTCGAGGCGGCCTGTGCCGAGGCGCTCGACTGCGGCGCCTGCAGCGCCGACGTGGTGCTCAACATCCTCGCCCGGCAGCGCCAGCCGGCGCCGCCGGCGAGCATCCCGACCCCGGAGGGGCTGCGGCTTCGTCAACGGCCGCTCGCCGATTGCCAGCGCTACGACCGCCTGAGGGAGGCCGGCCATGGAGCGCGATGAGGTGCTGGCGATGATGACGGCGCTGAAGCTCGCGGGCATGCGCGCCGCCTACGACGACATCCTCGCCGACGGGCTCAAGCGCCGCCATCCGGTGCAGCAGATCATCGGCGCGCTGCTGAAAGCCGAGATCGCCGACAAGACGGCACGTTCCATCAAATACCAGATGGCCTCCGCCAGGCTGCCAATGACCAAGGAGCTGGCCGACTTCGACTTCTCCGCCTCCCCGGTCAACGAGCCCCTGATCCGGGACCTCGCCGCCGGCGGCTTCCTGGAAGGCAAGCGCAACATCGTGCTGGTCGGCGGAACCGGCACCGGCAAGACCCATCTCGCCGTCGCCAGCGCGCGGTCCTGCATCCGAAAGGGCGCCCGAGGCCGCTGCTACAACGTCGTCGACCTGGTCAATCACCTCGAGGCCGAGCTCCGGTCGGGACGCCAGGGCCGCACCGCGGACCAGCTCACCCGACGCGACTTCGTCATCCTCGACGAACTCGGCTACCTGCCCTTCGCCCAGACCGGCGGGCAGCTCCTCTTCCACCTCATGAGCCGGCTCTACGAGCGAACCTCGATCATCGTCACCACCAACCTCGCATTCGGCGAATGGCCGTCCGTCTTCGGCGACCCAAAGATGACCACCGCCCTGCTCGACCGCCTCACCCATCATTGCGAGATCATCGAGACCGGCAACGAGAGCTGGCGCTTCAAAAACCGATCCTGACCAGCGCCGGCCGCGCCCGCGGCCCGGTTGCCCCGATGGGCCAACAGGCACCCCCCACGCGGCTTCGCTTCGCGTAACGCAAGCGCTACGCGAAGCCGCGCGGGTCCCCCCTGTTGACTACCGGGACAACCTCCACCGTGCCAATCAGGGGGTCAATATTGCACGCCGATAGGGGGTCATTCTTCAATGCCGATTGACAACCATGACGGGGCGGCTGCCGCCCGCCCCGCCCACACATCGCGGAAATGGAAGAAAGCCGCCGTTCCAGGACGGACGGCTTGATCACGCCGGGCAGGTCTCAGGAGAACCAACTCGATGGACATTACGACGGAACGGCAAGACGGCATTTTGTCGGCGCTTGTAAGCGGACGCATCGATGGATCCAATGTGATCCAGCTTGAGGAGACAGTCAGAACCGCGATCGAGGACGGCGACCACGCCGTGATGATGGACCTCGAAAACCTTTCCTACATCAGCAGCGCCGGCCTTCGCGTCGTCCTCATCATCGCCAAGAACGTTCGGGCCCGGGACGCAAAGTTCGCGCTCTGCGCCATGTCGGATCAAATACGCCAGGTCTTCGAGGTAAGTGGATTCGACAAGATTGTCTCCATTCACCCGTCCAGGGCCGAGGCAGTTGCTTCCTTCGGCAATTGAGGGTGGGGTTCGGCGTTGAAGTGGGTCGGATGAACGTTGGCGAGATATCCGGATGCGATGACACCGACCACTGGCTTGGACATGAATTACTGACCTTCAATCCGGCCCCAGGACCTGTCGACGGTTCCCAAGGCCGGAGGTCCTCCCTGTCCAGATCGGCGTCGCTAACCGGCGCTTCCCGGAAACGAACTACCGCACCCGCAGGTAGGAACAGGCGCGGATCCGCTTGTACGGGGGATCCCTGGGGTCGAGAAGCCGACGGCGCCCGGCGTCCCATACGACCCAATGCCACTCGGCGCCCCCGCGCCGGGGGTTCACCTTCAGGATCGCGTTGTCCTCGAGGTCCTGGTACTTCGTCGACCGGAAGGGAACCAGATGGCGGGGCGGCTCGAGGCCATAGGCCGCCAGCGCCTTTCTCAGATCGCCCGTGTTCGTATGCGGCACCACTCCGTCCGGGAACATCTCCTTGGCCACGACTCCGTAGCTCTTGCCCGCCAGCATCGCCACGCACGCGATACCGGACCCAAGGGGGTCCTTCTGGACGATGCGCCTGATCGGCTTGCGCCGCTCCTGCATGGGCCGCGATTGCGCCTCTACAGATGACGACAGGATCTCCTGTATCTCCCGGATGGCTTCGAGCTCGCTTTCCCAACCCCTTCTCGACCGGAGGCGGAAGTCGCCGGCGCCCCTCAACGCGGTCATGAGATCGAGGGACGGCGCCCAGCCATTGTCGCGTTTCCGGAGGCAGCCGACGTAACTATCCCGCCCGCGGACGATGATCCTGCTGTCGTCATGACGCCACTTGCTGAACCTGATCGTCATCGAGGCAGCCCCATCGATGCTCTCCCAACTGCTTCGGTATTCCGATCTCACTGGAATGCGCTACGGAATATATCCTTTCCGCCGGATTGCGGAACCCGGTCCGGTTTCGGTCAAGTTCCTGCCATAGACGCGGACACAAGAGACTGGGGGAGGGCGCCGAACATGAGCGACGAGGGTGGGACAATCGGACGGATGCCTGAGGGTTGACGCGCTTTGCCCGAGGGCGCCCGTCCGTGACCGCCTTCCTGCAAGATCACGCCCGCTCTGAAATTCCTGCTTGTCAGTTCCCTGGGGTATGGGAATGGATGTCTCACACGCGCCGGGCGCCGGATCAATTCAAATTGTGCAATCCTTCTTTGCCGCGATTTCCTTGAGCTGTTCCTGGCGGTCTCTGGCAGCTTCCACTGCTTCTTCAATGTTCGAGTACGTCGCGAACAAAGCCGGCCAGAAGAATAACGCCGCGGCAACATTCGTTCCTGTTGCGCCCTTCTCCTTCCGGGCCTTTCTCTCGAAATCCTGAGCTTCAGCAAACTGTTCCTTGATCTGCCCGCAACTCAAATCTTCGTCACCGATCTTGTGAACGCTAACAACGTCCGGGGTCGCACAGGCTGAAACCAGAAACCCGAACGCCAGGACGGCACCCATTGTGGTGGTCGCTCTTGTCATAATCTGTCCCTCTCTTTAGAATCGGCAATCACTCAGGCAAGCTACGCCTGTCATGGAGCAGCGCACCGAGCGCAGGCGGGACCTGATCCCAGGAGCACAGGGCGCCCAGCGAGCTATGCCTTACGGCAATCTTCCAGACGTCAGCTAACGACCATACCACGCCCCGACCCCGCAGATCGTCCACGACGGCGACCAGGTGCTTAGATCGCTGCTCTTCACGATGGTCAGGTACCCGAACGCCGCCGTGCCGACACGTTCGTCGTCGATCACCGGATGAACGAACTTCAGGTTCGTTTGCCCGGCCTTGTAGGCCCGCATGCACCACCCGAGGTGTCC
>JAPONY010000017.1 GCA_026713705.1 Gammaproteobacteria bacterium
ATCGGGTCGGCAGATTCCATCAGGGCCAGCGGGCGATGCTTCGGCGGGACCCGCATCAACAGGTCGAATATAAAACTGCAATCTGGCCGCCCCAGAACTGTCTGGAGAGTGACTTGCGTTACAGACGGCCTTCATATAAAGAGTCTGAGTCTGTCTGGACATGATTGATCGCCCGAAGTTGCGCTCATGCTGTCGCAAACCGGTGCATCAGCGATCCAATGGCGTGGCGCGGCGTACCGCGAGCCAACCGATCAGCATGCCGACCACGGCGATGGCAGCGGCAGCATGGAATGTCGTCGTCGAACCCAGATCGTCCCAGACCATTCCGCTCAACAGGCATCCGAGCGCCGCGCCTACACCAAAATTGAGCGACGAATACAGTGCCTGGCCCCGGCTCTGGAGCCGGCCGGGAAACAGTTGATGGATAAGCCGCACCGACACCGCATGGTAAAGGCCGTAGGTCGCTGCATGCAGAAGCTGAGCCGCCAGAATCACTCCCCAAAACTGCGGGAAACTCCCCAGCATTGTCCAGCGAATGGCTGCGAGCAGAAAAGCCAGTGCAAATAGATAATATGCCCGATGGTGCGCAAGATAGCGGGAAAAGAACAGGAACACCAGAATCTCCCCGAACACGCCTACCGACCACAGCACGGCCAGGCCCTGGATCGGATAGCCGTGGCCTTCCAAATAGATCGAGAAAAACGTATAGAACGGCCCGTGGCTGAGTTGCATCAGGACGAATGCTGCCAAGAGCCCCAGTACGGCCGGGTGGCGCAATAAACTGGCCAAGGTGATGTGTGCCGGATGCTCCCGCATCTGCGGCCGGCTCGTCAGCATCAAGGTGGTCACCCACAGCCCGAAATGACAGAAAAGCAGGCTCAATGGCACCAACCACCAGATGTCGCCATCCACGCTGAACAGCACGGTCGACAGGGTCAGGCAGGCCGCCACGAAACCCATGGAGCCCCATAATCGAACCCGCGTATAGGAATAGCGTTTTTCGGTGTGATGCTCCAGATGAGTCAGCGTAATGCCTTCAACCAGTGGCAGAGAGGCATACCAGAAGAAACTGAACATCAGCAGCAACGGGATCATCCCGTAAAAGCTGGTCACCCATTGCAGGCCCAGAGTGCCTGCCGCTCCTCCCAGTGCGGCCAATTGCACCAGCAGAATGCGTCGTTCGGTGTGATCCGCGAGCCAGGCCCACACATTCGGCGCCACGATCCCCGCCGCCATCACAACCGCCACCAACTGCCCGATCTCGACCGCATTGAAGCCGAGAGACTTCAAGTACAGCGGCCAGAATGGCAGGAAAACGCCTAGCGAAGCGAAATAGAAAAAATAAAAGCCGGAGAACCGGGCGAATAGGGAAGGAGTCACACGCCGCAGTCCTAGTCTGTCTCAGCCTCCACGTCTCCGCACTGGGCACGATGGCGCAGGGCCTGATCCATCAGCGTCAGGGCCAACATGGCCTCGGCAATCGGCACGGCGCGCAGACCCACGCAAGGATCGTGGCGCCCCTTGGTTACAACTTCAGTCGCTTCCCCCTGCCGGTTGACCGTCCGGCCAGGAATCCGGATGCTCGAGGTCGGCTTGAAGGCCACGGCGACACGTAAATCCTGTCCGGAACTCAATCCTCCCAGGGTCCCGCCTGCATGGTTGGACAAAAAGCCCTCAGGCGTGATTTCATCCCGATGCTCGCTGCCATGCTGCCCGACTACGGCAAAACCGTCGCCGATTCCCACGGCCTTGACCGCGTTGATGCTCATCATCGCCTGGGCGACCATGGCATCCAGCCGCTCAAAAACAGGCTCGCCCCAGCCGACCGGCAAACCAGTCGCCTCCACTTCCACCTGTGCACCAATCGAGTCTCCCTCCTTGCGCAGGTCGTCCATGAACTGCTCCAATTCGGCAAGCTTCCCGGGCTCCGGGAAGAAGAATGGATTCGCTTCAACCGCCTCCCAATCCGTAGTCTCGGCGCGAACCGGGCCAACCTGCCGGACGCACCCGCGGATCGTCACGCCATAGCGCTCGTGCAGCCATTTCCGGGCTACCGCTCCGGCCGCCACCCGTGTCGCCGTTTCCCGAGCAGAGGCCCGTCCGCCGCCACAGTAATCGCGGATGCCGTATTTACGCTGGTAGGTGTAGTCTGCGTGCCCCGGCCGGAACAGTTCACGCAACTCCGAATAATCCTTGGATCGGGCATCCTGGTTTTCGATCAGCAGCGCGATGGGGGTACCGGTCGTCTTCCCATCGAAGACTCCGGACAGGATCTTCACCTGATCCGGCTCTCGGCGCTGGCTGGTGTGTCGAGTCTTGCCTGGACGACGACGGTCCAGGTCGTGCTGCAGATCCGATTCTTCCAGTGCCAGATGCGGCGGACAACCGTCGATGATGCAACCGATGGCAGGGCCATGGCTTTCACCAAATGAAGTGACGGCAAACAAAGTGCCGAAAGTGTTGCCAGCCATAATGAAACCCGATTTTACACCGCCCGGCCTCCCCACAACCCATCCTCCTTTCCATATTAATCACTTCAGCCAAAACCTGCTCTACAATTTGTTGCGGTTATAGGTTGAAACTAGGATCATCACCTGTGAAAGGGTTACTCGAAAGATTGAAAGCAATTTCTCAATTGCCTGATTCCGATAAGTCATCGTGGCTGGAAAATGCAACAGATAGCGTTTCATTTCTGAAAGACAACTATGATCGTGAGTCGGAAATTATTCTGTACGCGAACGCCTCTCACGCTTTTGTTCAAACGGTGTTAGCACCAACTCAAAACATCACCCCCCCGGACAAAGAAGATTTACTCGGAATGGATATCCTTCCTAGTAGTTCTTGGTGCATCCAAAGAAGCTATGGAGGCGGTGAGGAACACCGAGTGTATTTGGAGCCTCCACTAGCTTATTGTGGATGTAATTCATTAACTGATGGAGAGAAACTGGTTTTCATCCGGCCTTTTGAAGGCGTAGAGTCTGAAAAAACTCAAATCGAAATAAGCCAGAAACTTGTGCATTCCCTTAGTCTACATTTTGTGGAAGAGCGGCAAGCATATTGCCGCCTCGACAATAAGGGGGATATTCAAACCGTTATCAAGGTATACCACGATGAGGGCAATGATTCATGGTCGGATACTCGATTAGTGAGTATCTTGGCGAAAGATTTAGCGACATACATGGCGCTGACCTCTACATCCCTAGTAGTCAAGTTTGATTTCAATCGATTTATCCCTAGTGGTTTTGACGATTGGAGCGGTGCTCCACAAGAATACTATGATGCTAATGATTTGTTTTATCGTTTTAGAACCATTCCCAATCATGCCAGTTATGCCTGTGGCTGCTTTATCCTACGTACCCAAATAACCGAAGCCGACCTGATCAAGGAGTGGAAGGCTGAAGAAGATAGTACATGCAAACAGTATGAAACGTTCAAAGCTTACGACCGAAAAAATGGCCAGTGTGTAGAAGTGTCCTGTAGCCCCGATCACACTGCTAATTACTTCATTGAATCTGACCTCCCTTGGGAAATTTCACCTGTTTTTTTCAGAGCAGAAGTGCTCGTTCGTTACAAAAATGACCCTGAGAAATACAGGCTCACGGACAGGAGCATATCTTGCCGAAATTCATGGTATCTAGACACATATGACATCAATGAAGAAGGCCAAGTTCACACTTACCTTAGGTATTTAGCAAAACTACCATACGAGGAACAATTATATTGGAAGTCATTTAACGAATGGCCAAAAACAGGTATTTCGAAAAGGGCATATGAAACTGACATTTTGGGTGAATTCTCGTCAGAAGATGAGCCTCTAGAAAATCTTAGGGTAATGGTTTCTCGCTTGGACGAATCACAGCCACCATGGTGGAAGTATAGAGGTCAAGAAATGATTGATGCTCTTCACTATCCAGCAACAGATTCTCCTAGTGAATGGGGTGACGAACTTTTGTCGCTTGACCAGCTTCTAGTCGAAGGATTTTTAGTAACATCCCTACGAACAATCGCAGACGAAAATGATGCTAAATATGAAAAAGATTGGGGCTCTTTAATGCTATTGGAAATTGTCTTAACCGCTAGAGGAAAAGAAAATGATCATGCAAAAAAAATTGTTGCGCCTCTCAAAGAATTGCACAACTTAAGAATTTCAATGAAAGCGCATGGAGACCTAGAGGGGCGGTCTACAGCGACTAAAAAAGCGAGGAGAGATTTTGAGACTCTCAGGCATCAGTATAAAGATTTGATCTCAAGGCTTCACGAAAGTATGAAATTAATCATAGGCACACTTCTTGAGGAATAAATTCCTTCCCCGCCCATTCCCTTGTCATACGTGTGTTACAAAACTTGGATTTAATCCGCCAGACCAAGGGGTGTTCCCCACCAATCAACTTGAATTCATAGAGGATTTAACGAATGAAATTGCGCATTTCCGCAGTCGTCCTGCTCGCGCTCGCCACTTCGGCAGCCCAAGCCCGCGACCAGATCAACATAGTCGGTTCTTCTACCGTCTATCCTTTCGCCACCGTGGTAGCCGAAAAATTCGGCAAGTCCACAGCCTTCAAGACCCCGAAAATTGAATCCACGGGTTCCGGCGGTGGCTTGAAACTGTTCTGTGCCGGCGTCGGCGTCAGCACTCCGGACATCACCAACTCTTCGCGCAAGATCAAGAGTAGGGAGGTCGAGACCTGCGGCAAGAACGGGGTCGGCGACGTCACCGAGGCCAAGATCGGCTACGACGGCATCGTCCTCGCCAACTCCAAGGCGGTCGCCCCGATGGAACTGACCCGACGCGAGATTTTCCTGGCCCTAGCCCGCGAAGTGCCGAACCCGAGTGGCACAGAGTCTTTTGTCGCCAATCCCTACACCACCTGGAAGGATGTCAACCCGGCCCTGCCCGACACCAAGATCGAGGTACTCGGCCCTCCCCCGACCTCCGGGACCCGGGATGCCTTCGCTGAACTCGCCCTGGAAGGCGGATGCAAGACCTTCCCCTGGATCAAGGCGATGAAGAAGAAAGACAAGAAGATGTACAAGTCCTACTGCCACTCCGTGCGCGAGGATGGCCATTACATCGAGGCGGGTGAGAACGACAACCTGATCGTTCAGAAGCTGACTGCCAACCCAAGCGCCCTGGGTGTGTTCGGATTCAGCTTCCTGGATCAGAACTCCGACAAGGTTCAGGGCTCCATCATCGACGGCGTCGAGCCGACGTTTGAGGCCATTTCTGACGGCAGTTATCCGGTCTCTCGGCCGCTGTATTTCTACATCAAGAACGCCCATCTGGATGCCATTCCGGGTATTCGGGAATTCGTTGCCGAGTTCATGAGCGACAAGGCAAGCGGTGCCGATGGCTACCTGAGCGAAAAGGGCATGATCCCGATGTCCGCCGAAGAGCGCGGAGATCTGGTGCCCCAGGTCACCTTGTTCACCCCGCTTTGAGCAAAGACTTCCAGAGTCTTCGAGAGGGCCGCGCATGCGGCCCTCTTTTTTTGCGCAAGTGACTTATCTCACGTAGGCTACAATTCGGATTTAGGCAGGCTCAATTTATCTGAACCGAGCCCAATAATGCGATTGTTTCTTCCATTAGTATCAGTGACTCATTCGATAGAAAAAGCATGTTCAGAATAATGCTAAAGGACACCTAAGTTCTTGCATGGCAGAAGCAATAGTCAGAAATTTAACGCACATGAATTTTTAAGTGAAAACTGAAGTGAATTCAAAAACAGAGTGCTCGTTCATGACTGTGTTCAGAATTCACTCATTTCTATGCGACCCGGTGGGATGATGGCGCCAATCCACTACCATGTGGGCCAATTTCCGCCCGATGGACGCATTGATTGGCCGAGGCTGATTCCCCTAATTGGTCCAGCCGCCGCCGCAATTGCACGATACGACGGAATGCTGGCAGCAATCCCAGACCCTAACGTCCTCCTTGCCCCTCTTACCACGCGCGAAGCGGTTCTTTCCTCTCGCATTGAAGGCACGCAAGCCACTATAGGAGAAGTATTGGAATTCGAAGCCGGGCAAATGCCGGACTCTCCTACACGCCATGACGACATTTACGAAATTTTAAATTATCGTGCCGCCATAAGGGAGGCAGAAAAAATGTTAGTGCAACTGCCCCTATCTCAACGAGTGATTCGAAAAGCACACTCAATCTTACTGTCTGGAGTACGTGGTGCAGGTAAATCACCCGGAGAATACCGAAAAATTCCTAATTGGATTGGACCTCCCGGTTGCTCCATTAAGCAGGCCAAATTCGTGCCTATTGAGGCAAATCAACTTCCAAGTGCGATAAGTGCTTGGGAGAATTACATCCATCGAGACAGTCCCGACCGACTGATCCAACTCGCTGTCCTACACGCTGAATTCGAAGCGTTGCATCCATTCCTCGACGGCAATGGCCGCTTGGGACGCATGATGGTGCCTTTGTTCCTCTGGCAGCACAACCTCATCAGGGCGCCCATGTTTTATATCAGCGCTTACTTTGAGGCCCGCCGTAATGAATATTATGAATCTCTGCTGGCTGTTTCACGTGATGACAATTGGACTGGATGGTGCGAATTTTTCTTGGAAGCAGTCAAAACACAAGCCGAAGAAAATCTTGTCAAAACCCAAGGCATCATTGACCTCTACAGTGACATGAAAACTCGCATGGCAGACCTAACCCGCTCTCGCTATGCAATTCATGCCCTAGACTGGATTTTTGAGCACCCCATCTTCAAAAGCACTGATTTCATAGCTACAGCTGGTATTCCAACCCAAACGGCAAAACGAATTTTGAGAATCTTGCTGGACGGAGAGATTCTAAAAAATTTGATCAAGAACCAAGGTCGCCGAGCCAGAGTACTTTCATTTCCTCAACTCTTGAATATTGCAGAGGGCGACGAAGTATTTTGATGATTGCCAATATGATACCGTTAGATGCCTTGGCGATCACTTATGATCCACAAAACATTTTGTGGGTCACTTTTCGATAAAAATGATCTATTTAGTTAGATTGACGATCACTTATGATCCACAAAACATTTTGTGGGTCACTTTTCGATAAAAATAGTCTCCTAGGCCATATGAAGCCCGCTCCTATTCCCAGCATCTTGAAAGAGGAGGCGGAGTCGGCCTTGGAGGATATCCAGCCTGCTCTTGACGGCGAACTCCTGAACACGAATCGGTCGGCCCTTCTCAACCTGTTTGCCGCCAGCCCCTTTGCGGCCCGTCTTGCGCGAACCCAACCGGACTTGCTGGAGTCCGCCCTGCGCGACCCAGTCGCCAAGGATCTGGAACCCCCAGACCCCGAAACCGCGGAAGACGCAGACTTTGCGCGTTCTTTACGCCGAGCTCGGACGCGGGAGATGCTCCGCATCATGTTTCGGGACATCAACGGGCTCGCGGAACTGCCGGAAACCCTGCACGATCTGAGCACTTTTGCGGACCGCGCCGTGATGGGCGCCGCTGATTGGCACCGCTCCCGGATGAAGGAGCCCAGCCCAACCGACGAGAACGGTGAGCCGGTCCCGTTCGTAGTCCTCGGCATGGGCAAGCTCGGCGGGGCGGAACTCAACTTCTCTTCCGACATTGATCTGATCTTCGCTTACCCGGACCCGGCTTCGGACCGTGAGCAGGCGCAATCCTATTTCATCCGGCTGGGACAGAAAATGATCAAGGCATTGGACGAAGTCACCGCCGATGGATTCGTGTTCCGCGTGGACATGAGGCTGCGCCCGTTCGGCTCCACCGGCAGTCTGGCGCTGCCATTCTCTTCCATGGAGGCCTATTACCAGAACCACGGGCGCGAGTGGGAGCGCTACGCGCTGATCAAGGCGCGGCCGCTGGGCGAGCCCACCGCCGCTGGTGCGGAACTGACTGACCTGCTCCGACCTTTCATCTTTCGGCGTTCCCTCGATTTCCGGGTATTGGAAGAGTTGCGGACCATGAAGGCAAAGATGGAACGCCATGCACGCAAGGAAACTCTGGAGGACGATCTCAAGCACGGTCCCGGGGGAATTCGCGAGGCTGAATTCATTGTGCAAAGTGCACAGTTGATTTTCGGCGGGAGGGAGTCGGTCCTTCAGCAAACTTCGTGGATGCGCGCATTGGACGCGATGAACCAGTGCGGCAAGCTCACCGACGGCGACGTACAGCTGCTACTCGACGCTTATTCCACCCTGCGCACCATCGAGAACCGCCTGCAGATGATCGAGGACCAGCAGACGCACACCCTGCCGCAAGATGAACTGGCGAGAGCGCGGATCCAGTTCGCGATGGGTTGCCCGGACTGGTCGGAATTTGCGGATGCACTCACCATGCAGCGGGTCAGCCTGCAATTGGAGTTCACCTGCCTGATGCGGGTGGAATTGGAACCAGAACAGGAACACCCTGAAGAACTAAAGACCCTATTGCACATGATCGAGACCATCGGGCAGCAGGATGGCGACTTGGTCGGGCTAGAGGAAGTCTTGGGGAAAATGGGACTGGAAGACGGTGCGGAAGAGCCAGCGCGACGACTGCACTCCACCATCTCTTCTTCAGCATGGCGCATCCAAAACGCCAGTGGGCGCCACTACGCGTTGGCACTGATTCCGAAAATGATCGAAATCGCCTGTCGGCAGGCTGATTCAGCCCACGTGCTGAATCTCCTGTTCGATGTGCTGGAAGCCCTTCTGTATCGGCCCAATTGCATGGCCCTGCTGGCCGAGAACCCCCAAGCGCTGAATCTGCTGGCCGAGCTGGTCCGCCTCAGCCCGTGGGTACAGACCCAAATTTTGCGATCGCCCCACCTCATCGACGAACTGCTGGCACCAGACACACTGTTTGGAGAACGAACCCCGGAAATCCTGCAAAGAGTCTTGCAACTCGCCCTGCCCGACGACGAGGACGACCTGGAACAGCAGATGAAAGTCCTTCGCCAATTCCGTCAGTCCCAAACACTGCAAGTCGCCGCTTGCAATCTGATTCACTCAAAATCCCTCTCGGACGTGAGCGACGAATTGACTTGGATTGCCGAAACCGTCACGACCTGTGCCTGGGACTTGTCGATGCGCCAGCAACTCCAGCGTCACGGCCAACCCTGCTGCGTCGTGGACGGGCAGCGCCGTCCGGCTCATTGCGCCATTCTGGCCTACGGCAAGTTCGGAGGCCTCGAGATGGGGTTCAATTCCGATCTGGATCTGGTATTCGTCCACGACAGTGATGGCGAAGAACAGATGACTGACGGGGAGAAGCCGGTATACAACGAATACTTCTTCACCCGCGTGGTGCAGCGATTCATACATATCATGGAAACCATGACCCCCGACGGCACTCTGTACGAGATCGACCCCCGGTTGCGACCCGGTGGGCAATCCGGGCAAACGGTCTGCAGCCTGCATTACTACGAAAAATACCTGGAAGAAAAAGCCTGGACCTGGGAGCGTCAGGCCCTCGCGCGAGCACGGGCGGTGGCGGGCGATGATGGGGTGCGAGAGGCCTTCGAGGAAGTCCGCGCACGGACTCTGTGCGTACCTCGCGAACCCGTTGAACTGCAAAAAGAGTTTGTGGACATGCGCCAGCGAATGCTGGAGGCTCATGTGCCCCAAACCGAGCACTTCCATCTCAAGAATGACCCCGGCGGAATCACCGATCTGGAGTTCATGGTGCACTATAATGTGTTGCTTCACGCTGAAAGCCATCCGGAAATCATTGAGCCGACTGCCACAGTGATGATTCTGGACCGTCTGGCGCAATGCGGCCTGCTGGACACCGAAACCACTGAATTCCTGCGCGCCTGCTACTTCACCTACCGCGACCGGATACACGTACTCAGCCTACAGGAGTTGCCACCGCACTCTACACCGGACGAGTTCGCAGACGAACGCATGAAAATTCGGGAACTTTGGGACAAGACCTTCAATCTGGCGACATGAGCACACTGGCCCCGCATCCGGATGCCGTAATCTGGCTGGACAACCGCATGGTCCCTTGGGCCGAGGCGACCACGCACGTGCTGACTCACAGCCTGCATTACGGCAGCGGCGTATTCGAGGGATTGCGGGCATTCGCCACTGAGCAAGGCCCGGCCATTTTCCGTCTGCAGGAACATACCGACCGTTTATTTGCCTCAGCCGACTGCGTCGGCATGACCATCCCATACTCCAAAGAGGAGATCAATCAGGCTTGTATCGACTCTGTCCAAAAAAACCAACTGGAGACGGCGTACGTCCGCCCCATTTGCTTTTACGGTGCAGAGGGGCTGGGCCTGCATGCGAAGGGCCTGCAAGTGCACGCGGCCGTGGCCGCCTGGGAATGGGGCGTCTATTTGGGTGCGGAAGGCCTGGAACAAGGAATTCGGGTATATACCTCCTCCATCATCCGTGATCGCGTCAATGCCCCGTTGACCAGTTCCAAGATCTGTGGCAACTACGTCTATTCCGCCGTGGCAACAGCACAAGCGAAACAGGCCGGATATGACGAGGCGCTACTGCTGGAAGCAGACGGGCGAATCTCGGAAGGCAGCGGCGAAAACCTGTTCGTCGTGCGCGACGGTGTCCTGGAAACCCCGGCGCTGGGTTCAGCTCTTGACGGGATTACCCGCCGTACCATCATTGAGCTTGCACGCGAAACCAATCTCGAAGTGCGGGAAAACCGGTTGGTTCGGGACGACCTGCTCCATTGCGAGGAGGCATTTTTTACTGGAACCGCCGCTGAAGTCACCCCGATCCGGGAACTGGACGGCGAGGCCATCGGCAACGGCCGGCGCGGACCCATCACCACCCAGTTACAGCAACAATACCAGGATATCGTCAGTGGCCGTTCTGAGCGTCATCTTCACTGGCTGACATTCGTGCACTGACCATGCCCAGCCCTCGCACCGCCAAGCACCCGAGCGCCTTTGAGACGCCCAATAAGGCGCCCAGGCAAAATGTCCGTCCCAAACAGCTTCCCCTCCACTGCCCGCTGCCGGGCACCAGTCTGTGGAACTCCCACCCCCGGGTGTTTCTGCCGATCGAAGATGCGCCGGATCACAAGATTCGATGCCCCTATTGCGGCACCCTGTACACGCTGGTGAACGCAGACGGTTGATATTCCGGTGCACCTGAGCCTGCCCGATTTCTCCAAGATCCAGGCCCTGGTGGTCGGCGATGTGATGCTGGACCGCTATTGGAGCGGGAAAGCCGAGCGCATTTCTCCAGAAGCCCCGGTACCCGTTGTGGCGGTCGAGGATGAACAATTGCGCGTTGGGGGTGCCGGCAATGTGGCCGTCAACATCGCTGCCCTGGGCGCTCGCGTCGCCCTTCTGGCCCCGATCGGGCCGGACCAGCCCGGCCGCACCTTCACCCGTCTGATCCGCCAGCATGGGATCGAAAACCGTCTCATGGTTCAAAGCGGCATGACCACCCCGCTCAAGTTGCGGGTCGTCAGCCAACACCAGCAATTGATTCGGCTGGATTTCGAAAAGCGCGCCAATTTCAACAAGACTTTGTTCCAAAAACGGTTCCGCTCCGCCCTGAACCATTGCGATGTGGTGATCCTGTCGGATTACGGAAAGGGTGCGTTGGAGGATCCCCAACCGCTGATCAATCTATGCCGCCGCATGGGCAAGCCGGTTTTCGTAGATCCCAAGCAAGCCAACTTCTCCGCCTACGCCGGCGCCACCGCCATCACCCCGAACCGGCAGGAACTGGAGGCTGTGGTCGGTTCGACTCGTACTCTCAAAGCGATCTCCGAGCACGCCGAAAAACTCTGCCGCCGACACCGCCTGAAGGCAATGCTGGTCACTCTGGGCGAACAGGGCATGTTGTTGCAAAAAAGACGCGAGAGCCTTCATCTTGCGGTGACCGCGCGTGACGTGTTCGACGTCACCGGTGCCGGGGATACCGTCATTGCCATGTTCGCATGCGCTCACGCCGCAGGATTGTCGCTGGAAGAAGCGATGCGATTGGCGAACCTGGCCGCGGGCCAGGTGGTCGGAAAATTTGGAACCGCTTCTGTGACACCGGATGAACTGCAACGGGCCATTCGCCTTGAGCGGAAAATGGAGACCGGCGTCGTTCCCTACAACACCCTTCGCCGGCTGGTTCGGGAAACCCGGGAACTGGGCGAAACGGTGGTGCTCACGAACGGTTGCTTCGACCTCCTTCATGCCGGCCATGTCGCGTTGCTTGAACAAGCCGCAGAGCTGGGGGATCGATTAATCGTGGCCGTCAACAGCGATGCGTCGGTCCGGCGCAACAAGGGATCGGGCCGCCCGATTCAACCACTGAAGTACCGACAGAAAGTGCTGGCCGGACTGGAATGCGTGGATTGGGTCGTGTCGTTTTCCCAGAACACCCCGGAGCAATTGATTCGCGAGATCAAACCGGACGTACTGGTCAAGGGCGCCGACTACAAGCCCTCCCAAATCGTCGGCAAGAAAGAAGTCGAAAAGGCGGGCGGAAAAGTCGTAGTCCTGCCGCTGGTGGAAGGCTATTCGACCACGAACCTGATCCAGCGCATTCGCGAGAACGAGGAATAACCCATGACGGACCAGGACTCGCGGATCCTGGTTGTCGCACAAGCCTGGATCGGCGATGTCGTGCTCAGCCAGATCCTGTACGCCTTGCTCAAGCGACAGCAGCCTGACGCCTCTATTGATGTCGTCGCGCCCAACTGGGCGGGAGCCTTGCTTGAACGGATGCCTCAGGTTTCCCGCCACATTCCTCTTGACGTCCGGCACGGCCAACTGGGTTTATGGCGACGGTGGGCCACGGCCCGTCGCTTGAATGCGGAATACCAGCAGGCGATCGTCATTCCCCGTTCCATGAAGGCCGCGTTGTTGCCATGGGCCGCTGGCATCAGGAAGAGAATCGGGTTCGATACCGGGATTCGCAATACGCTTATAAACGATTCACGTCCTCGGCCGCCGGACATCATGACCCGCATGGCACGATTGGCTTCGCCGGATCCCGTAGACCCAAATTCCATCCCCCGGCCAAGACTGGAAGTAGACCCGGAAAAAACCGCCGACGCCCTCCGGCAATGGGAGATAGACCCCAGCGAGCCAGTGGTCGGATTAATGCCGGGTGCCGCCTATGGCCGCGCCAAGGAATGGGGCGTGGAATCTTTTGCCCAGCTAGCCGCCATGCTCTCGAAACATGGCAGCCGCATCTGCGTGGTGGGAACCTCGAAAGACCGTCCCATAGGCGACACCATTGCCCGTGTCGCGCCGGAACAGGTCGTGAACCTGTGCGGGGAGACCAGCCTGAATCAAGCCATTCATCTGATTTCAGGATTCGCGGCCGCCGTTTGCAATGACTCCGGACTCATGCATATCGCCGCGGCCGTGGACACTCCCGTCATCGGTATCTACGGCCCGACCAGCCCCGACACGCACCCGCCCCTGGCTGATGCTCGGAAAATTTTCTCAGTACGAACCTTATGCAGCCCCTGCCATCGGCGCACCTGTCCATACGGACATCATGCCTGCATGACCCGCATCACCCCTAAGCAGGTCTGTGAAGCCACACTCTCGTTGCTTGGCAAGCGATCTACGTTGCTACAATAATTTGCCGCCCTGCCCCCAAAGGAAGAGCGGAGTGTCTGGAGCCTGAAGGCCGAGATGGCGGAATTGGTAGACGCGCCGGACTCAAAATCCGGTGGGGTAGTCCCCCGTGTGGGTTCGAGTCCCACTCTCGGTACCAGCGGCCATAACGGTATCATAGGCGGAATCTGGCACTCCCCTGAGCCTCTCCGATGCCGTACTACAAGCACCACGTTTTCTTCTGCGTCAACCAGCGGGAAGACGAAGCCTGCTGTCAGGATCATGACGCTCGCGCAATGCGGGACTACGCCAAGAAACGATGCCAGGAACTCGGGATTCATGGGGCTGGGCAGATCCGAATCAATCAGTCGGGATGCCTTGACCGATGTGCCGAAGGCCCGATTATTGTTGTCTACCCGGACGGCGTCTGGTACCGCTACCAGAGCCGCGCCGACGTTGATCGGATCATCGATCAGCACCTGATTCACGGACAACCCGTCAAGGAACTGGAGATCTGACGATGGAACTCCGCCCGCTTGGCGACACGGGCCTGGACGTCAGTGCCATTTGTTTGGGCACCATGACGTTCGGCGAACAGAATACCGAGGCCGAAGCCCATCAGCAATTGGACTGTGCGTTCGACTTCGGGGTCAATTTCATTGACACCGCCGAGATGTATGCCTTTCCGACCTGTGCGCGCACCCAAGGGCTCACCGAGCAATATATCGGCACTTGGTTGGCTTCCTCCCGCGTCCCGAGGGATCGGGTGGTGGTGGCAACCAAGGTGACGGGGCCCAGCGAATCCATGGATTACCTGCGCGGCGGACCGCGCCTGAACGCAAAACAGATCAATCAAGCGATCGACGACAGTCTCCGTCGCCTGCAGACGGATTACATCGATCTCTATCAGGTCCATTGGCCCGAACGCAATACCAACTACTTCGGGCAGTTGGGATATACGGGCGAAGACGACCAGGATGCCATCCCCATCGAGGAGACCTACGAAACACTATGCCGGCTGGTCGAATCCGGCAAGGCGCGGGCCATTGGGGTGTCTAACGAGACCCCGTGGGGAGTCTCGGAATATCTGAGGCTTTCGCGGGAGAGCTCCGGACCCCGCATTGCCACCATCCAGAACCCCTACAGTCTGCTGAACCGGACTTTCGAGGTGGGCCTCGCGGAAATCGCCATGCGGGAGCACTGCGGACTTCTAGCTTATTCTCCACTCGGATTCGGCGTCTTGACTGGAAAATATCAGCGGGGTCGCCCGCGGGGTTCCCGGCTGCAGCGCTGGAACTACTTCACCCGTCACACCAACCCGCAGGCGCAAGCCGCCACCGCCAAATACCTTGCCCTATCCCGCCAATACGACCTGACGCCCGCGCAGATGGCCTTGAGTTTTATCCAGCAGCAACCTTTCGTCACCAGTGTCATTATTGGTGCCACCACAATCGAACAACTCAAGGAAAATCTGGAAAGCGCTCATCTGGAGCTGCCCCGCCAGTTGCTGCGCGAAATCGATTCCGTTCACGAGTCTCAGCCCAACCCCGCGCCCTGAAGTCACATCGGCGGCGACAACTGTGCCCCCGCCGTCTCGATCCATTTCCTAACCTGCTCGTTCAACTGCGCAGGCTGCAATCCTTCCGTTGAGATCGGCGGCCCAATCCGAACTGTGACCTTTCCGGGCTTTTTGAGAAATCCACGTGGCCAAAAATGTCCGGCATTGTGCGCCATCGGGAGAACCGAAATCTGGCTCTGCGTTGCGATATGTGCTCCGCCGGCCTGATAGGAACGGTGTTCTCCCACCGGAACGCGGGTCCCCTCCGGAAAAATAACCACCACGTCACCACGTGCGAACCGTTCACGCGCCTGTCGCAGCAAACGCTTCAGGCTGCGGACCGGCGAACTTCGGTCAATGACGATCGGGCGGGTCAATGCCAGTCCCCAGCCAATGACCGGGATCCACAGCAAGGACTGTTTGAGCACGAATGCCGGTTGCGGCAATAAAACCACCAGTAAAACCGTTTCGAATGCCGACTGGTGATTTGCCATGAGCATGTAAGGCCCGGATTCCGGGATATTCTCACGTCCGCGAACCTCGTAGGTGATTCCGCAAAACACCTTCGCGCTCCAAAGGACGCATACGTTCCAGAAACTCAACAACCGATAGCACGGACGCCGGGGCAGGCAAGCTGCGATCGGCACAACACCCACCGCGATTAAGGTGGCGACAAGCACACCTAAATAAAAAAAAGTAGAGCGGATGGCGGACATCCGGCTGCGCTCAGGATGATGAAGCCAGCAGTTTGTCCACGTATGAGTACAGGTCGTCGTATATCGGAATGCCGGCCGGAAGATCCTTGTCCTTTTCTGTCTGCTTACCGTATCCGGTACGCACCAGAACCGGACGTGCGCCTGCCGCAATGGCCGCCTGGATATCCGATAGTTTGTCCCCCACTGCCGGCACATGGGCCAAATCAGTCCCGCAGCGATTCGCGATATCTTCGAACATACCGGGGTTGGGTTTACGACAATGACTGCCCGCGTCCGGGGCATCCGGACAGAAGAAGATGGCATCCACCCAACCGCCGAAGCGGCCCAGCGAGTTGTGCATTTTCTGATGAATCGTGTTCAGAGTGTCCATATCGATGAGGCCACGACCGATTCCTGACTGGTTGGTCGCAAGTACCACCCGGTAGCCTGCTTCGTTCAGGCGGGACACCGCCTGCATGCTGCTGTCGATCGGCACCCATTCTTCCGGCGTTTTGATGAAGTCTTCCCGTTCCTGGTTCAGGACTCCGTCTCGATCCAAAATAATCAATTTCATGGCCAAAATGTCGTTCAGTCTTGCAAGCGCGAAAAATCCGCGATTCCCAAAAATAAATCCTGCAGACCCCGCAGAAGGCGCAAACGATTATGACGTATTTTTTGATCTTCCGCCATTACCAGCACCGTATCGAAGAAAGCTGAAACCGGTTCGGCCAGCCCGGCAAGCGTATCCAGCGCTCCTTCATGGCGGCGGGCCGCGCAGTTTTTCAACACTTCATCGCGCACTACGTCGAGTTGATCCGCCAGCATGCGTTCCGCTGGCTCCACCAATAGCTCAGGGTCGACATCTCCATCGCTTTCGTCCGCTTCGCGCAGGATGTTCCGAATCCGCTTGTGCGTTGCGACCAGAACCTGTGCCTGCGGCCGACTCCGGAAATCTTCCACCGCCTGCACCCGCCTGAAGGCATCCAGCGGACGCGTCGGCCCAACCGCCAGAACCGCTTCAATGGCATCCTTGGATTGGCCTCGTTCAACCCCATATCCGCGCATCCGGTCGGCCAGGTAGTCCAGCACCGCCTGAGGAATGCCGTCGGCGCGAAAAGACTTTGGATATCCTTCGATCGCCTGCACCAAGCAATCTTCTAAGTCCAAGTCCAATTCGCACTCCACCGTCAAACGCAAGACACCATAGGCGGCACGCCGTACTCCCAGCGGATCCCGAGTCCCAGTGGGTACCTCGCCTATAGCGAACACACCAGCCAACATGTCCAACCGGTCGGCGAGCGCCAACACCTGGCCCGGTAAAGTTTCCGGAAGAACATCATCCGCATACCGCGGCCGGTAATGATCCGAAATCGCTTGGCAGACTGCGTCCTGTTCCTTCTCAATGCGGGCGTAATGCGCACCCATGACTCCCTGAAGCTTTGGAAACGACTGTACGATGTCCGTACCCAAATCCGCTTTGCACAGGCGCGCTGCACGACACACGGCTTCTACATCCGCATCTGCGCTCCGGGCCACGTGTCCGGCCAATTTTTCAATCCGCTGGACACGCTCAAGCAAAGTACCCAGTTTGTGATGAAAAACCACCCGGCCCAGGTCTTCGACGCGAGATTCGAACGGCCTCAATTGATCCCGTTCGAGGTAAAAAGCGGCGTCCTGAAGCCGGGAATGGACCACTCGCTCGCATCCCACCCTGATTTCCCCATTGACGTCCGGAAGGTTGGTAACTGCAAGAAAATGCCGAGATAGAGTGCCGTCTGGCGAGCGGGTGGCGAAATACTGCTGTTGATCCTCCAGCACCGCGCGGACCACTTCTTCCGGTAGACTCAAAAATTCCCCATCAAAGCAACCTGCAACCGTCACCGGGAACTCCGCACTGGCGCAAACCTCCTCGAGCAGTACTTCTGACCGAATTGTTGACACTTTGAATTCGGCCTCGAATTTCTCGATCTGCTGCAGCACTTCCTGCCTGCGTATTGTCGCCTCCACCAAGACGTGGCCTCGCTCCCTCAAGGCGTCCTCATAGGAATCGGCATCCGTCAGCTCGATCTGTTTTTCTCCGAGAAAACGGTGCCCCTGCGTAACTGCGCCACATGCCAGATCCATGACTTCTCCCGCAACCGGCTCGCGACCGTACAGCAACACCACCCACCGGACAGGACGCAGGAAACTTGTCTCCCGCGTGCCCCAACGCATGCGTTTCGCCAGCGGCAATCCTGCCAGGACGCGATTGAAAATCTCCGGCAACAGTTCTCGGCAATCGCGAGGTTCGATCACTTGTTCGAACGTGAGCCATTCCCCTTTTTCCGACTTCAGGCGATCCTTTCCGTCTTTCCAACGCTGCATCTGCTTTGCATCGGCCTGACACCCCTTGGCGAAGCCGAGCAATGCGCGAGTCGGCTCGCCCTCCGAATCCAAGGCCGCTGCTACCGAAGGTCCTTTGCGTGTTTCGGTGGATCCGTCCGTCTGTGCCGCCACTTTTTGAATCTGCAACGCCAAGCGCCTTGATGACGCATGCGCCGTCACGGCCCGGTCGAACGGAAGAGCCGCGTTTTCCAGTTCTGCGACAACCCCGGCCACCAAGGATTCCTTGAGGGTTTCCAAAGAGCGGGGCGGGAGTTCTTCCGTGCCGAGTTCAAACAGCACGGTCCGGGTTTCAGTCATTCCGTGCCCAAGGGGAAATTCAGGGCCTCGCGCGAGGCGTAATAGGCTTCCGCGATCTTCTGTGCCCGGCTACGGATCCGCAGAATGTACTTCTGGCGTTCGGTGGCGGAAATTGCGTGCCGCGCATCCAGGAGATTGAAGAGATGCGAGCACCCCACCAACTGCTCGTACGCCGGCAACGGGAGATCCTGATCGACCAGCCGATCGCATTCCTGTTCCATTTCGTCGAACTGGCGGGATAATTTTTCCGTGTCGGCCTGTTCGAAGTTGTAAGCCGACTGTTCGACTTCGTTCTGGTGGAACAACTGCCCATAGGTGATCGGGGCCGCCCCCCCATCGTGCCAAATCAAGTCAAAAACACTGTCTTTCCCTTGCAGGAACATTGCGATCCGTTCGACACCGTAGGTCAACTCGCCGAGCGTCGGACGACATTCCAGTCCTCCCGCCTGCTGGAAATACGTGAATTGGCTGATTTCCATGCCGTTCAGCTGCACCTCCCAGCCCAGACCCCAAGCTCCCAACGTCGGGGATTCCCAGTCATCCTCCACAAAGCGGACATCGTTTTCGCCAAGTGCAATACCCAGCTCCTCTAGGGACTTTAAGTACAAATCCTGGATATCATCCGGCGAAGGC
The DNA here is from genome assembly GCA_026713705.1 of Gammaproteobacteria bacterium. Classification (GTDB taxonomy): domain Bacteria; phylum Pseudomonadota; class Gammaproteobacteria; order Poriferisulfidales; family Poriferisulfidaceae; genus Poriferisulfidus. The sequence continues at coordinate 19,064 of JAPONY010000017.1, forward strand.
TTGAGGGCCACCTGGAATTGATAATAGCGCTGCAGACGGTTCGGATTCTCTCCATAGCGTCCATCCGTCGGTCGCCGGCACGGCTGTGCGAACGCACACCGCCATGGCTCCGGGCCGATTGCCCGCAGGAAAGTTTCCGGATGGAAGGTTGCCGCTCCGATCGGCAGGTCGTGCGCAGGCAAAATCGCGCAACCCTGCGTCGCCCAGTATTCTTCCAGTCGGCGGATGAGGTGCTGAAGTGTCATGTGCCTGATGGCTCTGTTTCGGAAAATCGGCTGTGGATGTATTTCCGGGTGTCCGTCGGTGAAAGTTTAACAGTCGTCGGCCCATTCCGCACAAAAAAATCTCCACTCTCCACAGTTTCAGTTCCTTTCCAGACAAGAAAGACCGGGTTTGGGCTCCTACGGCAACTCACCATGCAGACACTTTTGCCGTCAATGGCCTGTATCCGAGAGTCGATGCAGGTTCCAGCAGGTGCGCCGAGGCTGTCCCGAACCACCTGAGAAAGATGACGCATGAATTTATCGTCATTCTCCAACTGATCTTTCTCGATGCCCACAATAGAGCCATTATCTGCCACGCCAATGAGGAGGTCGCCGCCTTCGGTATTCAGGAAGGCTGCTATCGTCTTCAGTGCGGCATGGGTTACCCTTTTATCATCCTTGCGGTCCTCCTTGAGGTTCCAGCGCAATGTGGACTTGAATTCCAAGGTGCCGGTTTCTCCCTGCTCAATCAGTTCCTCCACGCTGCGTCGACTGCGAAGGTACTGATCGAATAAATAGTTCTTTACCGCTTCCCCGAAACCCTGATCATCGGTAATGCGCTTGTACAGGTCGAAGTTGGAATCCACGATGTCCTGGATGGCTTCGTCGACCTTGTGGTTAAAGGCTAGGCGCACGTTTTCTCGCGTACTCACGCGCGCAGAAGCATCCAAGGCTTCATCCCCTTCCAGCCTTTCCATCATCTGCCCAAGAGTGGCGCAATGCTCGGCACCCAGTTCCGTGCCAAAGCGCTCGTTCAACTCGGAAATGATTCTCGACAATGTTTCCATCTCCTCGGGCAAAAGGTCATACGACTCCTCGTCGAGGATGGGATCCAGGCTCCCCGGCCCTCGTTCCAATTCGATGGCGGCGCTTCTCGTCTCCCGAATCCGGTACGATTCCATGTCGATGTACTGCTGTATTTCAAGGGGCAGCTCATCTCGATCAATGGGCAACAATGGACGCAGGTGCCGAGCGAAAACGTAAAGTTTCTCTAGGTCGGGGTCGGCAAAGGTCAACACCTGCGCAAGGAATGCGTAGAACCGTATGTAACGGGTCAGTTCCTTCCGGAATTTGTCTTGGTCATCCTGTGTAAGATCGCGGAAGCGCTCCACTGAAGGCGCCAATGCGGCGTAAAGTTGGTCCTGGGCGGGGCTCGGCCCAAAGTAAATCCCCGCATAACTGTCAACATCAGCTGGGGCATAGACCGGATAGTTGCCAAGCCGAGTTTGCACCTGGTACAGCAGGTTGGGGTCGGTTTCTTCCGACAGCAGCGTTGTTTCGTAGTAGGGATCAAAGGCGGCCTTGATTTCGTCGGTCTTGTTGGCGAAATCGAGCACCAGAGTTTCCTCCTTTTCGGGGTAAACACGGTTTAGCCTCGAAAGCGTCTGCACGGCATTTACACCGCCGAGCTTCTTGTCGACGTACATCGTATGCAGGAGCGGTTGATCAAACCCGGTCTGGAATTTGTTCGCGACAATCAGGAAACGATACTCCGGCGTGTCGAATGTCCCCGCAGTCTGCGTTTCCGACTGTCCGTTCATGCCGGACTCCGTATAGGACTGGCCCCCATCTTCGACCGTGCCCGAAAAGGCGACCAGGGCTTTGAAGGGATAGCCTTGTTCGGCGAGATGACGGTCTATGGCCAGTTTGTAGCGGACCGCATGCAGGCGTGAACGGGTGACGATCATCGCCTTTGCCTGATTTCCGATCTTGTCCTGCACTTGGCTCGTGAAGTGCTCGACCATGATACGTACCTTCATGTTAATCGTATTCGGATGGCGATCGACATAGGATTTCAGGAGGTGGGCGGCTTTCTTCTTGTCATAGCGCGGGTCGCTCTCGACCGTTTTCCAAAGCTTCCAATAAGCTTCGCAAGTCGTGTAGCTTGACAAGACATCCAGAATGAAGCCTTCCTCAATGGCTTGACGCATGGTGTAGTCGTGAAACGGCTTGAATGTGCCATCCTCGCTCTTTGCCCCGAACAGCTCCAGTGTTTTGTTCTTGGGAGTCGCCGTGAAAGCAAAAATCGAAAGGTTGGGTTGCCGGCCACGACTTCGTATTTCGGCCAGAATGGCGTTTTCCAATTCCTCTTCCGGGGTTTCCGCCTGAGCTTCTTCTTTTTCGGCCTCTTCCAGAGAGGTTGACGAAAGCGTGGCCTTGAGGCTTTTGCTCGATTCCCCCGACTGCGAGGAATGGGCTTCGTCGATAATCAGGGCGAAGCGTTTCCCCGGAAGGTCACCGATTTCGGCAGAAATGAACGGGAATTTCTGAAGTGTGGTGACGATGATCGTCTTGCCGGATTCAAGTGCTTCTTTGAGTTGGCGCGAAGTGGCGTTGATATTTTCCACCACCCCCAGTGTCTGCTCGAACTGCCGTATGTTTTCCTGAAGTTGGCGATCCAATACACGGCGGTCAGTAATCACGATGATGGAATCAAAGATGCGTCGATCTTCGGAACCATGCAGCGAGGAAAGTTGGTGGGCCAGCCAGGCGATAGTGAAACTTTTGCCGCTGCCGGCCGAATGCTGGATCAGATAATGTTGCCCGGCTCCCTTTTCACAAGCATCGGATACGAGACGGCGTACGCAGTCGAGTTGTTGGTAGCGAGGAAAAATCAGGAATGGCTTGCCAGTTGTTCCTTCTTTTCCTTTTTCCTTTTTGATCTGGTGAATGAATCGCCGGATCAAGTCCAGCACGCTATCGCGTGCCCAAGTCTCTTGCCAGAGATAGGCAGTGGCGTAACCGGTTTGGGTTGGAGGCACGGGGGGATTCCCCGCCCCACCGTATTTTCCTTGATTAAAAGGCAGGAAGCGTGTCCTGTTCTTGTGCAAGCGAGTTGTGACAAAGACTAAGTTTGGGTCGACCGCGAAATGCGCGAGGCATCGGTCACTGGCGAACAGAGGCTCTCGCGGATCACGATCTTTTTTGTATTGCCGAATCGCATCTTTGACAGTCTGGCCAGTCAGCGGATTCTTGAGCTCGGCAGTGAAGATTGGAATACCGTTCAAAAACAGCACTAGGTCCAAGCTGTTTTCATTCTTGACACTATATCGCAATTGGCGTACAACCGAGAATAGGTTTGCTTTGTAGAGGCGTCGAGTCTCTTTGTTGAGCCCACTTGCCGGGCGAAAATAGGCCAACCGAAACTGGCATCCCATATCCTTTACGCCATGCCGCAAGACATCAAGCGTGCCACGCCTCTTGATCTCTGTCGCCAAACGTTCCAGAAACCGATCTTCAACCTCCGTGCCATAACGTTGCGAGAGCTTCTCCCATTCTTTCGGTTGGGTCGCCTGCAGGAAACCCAAGACATCACCATGCAGGAGGCATGACTCCCGGTCGTAATCCTCCGACCGTCGCTTGTGATAACCGCCGGGTTGCATCTCCAGGTCATCGCCAGAGTCACCTTGCAGCAAGACGGCCTCAATCGCGTCTTCGAAAGCACGCTCGGAAACAACGGTACTCATGGTGTTATACGGAAAAACCTGCGCCAGTCACTAAGCGTCTTGCGCAGTAGAAGCAGAAGCTTGTCGAACATCTATTTTACCGGTCACGGCCGCAGAGATAAGCGCGGAACGAAATTCTTTCTTCAGTTTTATAGCTTGGTAAACTTTGGAAATCAGCGTGTCGATTTTTGCTGTCTCACGGTCGAGAAAAGTGGCTATAGAGCATTGTTCCGTATGGGAAGGCACTGGCACAGACATCTCGTTAAATTTCTCTTTGGTGAAGTGCGCAATCGTAGCTTTGCTATTGGTCGCGTCAAACCATTTTGCTGATGAAACCGCACTAATGACATATTGAAGGTATTCGACCATGCTTCCCCCATTGGGGGCTTCCCGCACTCTATGCAGAGCGTTTTGAATGATGCAATTATTAGGCGCTTTTTTCACTAGCCCACAACGTCCGCCTTCGCCGCCCTCGCATACAACAAGGTCCCCCTCCTGAACACAATATTTTCCGGATTCTCTTTCGCTAATCCACATAGTGGGCAAAGACGAGGCATCAACCAAAAACCATTGGACATGTCGTGCTTTAAGGTAAGGGACTTCTATATCATCTCTACTGGTTGGGTTTCTTTGCAACATTTTTCCCAACTGGATCGAAAATTGTTTTTTGGACGCCGTGACCTCCCAATGCGCCGGAATCTCACCCAGCCATTCAATACCGGGATCTTTCATAGGAACACTGGAGTCGAGGCCCTTGGTGACGGTATGGCTTATGAGAGTAATTCGTTTTTCTTGTAGTAGCTCAATCAACCGCTCTTGTTTTTCAATCAGTGTATCGATTTTCGTCGTCTCGCGGTCAAGAAATGCAGCGATGCCATATTGTTCATCCAGATTGGGCAACAGAATTGGAAGTGTCTCGATCTCCGATTCATTTACTGCCGGATAACTAACTCCTAATGACCGAGAGACTATCTCTCCGACAAGACTAGCTTCGCGCAGTACATACGATATGAAATCAGGGGAGATTTCACGTGGCCTAATTGTTGCAAAACCGGTAGAAACGATAGTGTTAGGATCTGGGTTTCGAATAGGCGCGATTGCCCCCAAGTATGTGCGGACAGTCGAGATAATCGTATCGCCATCGCGAACAACACGACGAGCCCGGCTTGGGGCGTCTTCAAACGTCATTTCTGTTGATGACACAATACCCCGATACGAATCAACGCCGCTTATGTCTATGTACGACATAACAAAACTTGGGTCTGTCGTCTCTACCAAAGTTTCGTCATTAATAGTCGCAGAATACTTCAGCCTTTTCACCTCCCAATGCGTTGGAATCTCACCCAGCCACTCTACACCGGAATCCTTGTAGGCCGAGTACGGAGCATAGCCCATCCCGCCCGAAAGAGGCTCAATCCCTCTCATTGCCGCATCAGAAGATTGGTGTACCATTCAATTTCCCCGACTTAAGGCTACCTGTTTTCCTAAATGCGCCACTCAGTGCAACCAAGGCCCGCCTTCAGGCCAACTTCCAGAAAAGTTTCCGCTCCGAGCCAACGCATTCCACGGTTCCGCGAGAAACGACAGAAGAGACTCCCCCACGCCCCCGAAATCTGAAAAAGTGTCTGACAACCGGTTCTTGCCGAGGTAATTGCGCCACAGTTCGACGCGGGAAGGTGATGAATAGAATCCAGGAGTTAGGACAAGCGGCAGGTTTTCGGAAATTATTGTGCCACGTTGCCCGAAACTTGCCACAATAGCACGCGAGAGAGACTCGCCTTCGAAAGGGAAGTGCTGCGCCAATAGATGAAGATCGTAGAAGTCCTTGTAGCGGCTGACGGACGCGCCATGCGAGATCATGGCATGAAGTTTCTCGGCCACGACCGATTCCCGAGGATACGTCAGAATTCTTGGGCAGGGGAAATCAAGCAGCGTGGGATAGTCGGCGTCAACCGGTGCCGGATAGATTACATCTCCAAAGCCGATATCTATGCGTACCAGAATACGTGCACCAGAAATCGCAGCCTGGAAGCATACCCGGTAACCATCGTATTTGTCGTCCGGTCGAATGATGGAGATGTCGACCTTTTCAGTGTCAAAAGCAATACCGTCGTCGAGGCCCTGGTACGAGCAGATCTCGCGGATAATGGAACGCACACCATTTTCCGAGGCACTACCATAGCTGGTAAAGTCAAGATCGCGTGTCGGGCGGCTGACCTCCTCCCCCCAAAGGACGAGCAGCATGCCCCCTTTCAAAACAAAATGCTCGCGATAATCCAATTCTCCGAGACGATACAGAAATCGCTCCACCGCATATCGCTCCAGAAGGAGTTGGAAATCCTCTCCGGTTTTCCGTTTCCTGTTCAGCAGCCTTGCGCGCACCGAAGCCGAAACGTTTTGAATCGGCCTGTCTTTCACCATGACAAGGCATCAAGGTAGGGAGAAACAACTGTTCGCGCTCGACAGATTTCGGCAGCGCGCGCAATCTCATCTATTGTTGCGATCTGACTCCGCATGACGTCGCGAAGGGCTTCCAGTGCAACATCAAGAGTTCCATGTTTTTTCCGATACCGGAAACAATCAACAACCGTCCGGGCTGGCGAAGTGATGCGAAAGGGCACACCAAGCGCAGAGCGCTGTTCGACCCCATATGTCGCCATCGCGCCAGAGAAACGGACGACGCGAATTCGGGAAGGCGGGTGTGTCGGCTGGCGAGCCTTATGACCCAGCGCCAGCCAAACCTCTGAAGGGGATTGAGTACCAATTTCGTGGATGCGCAGCGCCGTATACAGGCAGATAACCGCTCCTGGAACAGCGGCAGAAACCATTGCGATGGTTTCAAGTTCTGTAGGTTCGACCTCGTCATCGGAAAACCGATACAGACCATTCCCGAAATTCATTATGATCCCTGCGGACGCCCAGTCTGCAAGTCTGCGGTGGGCAATGCCGAGCGCCTCGATATCCCTGGCGCGAAAAAAAGCACCCAGGCCCGCGCCCCGCAACGTTGAAAGATCAGCCATGCTAGACATGGCCTCATTATACATTGTTATAGAATGTAGGCATCTACATATAAATGCCTACATTTACTATCAAATTTCAGAATCCAGCGTTGCCAGCATCTCCATAATCTCCCGCTCTGTAGCCCTGATATCACCCTGAATCTCAGCAAGAGACCGAGGCAGGGAAGGGCAGTAAAAATATCGGTTGAAATTGATCTCGTAGCCGACCACGCCCACCTTGCCGTCCTTCGAATCACGCTTCGACAAATCAATCCAGGCATCAGGGACATGGGGCACCACTTCGCGGGCAATAAAACTTTCCACACTTGCCGGAATCCCGTATTCGTCCACAGGATCTTCTCCATCAGGAAGCGGGACACGCTCGGTATCACGCAGATTCGGGTCGGGTTCCGGCTTTCCTTCTGCATTGCGACATATTTCGGCTGTATCGTCGCGCTCAGAAAGCGCTGAAAGAATCGCTTTTTTCACGGTCGCCGTCAATTTCTGGCCAGTCTCCCCAGTCTTGGCGTCCAGCACCTCCAGAAACGCTGCGCGATCCTTGTACACCGGTCCGCCCAGCGACTTGAGCAGACCCAGGATATCCTGTTGCCGCTCACGCCCCCGGGCTTCCTCCTCCTCTTTGGCCTTGCCACGTCTTTTCGATTTCGCCAGATTCTGAAATCCCTTCTGCTCCTCCAGACGGGCAATGCGCTCCGGGCTCGCCTCGAAATTGAGCCGCAACGGACGCTCCACCGTAACCTTCCGATAGCCAAATTCCGTGAGCGGGAAGACGCGGCTGACGACCCGCTCCTCGGTCTTTCCGTCAACCTCGATTTCGCACGTCTCACCATCTCGGAATCTCTTGACTCGACCCAGCACATCCCGCGCCCTTTCGTAAGGGATTTCTCGCCGTTTTTCACCCAGACTCTTCGGCATCGGTGACCAGAAAGCGGTGGCATCGACAAAAAGCGCCTTGCCCTTGCGTTTTGGCTTCTTACGATTGGTCAACAACCAGATGTAGGTTGCAATGCCCGTGTTATAGAAAAGCTGCTCCGGCAGTGCGATCAGCGCTTCCAGCAAGTCGTTCTCCATTACGAACCGGCGAATTTCGCTTTCACCGCTGCCCGCATCCCCCGTGAACAGTGGTGAGCCATTCATGATAATCGCAATGCGTGCACCTCCCTCGCTCGGTGCACGAGCCCGCTTGAGCATGTGCAGGAGAAACAGGGTCTGTCCGTCGCTGATACGAGGCAGGCCCGGACCAAAGCGGCCAGCCTCTCCTCGGTCATGTTCGCTCCGCACTGCATCCTCATCGCTTTTCCACTTCTTTCCGTAAGGAGGATTGGCGATCAGGTAATCGAAAGTCTTGTCAGCATGGCGGTCATGGGAAAGCGTGCTCCCAAAAGCGACATTGTCGGCATCACGCCCGCTCGGATCCTTCATGAAAAAATCCGATTTCGAGACCGCCCAAGTCTCCGGATTCACTTCCTGTCCAAACAGATGAATGTCGGCACCGGAGTTGAGTGGCGGCTTCCCGCCTTTCCGACCGTTTTTTCGCACGCCTTCCGTGATGTGTTCCTTGGCGATCATCAGCAAACCACCGGAACCGCAGCATGGGTCATAGATGGTGTGAATAGCGCCTTTTCGGGCAATTTCCTTCTCATCCCCAGCCAGCATGAGATCAACCATCAGATGGACGACATCTCGTGGCGTGAAGTGTTCTCCTGGATTTTCATCCAGCGCCTCGTTAAACCGGCGAATCAGTTCTTCGAAAATCGTCCCCATAGTCGGATTGTCCACCCGGTCGGGGTGCAACTCGACTTTCCCAAACTGTTCCAATACCTGGAACAGTAGTCCCGCCTCATCCAGCTTGCTGATCGTGTTGTCGAAGTCGAAACGCTCGATGACCTCGCGCATATTCGCGCTGAAGCCCGCAATATAGTTTCGGAGGTTCGCGGCAACTTGCTGCGCATCGCCCAGCATCAAATCAAAATCGTATTGGGAGGTGTTGTAGAACGCGAAGCCGGAGGCCCTGCGCAACTGTTTATCCGGATTCCGAAGCCCTTTCTGCCTCAACTCCGCATTCCGCTTCAAGACTTTTCTCTTGGTCGGAGCTAGGACACAGTCGAGCCGACGCAGGACGGTCAGCGGCAGGATGACATCCTGGTATTTCCCGCGCTTGAAACTGTCACGGATGAGGTCGGCCACACCCCAGAGAAAATTGACAATCTCGCTATGGTTCATAGCATTTTATAAAGATGGATGTTAGTGTGTCGGCAAATAAGCACCGTACATGGCGACGTAGATTCACACATCTAAAGGTGCGAAAAAGATCTCAAAGGGGCACATTCCCGCGCGGGTGGAGTTTCATCATTTCTTTACAGGCTTTCGTAAGATTGCTCCAAAAAAGACTCTCTATGAACGCTATTGCTGTACTAGAAGAATCAAAACTGGATTGGGCTGGCACACAATTTTGTACTATCTCATCTTCTAGACTATCAAGCGTATCTCTGATGTTCTCATAAGTTTCATCTTTGAAGATTGTTAGTAACAAGAAACGCCCTAGAACAAGATTTTTGTCTCTACCAAATTCCCTTGCAAGATTAATCATTCTTTCTAAGGTTCGATTCAATGGGGCTCCTCGGTCCATTTGGTGTAGATGATCAACATACTTATTAATCAAGTCAGCCAGTGGTGACCAGCAGATAGGCATAATGACTGTTCTATACCAAAACATGTCCACAATCGACTGTTGCCGGTCCATGCGCCTTTGATACAAATCCCACAAAAATTTTATGAAATTCAATCCTACCCCTAAAACTGCTGCCCATAACAGGAAATCTGGCGGCCGAGGGATATGAAAATCCATAATGAAGTCTTTATTTCTTGTGGTTACTGATTAACGCGCGGTGTTCCTGCAATGCACGAGCAATGCAGGTCTCAAAAGTATCTAAGAACACTTTAGGAACCTGAAAATCATATCTGTTAAGAAAAGCCTCGCGACTACCAGCTTGGAGGATACTTTTGCCAAATAATGCTAGGTAAAATGAACTTGTCACAGAATATGTAGACTCCGGGATGCGCACTATGACTTTGGCTTGCGCTTTATCAACTTTATCCAACTTAAATTCTTTGCGCGCAAGAGCACCCTTGGAGCGCCCAGAATAAACAGGCCCGCCCAATTTTTTGAAATCGACTACTACCTCGGAACTAGCGCTCATCTCTCCTGCCTACGCCCTCGGTAGCTCCTCGTGGAAGTGGAAATCTAATGGAAACAATAGTGCCGGGAAATTCTACCCCGTCGAGGCATTTTACATAAGTCTGGTCAGGAGGAAGCTCAAGTGTATTTTCAGAGTTAAAGGCAATTATCTGGCGGTCATTCGAATCAGGCAACATCTCATACCGACCATCAAACAGTATGTATGTCTTTCCGGAAATTATCACCATCTTTGCACGCCGTCCGTCTTGGGGTCGCTTTTCTCCGTAAACTTCTTGAAAGAATTGAATTAGGTCAACAGTTCCACTGCCACGATTATCGCTTTGGTTTTCATTCTTTGAACTAATACACTCCTGTAACGCGGCAACTGTATACAAATTATCGCGCTCCCAACCCTGTCGAAAAAAGCCTTTCTTCTGATGAATCTCTATGAAGGGATCCACAACTCGTCGCGTAAAATGATCCTCAGGAAGTTCAGAGAATGTATCAGCGTAACTTTTCCCAAAATTAAATATGGATATCTCGCATACTCGTTCAGGCGTACTAAGATCTAAGTATCCTGCAAGAACCCAATCTTGGGTCTCGCTGTGTTCTATCGCATTGTCGAGCACCTCACCTGCATATTCGCCCAATTTTTGGCGTCCATATTCGGTCAATTGGCGACCACTTGTTTCAAGGCATTCATTAAAATAATCAATAAGTCGTTGCGCCGCGCGCTCGATAGGACTTACTTCCGACGCGCGAAGTAGAGCCCTATAACTCAAACATCGTAGAATTTTTAGGCTCTTCTCTTCTTCATGACGCAAGTAAAATGGAGTTAATTCTAGGTTCTTAATGATGCCTACTGCCCTAATAAAGCGGTTTGCCAAAATACTGGCAGGAAATTTTCCGCTTAGTTGGAGCCCACCCTTTGCCCATCGACGTATTCGCTGAAAATCAAGTGCCACAATGTCAAGAATTTCTTCTGCTGCCAGGTCAAAATTGACCAAATCAGAATGATCAAAGTAAATTTCTCTAGGCGGTCGCCGACGGCTTGAAAACGCCACAAGTTGGTAGATTGTTCTCAGAGCATTTTCCGTATTGTCGACAATTGAGAAAGTACTTGGAATCTTTATTGTTTCTGATTTTTCCTTGCCTGGATGCACACCTTTAGGGATATGTCTTTGAAGAATTTTAAGCGTTTGTGGAAGATAAAGTAGCAATCCGTCCCTGTGTTTTGCTAACGCTTTGCGCCGCATTCGTTCAACAGCAATATTTTTTAGGCGACGTTTCTCACGCTTTTCAGAAAGAAATTTCTGGGTTTCTAGCCGATTTTTCATCTAGGACACAAAATCACTAATTGATAGTTATTTACGGCATTATATCTTTTCCACGAGAGGTAGGCTGCGTATGGAAAAATCGATCAAACCTAGACAAAACCAGCTTTTCAAAATTGCATATAAACTCGTGACCAGTGCTATAGTTCAAAGCACAAAATATCTCCGTTTTTTACATAAAGAGTGGAATCAGCATCTATTTTCACGGGGTATGTCTCGTGGTTTCTCGGCGTGTGCGTATCTACGCTTCTTGCTTTAGTTGGAAAGTATTGGATTGATCTTCTATTAGACAGAAAAGCACGTCGAATCGATTGCATGTACTACGGAATTAATGATGGGTTCCATTTATCAGTCACATTGTGTAACACTTCGAACAAACCTATAAGGATAAGTGCTCCTGGCCTTGTTCATAGAAAAGAACATGGTTTGGACCGATGGATGACCTTATGGGCAGTGGGAGAAGTAGGGCGCATAGGCATGTTCGCGGTTAGTTGTGACTCTGACCAAATAGACCGAAAAATCACATTAGATGGTACGCCTAAGACCGAGGAACAAGTATGTGGCCAGGAAATCAAGGTGGATAGTCTTGTTTCATGGAATATCCGTTTCAAAACCGTACAGGCTACAGAACTATTTATGAAGGATTGCGATAGCCTTGGGTTTATAGATAGACGGGGGGCTTTTTACAGCGTGAGAACAAAGCCCATCATGAAAGAAATTAAATATCTCTTGGAAAACCCGCTTTTGCCTAAATCACCTGGCAGCCATAGCCCCCAAAAAACCGTATCCCTTTCCTTTTCTCAGATCGGAAAAATAATAGCAACAATAGAACGACTACCGAATAAAAGGCCCCCAAGAGAGAAGAAATAAAAAATAAATAAATCGAGGGCAGGAAAATGACAAGAAGCACTACAGACTGAAAGATATACAGGTTTTTAGCAGCCTGTACGTGCCCGACTGTTCATCAGAGAAATTGGTAATTGTCCTTTGGTCAGAGTGGGACCGATTTTGAAAGAATTCCCCATACATCCAAACCATACTTTTATGTCATCAAAATTCTAGTTTCTCGCCACATCAAAAATCTTGCGGTGTTCCGCAAGAATGTGCCGGTCGCTCAAGCTTGCAATGTAATCGGCGATCACCCGGGCCTGTCCTGCCTCGCTACGGACCGCCTTTTTCTCATGGGCCCGTTGGTGCAATTCCGTCGGCAACAACTGCGGGCGGTCCATGAACACGCGGAACAACTCCCGAATCACACGGACAGCCTGACCGGTTGCCTGTGCCAACTGGTGGTGATGGTAGTACTTCTCCTGCAGCAATCGGGTCACCGACGAAAGTTCGGCACGCAATTCAGCACTGAATCCAGCCAGTCGCTCGGTACAGGCACGGACGGCCTGTGGCGAGTCCGGCTGCACCTGTTCGATCCGCTTTTCAGTAGCAAGGATCAGATCCTCCATCATGGCTGTAATCATGCGCCGGTTGGCCTCATGCAGCAATGCATGCCGCGACAACTTCGGCGAGGCTTTTTCCGCCTCGTCATAGGCGCGGGAAAACAGCGCCAAGTTCCGCACTTCTTCAAGGTCCAGAAACCCCAGCCGCAGACCATCGTCCAGATCATGGTTGGTATAAGCAATCTGGTCGGCAAAGTCCACCAACTGCGCCTCCAGGGTCGGCGAGCCGCCTTTGAGGAAACGTTCCCCCAGCGGCCCCAGAGTTTTAGCAATTTCCTTCGGGCAGCGCTTCAGCACTCCCTCACGTGTCTCAAAGCTCAGGTTAAGACCGCGAAAATTGGCGTATTTATGCTCCAGCTTGTCGATCACGCGCAATGATTGCAGGTTGTGTTCGAATCCACCGTACTCTTTCATGCAGTCGTCCAGCGCATCCTGTCCCGCATGCCCGAATGGCGTGTGACCCAGATCGTGAGCCAGCGCGATCGATTCGGACAGGTCTTCGTTGAGACGCAAGGCGCGCGACAGCGTGCGCGACAGCTTGGCCACTTCGATGCTGTGCGTCAGTCGGGTGCGAAAAGATCCATCCGCATGATTCACCATGACCTGGGTCTTGTACTCCAAGCTTCGGAAAGCGGCGGCGTGAATGATCCGGTCGCAATCACGCTGGTACAGCGTTCTGAATTTGTCCGGAGGCTCCGAATGCTGCCGCCCGAGGGAATTGAATTCGCTGGCCGCATAAGGGGCAAACCCGGCCCGATCCGGCCCACCACCCCGCGCTTCCAGCAAATCGACTGCCACAGGCTCAACGCACTCCTGCCAACGTAGCCGACAACAGTCGTTCGTCCACTTGGTCGGTCACTTCCGCCTGCCCAATTGCCCGCATCAAGATGAAACGTTGCCGTCCCCCGACATTCTTCTTGTCATGCCGCATATGGGCACGCAATTGCTCAACCCCCAGTTCTTCCGGCAGCCGGGTCGGCAACTCCGCGCGGCCGACCAGCGCCTGTATCCGCTCGGCTGCCTGAGCCTCAAGCCAGCCCATCCGGACCGACAGGTCGGCGGCAAGCACCAGGCCGCAGGCCACTGCTTCACCATGATTCCACTGTGCATAGCCCTGCTCGGTTTCGATCGCATGCGCAAAAGTATGACCCAAGTTCAGCAACGCGCGGGTACCGGTGCGTTCCCGCTCGTCGGCAGCCACAATTCGCGCCTTGCTGGCGCAGGACGTCTTGATTGCGTACGTCAAGGCTTCCGTCTTCAGCGCCAAGACTTCCTCAAGGTGCTCTTCCAGCCACTCGAAGAATTCCGCATCGTCAATCAAGCCGTATTTAATGACCTCGGCCACGCCCGCACGCATTTCACGTGCCGGCAGGCTGCGCAGCGTCGCCGAATCGATCAGCACCGCCTTCGGCTGCCAGAACGCACCAATCATGTTCTTGCCGAGCGGGTGGTTGACGCCGGTCTTGCCGCCAACCGAAGCGTCCACCTGTGCCAACAATGTTGTCGGGACCTGCACAAAATCGACGCCCCGCATATAGGTGGCAGCGGCAAATCCGGTCATGTCGCCGACCACGCCTCCCCCGACCGCGACGAAGGTTGCACCGCGCCCCAGTTCCTGTTCCAGAAGCCAGGTATAAAGTCCGTTCAGGTCTTCCAGCGTCTTGTGTTGCTCCCCGTCCGGCAGCACGTAGCATCCACGGCAAGCCGGCCCCAAGGCCTCCGCGAGAGGCCGGGCATACAGGTTTTCCACTCCCGGATGCGTCACCAGCACGACCTCGGACCCCACCAGAGGAGCCCAGCGTGCGGAATCTTCAAGCAGTCCTTCGCCGATCAGAATCGGGTATGAAGCGCCCTTGAGGGCAACGGTCAACTCATGCACAAGAAATTCTTCAATTTGGTCCCCTGCTTTGGCGAGATTGTATACTGCTTGATCCCCCCCTCCCCCCCTAGGTCAACGTGCCATGACAGAAACATTGCTTTTGACCGCTGGCCGCCACACCGCCACCATCACCTGCTACGACACGCCGACCGCGCGGGCGATCTGCGCAGCCCTGCCGATCCAGTCCGAAGTCCGAACCTGGGGGCAGGAAATCTATTTCGAGGCACCCGTCGAAACCGCTCTTGAAGCCGATGCCCGCGATGTGGTGGAGGCCGGCGAGATCGCGTTCTGGGTGGAAGGCCGGTGCATCGCGATCGGCTTCGGGCCCACCCCGGCTTCACGCGGCGACGAGATCCGGCTGGCCGCGGCGGTCAACATCTGGGGATATGCGGACGACGTCCACGGTTTCGCCGCCTGCCTCCCCGGCGACCCGGTCATGGTGCGCCGCGCATGAATCCGGTCCGCGGGAAATTCTCCGCTCCCTTCGAGCCCGAAAAGGTTGCCTCAGACTGGCGTCAGCGCGGTTTCTCCTGCGGAACATTCGAAGACCCTCCGGGACGGGCTTGGCGAGACTATACACACGACTGCAACGAACTGATTACGGTCGTGGAAGGCCGGTTGCAATTGACCCTGAAAGGCGTCGACATGATCCTGGAGCCCGGCGACGAAGCCTTCATCCCACGACGTTGCCTGCACTCTGTCGTCAATCTCGCCCCGACCCGTACGGTCTGGCTGTACGGCTACGACAGCCCGGGCGTCTGATCAAGCCACTCGACAATGTTTTCGCAGGCTGTGCGCACCGTCAGGCCATCCATATTGACCTGGTAGTCACACAACTCTCGATATAAAGGCTCGCGCTCGCTGGACAACCGCTTCAATATCTCCTCCGGGTCTCCATCCTGCAATAGCGGGCGGGTGCGATCCGCACGCAAGTGCCGCAATTGGGCATCCAGCGGCACACGGAGGTAGATCACCGTGCCGCGCGAGGCCAAGAGGCGACGATTGTCCGCATCCAGAACAGCACCTCCGCCAGTCGCCAGAACAATATTTTTTTGCTGCACCAGCTCCGCAATGACTTCACGCTCCCGGCGACGGAACCCTTGCTCTCCCTCGCGCTCGAAGATTTCTGAAACCGTTACTCCGGTCCGCTCTTGCAATACCGCGTCGCTATCGAAAAATTCCCGTCCCATCGCTTTCGCCAGCAGGGAGCCGACCGTTGTTTTTCCCGCACCCATTGGGCCGATCAAAAACACATTGGAAGGGTGAACGGGTCCGGCCATGAAACGCCCTGATAATCAAAGCCACACTATACTGTAGCCTTGGCCAAACGCCAGTTCGGACATGAACATCACCCGCCGCCTTCTGAGACTCATTGCCTTGGGGGTAATGCCGGTCCTGCTCGCCGTGCTCGGGGCCTATCTCTACATACAGCCCAGCATGCCGACAGTCCAGGAACTTCGGGATATTCATCTGCAGACCCCGCTCCGCGTGTACTCCCAAGATGGTGCACTGCTTGCGGTCTACGGCACCAAGCGCCGCATTCCCGTCCGTCTGGACGAGATTCCGTTGCCAATGCGGCAGGCTTTCATCGCATCCGAAGACTCCCGCTTTGAGCAGCACTTCGGGGTAGACCTGCAGGCCTTGGTCCGGGCCGCCGTGGATCTTGCGCGCAGCGGGCGGATCCGCCAAGGCGGCAGTACCATCACCATGCAGTTGGCCCGTAATTTCTACCTGACCCGGCAACGCCACTTTATTCGCAAACTACGGGAGATTTTCCTCGCCCTGCGCATCGAACAGGAACTCAGCAAGGATGAAATCCTGGAACTCTACCTGAACAAGATTTTCCTTGGGCATCGAGCGTACGGCGTGGGCGCGGCGGCCGAGGTGTACTACGACGCCTCTCCCCGACATCTGACGCTGGCTCAGATGGCGACTATCGCCGGGCTGCCCAAGGCACCCTCAACCCTCAACCCGGTCACCAACCCTGACGCGTCCCACGCGCGGCGGCGCTACGTGCTGGATCGCATGTTGCAGGACGGGCATATCACGAGCGCGCAGCACCGAGAAGCTGTCGAAGCCCCGGTTACCGCACGGCTGGGCCATTACCGCGGCCAGTCTTCGGCCCCCTACGTGGGAGAAATGGTCCGGGCCGAAATGGTGGAGCGGTTCGGAACGGAGGCTTACACCGGAGGCTATACGGTTTACTTGACCATACGCGACGATTTGCAAACAGCGGCCCGCCAAGCCGTGCGAAGAGCATTGATTCGCTACGACTTGCGCCACGGCTGGCGTGGCGCGGAAAACCGCTTGGTCCCTCTCCCGGAAAGCAAACAGGAACTCGACCAAGTTCTAAGTAATACCCCGGCTCGGGGCGGTTTCAAAAACGGCATCGTGGTGCACGCCGGTTCCGAAGTCGCCCATGTGTATCTCGGTCATAGCCGTTGGGCGGAACTGACCCTCGAGGAGATTCTCTGGGCACGACCGATGGAACATGTCGACCGGCGCGGGCCCGCGCCTCGGGCAACTTCGGACGTGCTGCATCCGGGTGATATCGTTCACTTGGTGTTCGAAGACAATGTCTGGCGATTGCGCCAGATTCCGGAGGCTTCCGGCGCACTGGTTGCGCTGGACCCGGTCGATGGTGCGATCCGGGCATTGACCGGCGGCTTCGACTTCGCCTTGAGCAAATTCAATCGCGCGACCCAGGCGCGCCGCCAGCCGGGTTCCAGTTTCAAGCCATTCCTGTATACCGCCGCTCTGGCCAAGGGGTACACCCCGGGCACGCTGATCAACGACGCGCCCGTCGTCTACCACGACCAAGGTATTGAGGGAGCCTGGCGTCCTGCCAACTACAGTGGGCGGTTTTACGGACCGACCCGTCTTCGCGAGGCTCTGACTTATTCCCGGAATGTGGTTTCGATCCGAATGCTTGATGGCATCGGGAGCGATTATGCGCGTCACTACGTGGAACGGTTCGGTTTTGATGCCGAGGCCCTCCCCGACAACCTGACCTTGGCACTGGGTTCGGGTGAAGTGGCGCCACTGCAAATGGTGGCGGCATTCGCGATCTTCGCCAACGGCGGCTACCAAATAGAGCCCTACCTGATCGATCGTATTGAAAATCGGGCGGGAAAACTAGTTTATGCGGCCAACCCTCGCAAGGTCTGCGACGATGCGTGCCAAAAGCAGGCTCTGTCGTCACTGTCGGCCCCTGATCAAGAAATATCCGCCTTAATGCCGGAGAACGCGGCCTCACGCGTGATCGACAAACGGATTCACTATCAGATCGTCAGCATGTTGCAGGACGTGGTCCGATTCGGAACTGCGCGTGCCGCATTAGCACTGGAGCGTGAGGATCTGGCGGGGAAAACTGGCACCACGAACGATCAACGCGATGCTTGGTTCAGTGGATTCAATTCCGGCCTCGTGGCCACCACCTGGGTGGGGCGGGACGACTATGGAAAACTCGGTCGCCGTGAAGTCGGCGGTACGGCGGCACTGCCCATGTGGGTCGACTTCATGAAAGTGGCTCTGGCCGACCTGCCGGAAAAGCCTCTTTCCATTCCCCCGGGCATTGTTCAGGTACGCATTGACCCCAAAAACGGCCTGCTCGCTCCGCCCGACAGCACGAACAGCATCGTAGAAACCTTCCGGGAGGAACACGTGCCCAATCGTTTGTCGAAAGAAACCAATCTGATGCCTGGGGATGGCCGGGCTGACATGCCGGAACAGTTGTTCTGATTGGCGAAAACGTTCATACTAGAGTTTGGTCCTCTCGTCCGTCCGCACACTTTATTGCTTGACTTCTTGGCGGGTTCCTTTTGTTTTTGCGAGGTTATCAAAAATGAACCGAAATTTAATTCTTCTAATCGCCGCCGGCGCGCTCGGCATTATCCTTTTGTCCCTCGCCACGAAGCAGGGTTCTTTCCTTGGGATGACTCCACCCGCACCGGCTGACACCGAAAGCCATGCGGAAAGCCCCGATGCGGAGCAAGCCAAGGCGATGGTCGCCCAGGCTCTTGAATATACGGATCAACATGGCATTTCCGCCCTGATCGAAACGGTCAATGCGGCCGCTCCCGAATTTCACCAAGGTGAGTTCTATGTGTTCGTCTTGGACAACGCCGGGACGATCGTGGCTCACCCGATCGATCCCAGTTGGGTCGGAGTGGATGACCAGACCGGTACGGATGCCGACGGCAATGCATTCCTCGCGAGAATGGCTGCGGCGGCAGCCGGCAACCCGGACGGCAGTTGGTTCGACTACCGCTGGCCGAATCCGGTCACGGGAGAAGTGGCTACCAAATCCAGCTGGATCGTGATGCGCGACGACCATGTCGTTGGTGTCGGCATCTACCTAGAGGAAGAGTAGAGAAATCGTACGAACGCCCCGGCCGGGCAGAGATTCAGGCTGAAACGGCTCTGAATTTTTGAACCTCGTCGATCAGGCAGGCAAGCTGATCCGGATCGATGTCCGGCGTGATGCCGTGCCCGAGGTTGAATATGTGGCCTGGGTAAGGCCCATAATCCTCCAATAGCGCACGCGCGGCGGCACGCAGGTCCTCCGCATCCGCACGCAGGATAGCGGGATCCAGGTTGCCCTGTAGGGCACAGGTTTGCCCGACCTCTTCGCGCGCAGCGCGAAGATTGACGGTTTCATCCAAGCCGATCGCTTCGCAACCGATCCTGCTGACTTCGGTCAATTGCTCGCCACCGCCACGGGCAAACATGATGCGTGGCACAACCGGCCCCAGTTTTTTCATGACGCGCTCGACCGGCTGGAGCGAAAAGCGAACATAGTCCTCGCCATCCAGAATGCCTCCCCAACTATCAAAAATCATCACCACACTGGCGCCGGCCTCGATCTGCGCCTCCAGATAAAGCGCAACGGAATCTGCCAGTATCGAAAGTAAATGATCAAGCTGCTCCGGTTCGGACCGAAGAAATTCAGCTACATGCTCAAAGTCGCT
Organism: Gammaproteobacteria bacterium; assembly: GCA_026713705.1. Classification (GTDB taxonomy): domain Bacteria; phylum Pseudomonadota; class Gammaproteobacteria; order Poriferisulfidales; family Poriferisulfidaceae; genus Poriferisulfidus. The sequence goes on from JAPONY010000017.1 coordinate 38,605, forward strand.
TCGGCTTCGGCCCTCGATCATGTAGGTGGCCAGCGTCCATGGGCTGCCGGCAAAACCGATGACCGGGACCCGGTCTCCGATCTCTCGGGACAGCAGGGACACGGCTTCGCTGACATAGCGGAGCTCCTGGTGCGGATCCGGGACCCCCAACGCCTTGATGTCGGCTACACTGCGGACCGGGCGCTCAAAGTGTGGCCCCGTGCCTTCCGAAAACCCGAGCCCCAGCCCCATCGCGTCCGGGATGGTCAAAATGTCGGAGAATACGATCGCCGCATCCAACGGATATCGACGCATCGGCTGCAACGCTGCTTCGCAGGCATATTCCGGCGTGCGGCACAAATTAAGAAAGCTCCCGGCTTGCTCGCGCAACTCGCGATATTCCGGAAGGTAGCGCCCGGCTTGGCGCATAATCCATATGGGTGTGCGATCGGTCGGCTGCCGCCGTAGAGCGCGAAGAAACTGATCGTTTTCCGGGACCGCCATCGGGGCCTCAGGACTGTTGCAGGTAATCGAGAATTCCTTCAGCTGCGCCGCGCCCTTCGAACACTGCCGTCACCACAAGATCCGCCCCGCGCACCATGTCGCCTCCGGCAAACACTTTGGGATTGGCCGTCTGATAGGGAAACGGATCGGAGCAGGTTGTCACCAGTCCTTGTCCGTCCACATTAATCTGGTTCTCAGCAAACCAGTCTGCGGGACTCGCCCGGAAACCGAAGGCGATCACCACTCGGTCGGCAGGCAGCACCGTCTCGGAGCCCGGCACCGGCTCCGGCATCAGCCGTCCGCGCTCATCTGCTGCACCCAGCCGGGTCTCAACCACGCGCACACCACTCGTTCCGTTCTTCCCCTCAATCCCGAGCGGTTGCCGGTTGAACAGGAATTTCACTCCTTCTTCCGTCGCATTCTTGACCTCGCGGCGCGAACCCGGCATATTCTTGAGGTCGCGCCGATACACGCACGTGACCGATTTGGCCTGCTGACGCACCGCGGTGCGCACGCAATCCATGGCCGTGTCTCCTCCGCCCAGCACCAGAACGTCTTCACCTTCCATGCTGACATAGGGCATCTCACCCATGTCCAGCTGAAGTTCCTGATTGACCGTGCCGATCAGGTAAGGCAGCGCCTTGTATACATTGGGTCCGTCCTCACCTGGAAACCCCCCGCGCATCCCGGTGTAGGTACCCATGCCAAGAAATACCGCATCGTAGTCTTCCAGGAGAGACTCGAATGAAACATCGCGACCCACTTCCGTGTTCAAACGGAACTGGATGCCCATCTCTTGTAGAATCTGGTAGCGGGTTTCAACGACATTCTTTTCCAGCTTGAACGAAGGAATGCCGAATGTCAGCAAGCCCCCGATACGCGGATAGCGGTCAAATATGACCGCCTGAACGCCGTTGCGCGCCAAGACGTCAGCACAGGCAAGCCCGGCCGGACCCGCACCAACGATCGCGACTCGCCGGTCGGTGGGTTTGACTCCAGAAAGATCGGGGCGCCAGCCCTGCTCCAGCGCGGTATCGGTAATGTATTTTTCAACCGCCCCGATGGTGACCGCGCCAAATCCATCATTCAGTGTGCATGCCCCTTCGCACAAACGATCTTGCGGACAAATCCGTCCGCAAATCTCTGGTAAAGAGTTGGTCCGATGCGACATTTCCGCCGCTTCGAACAGATTCCCCTGCTCGATCAGCTTGAGCCAATCGGGGATGTAGTTGTGAACCGGACATTTCCACTCGCAATAGGGATTGCCGCACCCCAGGCAACGCGCCGACTGCTCGGCAGCCTGCTCCGGAATATACTTTCCGTAGATTTCCCGGTAGTGGTGGAGGCGTACCTCAACCGCATCCACGGCCGGGTCTTGGCGTGGAACTTGCAGGAATTGAAGAGGGTCGGCCATGGCGTTATTGTAAGCCTCGGCCAAGTTTCCGGCAGGATGCCGGAGGGTCAAAAATCAACGGTAACGCGGTCGCGATTGCTTGGACAGACGCTTGGCATTGCGCTTGATCGCCGCGGCAGCCTTGCGCTTGCGCACCTCGGTCGGTTTTTCGTAGTACTCGCGGCGACGAGCTTCCGAAAGCACTCCTGACCGCTCGCACGCACGCCGAAAACGACGGATTGCAACGTCAAATGGCTCGTCTTCCTTGACTCGAATCCCAGGCATATAGATTTATCAAATGGCCGAAAATGGATTGCGTATTGTAGGCGCTTCAGGATTTCATGCAAAACCGCTCCAGGCAGATGCCCGATAGTTCCACAATATCTCCCTTTGACGGATCACCGGCGGTCTCCGCTAGGTATCCTCTACGGGACACCCCCACTTCGTTGTCCTTTCCCCGTCCTGTCACCGGAGCGCCTCCGGCCCGAATGAGTACCGTCCCCCATTCATGGACGGGCACACTATAGCACGAGGCTCTATTGGGCCCCCAGTGAGAGTGTGAGTGCACCGTTCTTTTCGGGTCGGATGGTTCGGGCTGAGTGTGCCGGGAGACTAGAACTGGAAGCCGAGGTCGAAGGTGGCTGCATAATCCTCGCCGCCGGAGTCCAGTTCCTCGCGAGCCGACAGGCCGGCATGGACCGTCAGGCCGCCCCGCCGCCAGGTGCCGCCCACCCCGAGCAGGAGGCTGTCGGTCTCCGGCCGGGCCGTCAGCCGCTCGCCCGACACCCGCGCCACGGTCTGCACAT
>JAPONY010000018.1 GCA_026713705.1 Gammaproteobacteria bacterium
GATCGGGTCGGCAGATTCCATCAGGGCCAGCGGGCGATGCTTCGGCGGGACCCGCATCAACAGGTCGAATATAAAACTGCAATCTGGCCGCCCCAGAACTGTCTGGAGAGTGACTTGCGTTACAGACGGCCTTCATATAAACTGACTTCGCATCAGGCTCATGTTTCGTTGGAAAGAGACTCCGAAAAGAGACTCCGAAGCATGGAGCCTTCCCACCTCGTATATAATGCGCCGCCTATGGCTAATTCAGCTCAAGCCCGCAAGCGCGCCCGTCAGGCGGACTCGCACCATGAAGCCAACATGGCTTTGGCATCGCGTTATCGCACTTTCGTCAAGAAAGTCGTCAAACTGATTGAACAAGGCGACCGCGAGCAGGCTCTGCAATCCTATCGGGAAGCCGTTCCCGTGATCGACAGCGCAGTGACCCGCGGACTGATCCATCGCAACAAGGCGGCCCGCCAGAAAAGCCGCCTGAACGCGCGAATCAAAAGCCTCAGCGCCTAAAGCCCTTTCCGGATTTATCCGGACATCACCCTCATACTTTTGGTTCCTGAATCGATGGGGTGCCGGTAGAATCCAACCCCAGTCCTATGGGTTTCATTGCGGAGAGCCTGCAGGATGCAGGGCGCCCACTTGATTGTTTGTAGAATGACCACTAATTTTCACAACTAGAGATTTGATGTGAAAAAGTTTTGTGTCTTGATGGTGCAGAAAGCACCGACCGGGAAATCTCAATACTCGTTTCATTTCGGAAATAGTGAGAACGATGCAATCCAAGAAGCCATAAGCCACTACGAAAAATTTTTGCGGGGCTGGGTTTTCAATGAAGTCCACCTTGCGAAAGCAGGGGGCGCCCCACTTCCAGAAATCACTTTAGGGAAACTTTTCAACGACCCAAACGGCCGCCGAATCGAAACCTACATTCCTATAGAATCAACGATCGTTGATATGTTTTTCGACTTGATCAGTCCCGATGAGAATGAGGATGAAGATTGGGCGGACGACTGACGCCTAGTCTTGCCGTCAACCGAAGGACGCAGGGATGCGATGCCCCCAGTGATGGATCGTTCTTTATTCGTCCTGTCCTGAATCTCCGGGATTTTGCTCCACGATTCCGACCACAAACTCCCGCGCCCGGTCCGCCAGATGACGGCGATCTAGGTTCCCCGGGTCGATTGCCGGGCCGATGAATACTTCCGCCTGGATCGACTTGCACCCGAGAATCTCCAGGATGCTGGCGGCCAAAGTTTGCTGATCCACGTAGGGCACCTTCGGGTGCACACCTTCCGGGTGCGGATAACGCAATGCGACTGGCTGCACATGCATTTCGCTTTCGATCGCCGCCGCAAAAAGGCGAGGATGAAAAGGAAGCACGGTGTGACCCTTCCCAGTCGTTCCCTCAGGAAAAACCGCAACGCTTTGCTGCCGCTTGAACGCTTTACGGATCCCTTCGATGCTGCGTCGTGCTGCTCCCTCGCCTCCCCGCTCGATGAACAAGGTCCCGCCTGCCCGGGCCAAGCGGGAAATCAGCGGCCACTGGGCGACTTCCGCCTTGCTTAGAAACACCACGGGCATGGCCGAGCCCAACACCAGAATATCCAGCCACGAGATATGGTTGCACACCACCAGGCACGGCGCTTCGGCTGGCTCGCCGGTTATGGCTACCTTGATGTTCAGGCAGGCCAATACGCGCCTGAACCATTCCCGGTTCTTCTCCTGTGCCTCAGGATCCGGGGGGTTGGATTTAAGTGCACGGAGATGCTTCGCGTTTCCCTCTACAAGCCCCCGTCCGATGAGGTACAGCAACCTCGGAAGCCGCCATAAACCGCGTATCAATTTCACGAGGCCTGGACTCTTTCTCTAAAGGCATCAAAAGACCGGATCGGCTCTTCGCAAGTAGGCCCGACACAGACATAGGCCACCGCCTCGCCCTGTGCGGGCTTGTCCGACAGTGCCGGCGGGAGATTTTCCGCTTCTTCGGGGATGGCATAGCTGTCTGCACGGAGGCTGCCGTGTCGCGCCGTGGATTGCCAGCGCTCCAATTCCGGCCCGCTGCCGCGCAGGATAATTTGCGGAGGAGGCTGTTCCACCGCGAGCCGGGCCTCCATGAACCGGGCGTGTTCCTGCGGCGCGTGCACGATGGCGCCTTGTGTGTTCGCCAAAGTCCGTTCCGCCAATTCCACCCAATCGCCCCGCGCGAGCAGGTGCCCGATCTGGGTCAGCCCCTCGCAGGCAACCGCGCAACCGGACGGTGCGACATCATCGGCCAGAAGCCGCGGGCGAACCAGCAGTTCCTCATGATCGTGCGACGTGAAGAACAGCCCTCCCTCAGGATCCGCGAACTGTTCGGCGATTACTTCGGCCAGTTGCTCGGCGAATTTCAGGTCCTCGCTGTTCCAGCGGCTCTGAAGCAACAAAAGCGCCGCCTCCAGCATGAACGCATAGTCGTCCAGATACGCGTTCAGGTGAGCCGTTCCCTGGCTGAAGCTTGCCCGCAGTCGCTGGCCATCCCAAAGCCGGTCCCGAACGAAATCGAATGCCGCCTCTGCGTGGCGGAGCCAGTCCGGCTCGTCCAGCAGGCGCGAGGCCAGAACCAGGCCTCGGATCATCAGGCCGTTCCAACTGGTCAGCATCTTGTCGTCCAGCCCCGGCCGGATGCGGGCCGAGCGGGCTTCGAACAGGCGCTGCAGATCCTGGTCGAACACGCCCTGGAGCTCTTCCATCGGCTGCTTGGTGTGCGCCGCGGCTTCCAGCATGGTTCGAAACCCGTGCAGGTGCCAACGGCCCTCGAAATTAGCCGGGCGGTCCAACCCGAATCGGGATGCAAATGCCGGATAGTGCTCTTCCGGGATCAGCGCCTGCACCTCATCCGGCGTCCACACGTAAAACTTGCCCTCTTCCCCTTCGGAGTCGGCATCCAGGCTGGAGTAGAAGCCACCGGACTCATCTTGAAGCTCGCGGGTGACGAACGAGACGATGCCCTGTGCCGCGATCCGCAACGGCAAAGACTCGGTGCGCACCCAGGCCTCCGCGTAAAGCGGCAGCAGGAGAGCCTGGTCGTACAGCATCTTCTCGAAGTGGGGAATCATCCAGTGCGCGTCAACCGAATACCGGTAGAAGCCGCCGCCGACATGATCCTGGATTCCACCCTCGGACATGCACGACAAGGTATGCGTCGCCATGTGTTGCGCCTGTGGGTTTTCCTGTTGCTGCAACCACTGCAACTGGGTCGGACGCGCAAATTTCGGAGCGCCGCCGAATCCTCCGTCCTGCGCATCGAACGATCGCGCCAAACCCTCGATGACATCCGCCTCGAGTCCTTCCGGCCAAGGGGTTGCCTGGGGCGACTGGTGGATTTGCCGTAATGCCACGCATACCGATTCATTTTGCTGGGCCAGTTCTCCAGCATGCTCGCTGTACCACTCCGCGACCCGCTCCAGTATCTGGCTGAACGCCGGCAGCCCGTGGCGAGGCTCCGGCGGAAAGTAGGTGCCGCCGAAAAATGGGACCCGCTTGTCCGGCGTGAGGAACAGGGTCAGCGGCCAGCCGCCGCCGCGCTGGGTCAGCAGCATTTGCGCCGTTTGGTACAACTTGTCCAGGTCCGGACGTTCTTCACGGTCCACCTTGATGTTGACGTACAGGCGGTTCATCAACTCTGCAGTCGCCGAGTCTTCAAAGGACTCGTGTGCCATCACATGGCACCAGTGGCAGGCGGCATAGCCGATTGACAGCAGGATCGGACGGCCGCTTTCGTTTGCTTCGCGCAGCGCCTCCTCGTCCCACGGATACCAGTCCACCGGATTGTCCGCATGCTGGCGCAGGTAGGGACTGGAAGCTTCGGCGAGACGGTTTGGCATGACGAACAGGATCTTCCTCAAAATTATACGGTGCGGGGTTTTTTGTTAAACTGCTAGCTGGCATGCAGGCTACCCAGAGAAAACCCAGCATGATCACTATCACCTAGTCTGTCAAGATTAATTTTTGCCCTTGTCCTAGCATTCAAATGACCAATTCTCGTTCAAATGTCCCCAACGGCTGCGTGTTTCGTGACCCCGCATTTATGGCGAATCGGGATGCCCCAATTCACCGTTGGGTTCCCTGGGTTGCCGGATACTCCAAGCACTTTGTCGAGGATGCGATCAATCGTCATGCGCCAGAGCCTGGCGTAGTGCTTGATCCATTCGCTGGAGTTGGCACCACCCTAGTGGAAGCCGACCATGCAGGACATGAAGCGATTGGTTTCGAGATCAACCCATATGCCGCATTTGCTTCAGAAGCAAAACTAAAAGCCCATCGGGTCAATCTAGGTCTCCTTCAAGACTCCGTAGAACGCTTCAGCGTGTTCATGGAAAAAGGCGTGAAGGAAGGAATCAGGCCGAAAACAACGCCGCCGACTGCATTCCGCACACGAGCACCGTTCTACAGTCCAAAAGTTGAACAGAAAGTATTGCTCGCCTTGGATTTCATCGCCCAGCAAGAACTCCGGATTGCTAATATTTATCGCTTGGCATTCGCCGCAACGATGGTCACATATTCAAACTATTCCTATGAGCCGAGCTTAGGGCGGAAAGCGACCGTGGGGCGACCCAATGTCGATGACTACGATGTGGCCGAAGCAGTATCAGATAAGATTCTTCAAATGGCGAACGATGCCGCTTGGTATCGAGAAACCCGCAGTAAACGCAAGCGAAAAGACGGGCGGATTTTCACTCAGTCTTTTTTCGACGGCTACTCAAAAATAAAGGAGAGCAGCGTAGATCTCCTTATTACATCTCCGCCATATCTGAACAATTACCACTACAACCGAAATACTCGCCCACATTTATATTGGTTGGGCTTCTGCTCCACCCCAAATGACATGAAGTATTTGGAGAATCTCAACTTTGGGACCTATTGGCAGAATGCCCGGGACTGTGATCAAATCGAACTTGACCCCTCCATAAAAGACAGAGCTATCCGAAAAACAATCGCTGAGGTTCGTCGGAAAAATCCTGACAAGGGGGTTTACGGAGGAAAGGGCTGGGCAAACTATGCAACTCATTATCTCAACGACTGCGTTCGTTTCGCTAAAGGTGCTGCATGGTGTCTTCGTCCGGGATCTACCGCCCTAGTCGTTATTGGTAATTCCGTCTTGCAGGGGGTCCCCGTTCCGACGGATCAATTCCTCGCCAAAATTGCTGAATCACATGGTTTCAAAGTTATAGATATCCATATTCCTCGCGATACACGAGTCGGTAGCAGTATTCTCAATTCGAGCGTACGCGCCAATAAAACGAACAAAGTTTCACTCTACGAAGCAATTGTTGAACTGCGGTGCACCTGATGCCATACCTTTGGGACCCGTTAACCTTTGACAACCTCATGGCGGGAACTGTTCTGCAGTTTGAGCGGCAGGAGCAGAAGCCGCTACATGGTCTTTCAGGAGTTGAAGGGTCTGGAGTTTATGCTCTTTACTACAAGGGAAAGATGGCCGAATACAAGCCTATCGCGGGCACATGCCGCCCCATATATGTAGGCAAAGCGGTGCCCCCAGGTGCGAGAAAAGGTAGCGCCAAACCAAACCTTGACTATCCAGCATTGCAGACAAGACTCAATGAACACATCCGGTCCATTGAGCATGCAAAAAATCTCAGTGTCGAGCATTTTTCATGCCGCGTTCTACCCGTGGTCCTGAACTTCATCGTGTTCTCCGAACAAGCGTTAATACAACAATACAAGCCCGTCTGGAACAGTTGTCTAGATGGTTTTGGGAAACATCCCCCCGGTAAGAAACGGAAAACAGGAAGTCGAAGTTGGTGGGACACGCTTCATCCTGGAAGGCCTTGGGCAGAAAAAGAAACGGAGGATAAGACACCCCAAGAGGCTAGCCAGAAGGTCAAGAGTTTCCTGCGTGGAAATGAAAAAACATCTAATTGATCGCGTTTTAATCTCCATTCACTTGCTTTGGCATTGGAAGTGCCAAAGCTTGTGTTCAGAAAATTTGTGGGCGCCCACCAAGGCAGGCGAGATTGGATCCTGCTTCTCGTTTCCCTCGGAGAATTGGCGGCACACTCCATTCGAGTCCCCCCGTGCTGCTTGACTGGGACCCGGTCGCCCTTGCGATAGGCCCCGTGCATATCCACTGGTATGGCCTGATGTACGTGCTGGGATTCGCCGGGTTCTGGCTGCTTGGCGTCCGTCACGCCCGCCGGGCGCATACGGCGGTCACTCCCGAACAAGTAAGCGACCTGCTGTTCTACGGAGCCCTCGGTGCCATCATCGGCGGCCGGCTGGGTTCCACCCTGTTCTACCATTTGGACTATCTGCTCGTCGACCCTTGGATGATTCTGCGCATCTGGGAGGGCGGGATGAGCTTCCACGGCGGCCTGATCGGAGTGGGGGTCGCGATCTGGCTGTGGCAACGAAAACTGAATGTCGGATGGCTGGCCACCGTCGATTTCTGCGTCCCGATGGTGCCGATCGGGCTGTTTTTCGGCCGGATCGGAAACTTCATCAACGGCGAGCTTTGGGGACGACCCACCGATCTGCCATGGGGGGTCATCTTCCCGGCGGCAGGGCCCGAGCCCCGCCATCCAAGCCAGTTGTACGAAGCGGCGTTGGAGGGCATCGTCCTGTTTGCGGTTCTCTGGTGGTTCGTCCGGAAGCCCCGGGCTGTCGGGGCGGTCGCGGCAGTGTTTGCCTTGGGCTATTCCGTTATGCGCTTCGCGGTGGAATTCGTGCGCCTGCCGGACGCCCACCTCGGCTACCTTGCGTTCGGCTGGCTGACCATGGGTCAGCTTCTCTGCATCCCTCTGGCCTTGGCCGGCGTGGCTATGGCCTGGTACGCCCGGAGCTCCCGGTCATGAAGCCATACCTGGACCTGATGCGGCACGTGCTGGAACATGGCGTCGACAAGCCCGACCGCACCGGGGTTGGCACCCGTTCGGTGTTCGGCTACCAGAACCGCTACGATCTTGGCGAGGGATTCCCCCTGGTGACCACCAAGAAAATTCATATCAAGTCCGTGGTTCACGAACTGCTGTGGTTCCTGCGCGGGGATACTCACGTGCAGTCCCTGCAGGAGCACGGAGTGACCATCTGGAACGAATGGGCCGATGAGCAGGGTGACTTGGGCCCGGTCTACGGCCACCAGTGGCGTAGCTGGCCGGGACGAAGCGGGGATCACCATGATCAGATCAGCACCCTGATCGAACAACTGCAGGCACAACCGGACTCAAGGCGCCACTTGGTCAGCGCCTGGAACGTTTCCGATCTCGACCGCATGGCGCTGGCGCCTTGCCATGTACTATTTCAGTTTTACGTGGCGGAGGGTAAACTTTCCTGCCAGCTCTACCAACGCAGCGCGGATCTGTTTCTCGGCGTGCCATTCAACATCGCCTCTTATTCGCTTCTGACCCTGATGGTGGCGCAGGTCTGCAGCCTGCAACCCGGAGAATTCATCCATACGTTTGGCGACGTGCATCTGTACCAAAACCATCTGGAACAGGCGCGCACGCAACTGGAACGCACGCCGTCCCCCTTGCCGAGCCTGCACCTGAACCCTGAAGTTCGCGACCTGTTCGAGTTCAGCCACGACGATATCCGGCTTGAGAACTATCAGAGCCATCCGCACATTGCCGCCCCGGTGGCCGTCTGATGATTCTTTCGGCTGTCCTCGCTATTTCCCGGAACGGGGTGATCGGCCACGAGAACTCGCTCCCCTGGCATTTGCCGGATGATCTCAGGAACTTCCGGCGCATCACGCTCGACAAACCCGTGATCATGGGCCGCATGACTTGGGAGTCCCTTCCAAAGGGCCTGCCCCGCCGCCGTTGCATCGTGATTTCAAAGCGCCCCGTCGAGGGGGAATGCGAGTGGGCGAAAAGCCCGGAGGCGGCCCTGGAACTTTGCGTCGGAAGTCCCGAAGTGATGATTGTCGGCGGCGTGAAGATCTACCATCACTTCCTACCGCTCTGCGACCGGCTTTACCTGACTGCGGTCGATACCGATATCGAGGGCGACGCGCGGCTCCCGGAACTGGACCTGTCAGACTTCACCCTGCAGCAGGAACAGCTTCATCCGGCGGATGAACGGCATGCCTATTCCTTTCGCCATCAGGAATTTTTCCGGATCAAAGCCCGCTGCTGACACAGGATCTGGGTAGGCACGGGCCCGCTCGGCTCCAACCGAAGGACGGTCAGTTTCCGTCCCCAGACGCAACCGGTATCAATCCCCCAGACGTTGTTGCCGGAATAGAACCCCAGCGTCGACCAATGACCGAAGATGATGCGCGTCCTGCGTGTCCTTCGCGCCGACGCCCTGAACCAGGGCGTCACCCCCCCTGGGCACTTGACGGGTGAAAGCTTGCAGTCCAGATCGATCCGGCCCTCGGTGTCCAGATAGCGCAGCCGGGTCAGGACATTGGTGATGATTCTCAGGCGCTTGAATCCGGTATGCGACTCTTTCCAGCACTGCGGCTTGGGACCATAGAGTTTGTGGATCTTCTTCTCCCAGCCATCGCTGCGGAGAAACGCCTCCAGCTCTCCGGCAAGCCCCAGGGCTTGCTTCAGAGACCATTCGGGCAGCAGTCCGGCGTGCACCATTGCGTAGTCGAGTTCGGCATCATGATGCATCAGCGGGCGCGAGCGGAGCCAGTCGATCAGCTCGTCGCGGTCCGGGGCCTCCAGGACTTCGTGCAACTGGTGTCGGGAACGAATCGGAACCCCTGCCGCCAAGGCAAGCAGGGTGATGTCATGGTTGCCGAGCACGCAGACCGCTCGGGATCCCAAGTCGCGAATGAAGCGGAGGGTCTCCAGGGATTTCGGGCCCCGGTTGACCAGGTCGCCCACGCACCAAAGCGTGTCCTTGCGGGCGCGAAAACCCGCCTGTTTCAAAACGGAGCAGAGTTCGTCCAGACACCCCTGGATGTCACCGACGGCGAAGACTGCCATCCTGATTCAGTGCAGGGAATGGGGGGTGGACAGAGTAAACGCGGGGATTTCGGCGTCGAAGCAAGTGCCGTCGTCACCCAGCATTTGGTAAGACCCGTGCATGGAACCCACCGGGGTCTGCAGGACTGTGCCGGAGGTGTAGCGGAAGGTTTCGCCCGGAGCCAGGTACGGCTGTTGCCCGACAACGCCCTCGCCATGCACTTCCTGGCGGTTCTCGGCACCATCGAGAATGATCCAGTGCCGGCTGACCAGACGCGCCGGCAGGCTTCCCGTGTTGGTGATGGTGATGGTGTAGGCGAAGACGAAACGGCTGTCGTCCGGCTCGGACTGCTCCGGTAGAAACTGGGTCTCTACTTGAACATCAACATTGTAATCCTGTGCGGAAGACATACGGGTGGGGAAGTGTTCTAATTACGGTGCGGATTATACCGGGTGAAGGGATCAACACAGTGCCAAGGCTCTCTAAAGCAACCAGAATCTTTCCGTGTCGGAACCGAAGCGATCCGACACCGAGACCCCATCAGCCGAGCGCGTCGAGCCCCTTCTGATCAACGAGGTTGAGCAATTTGAGAGAGGGGCCGTTGGGTTGTTTTTTACCCTGTTCCCATTTTTGCACGGTGGACGGGCTGGCATTCAAATAAGCGGCAAAGACCGCCTGGCTGGCCTTGCAACGCAACCGCAATTTTTTGATTTGGCTGGCACTGTAGATTTTGACAGGCGACAAACACAATGCATCGAACTCACGCATCGTGGTCGCATTCATCGCGCCCGCCTTGTGCAAGCCTTTCGCTGTCTCGTGAACAGCTTCCAAAATTGGTTTACTCGCCATCTTTCTTTACCTCCATCAGTTCTTTCGCATCAAGTGCTTTTTCAATTTGCGTCTCGTCATAACCCAGCAGGTCCTCTGCTAGCCGCCGCAATGCTCTGAGTTCAGAATCAGAGATGGTCGCGCGGGCTTTCTTGGCGAAACCGTAAACGAAGAACATGCGATTGTGATCCCGTTTGAACACGAGCAAGATTCGCACACCGCCACTTTTGCCCCTGCCGGACAACGCGACTCGTTTCTTGAACACATGTCCGCCAAGGTCGGCATCGACCAGACCACGTCGCACTTCCTCGACCGCCGTGAGAAGACTCGCATCAGTTAGCCTTTCCTTGCTTGCCCAACGATGAATCCACCGAGTCTTGAAAATACGCATGGCATGACACATAAGTATAGCATTTAGTGCCATACTATTGCAAGAATTGAGAGAGGGTCCACCGGGCCGGTTTTTCCTCTGTTCCCACTTCTGCACGGCTGATGGAAGATTATGCTGCCCTGCCTTGAAGTCCTCTCGAAAAACTTATTCTTCCAACGGTATTGCCTCGGGCAAGGCGCAAAGCGCGTTTACTAGCCGCACCTGCTCCGCCGTCGCGCAATTCGCATGCAGAAGCTGCGGAGACGCAAAAACCAGACTCAACCCTTGGCCTCGGCTGACCGCAACGTTGAGTCGTTCGCGCGAAAGCAGGAAACTCAATCCGCGGGAGGTCTCCTCCGCCGTCGAGGCGGTCATTGAGACCAAAGCGACCGGCGCTTCCTGCCCCTGAAACTTGTCGACAGTGCCAACGCGAATGCCAGGCAAGGCATCGGAAAGCGCGTTCACTTGCGCATTGTAGGGCGCAACCACGATGATATCGCTCTCGCGGAACGGACGTCGGTTTCCGTTTCGATCGGTCCAAGCGCCCGCCAACAAGCGACCGATCGTTTCGCGCACGGCCTCCACTTCCTCGGGGCTAATCTGCGCGCGTCCCTCGTGGACGACCGGCACACGCCAAGCGCCCGCGGAAGGCAAGCCCGAGACCTCGACAGACTGAAGCTCGGTAGATGGGTGGTTGCGCAGTCGCCCCTCATAGAATTGTGCTGAAATGTAGGAACAAAGGTCGGGATGCATTCTCCGGGTTTCCGGCAGGAAGATGCCGTGCTCTGGATCAACGTTCCTTCCCTCTCCCAGCATCCAGTCGAGGCAGGAAAGATTGGCCGGATGCGGGTGTGCGCCCTGAGTGACCTGCGGCAATTGGCGGGGATCGCCGATCAGGACGAGATTAGCAGCCGCATTCGACATCGCAATCAGGTTGGCCAACGGAACCTGCCCGGCCTCATCGATGAAAAGGCAATCGAAAGCGCTCCGATGCTCATCCCGCGAGAAAAGCCAAGCCGTCCCGCCAACGACCTGGGCGGAGTGGAGCGCGGCGGCTTGATTGCTTGTCACGCAGGAAACCGCTTCCTTGTATTCCTGCGAGAGGTCGCCCTGACTCGAAACCTTGTGAGCAATTTTCACATCGCCGACGGCCAGGCCGGCATCCTCTTCGCACAACGCGCGGGCGCATTCCGCCAAAACGTTGCGGATCGCCTCATGGCTGTTCGACGACACCGCGATGCGCCTGCCGTCCCGAACCAGCGCGAGAATCGCGCGTGCCGCCACATAGGTCTTGCCGGTGCCGGGTGGCCCCTGAACCGGGAGGACGGACCGGTCTAGGATCCGTGTCGCCTTGATCAGGCCCTGAAGCGCCCCGACACTCTCGTCCAGGGGAAGCGGCGACGGGCCGCGGAAGCGGGGGGGATTGCGCGACAGGACATCTTCGGCCGCCTGATTGCGGCGGGAACCGCATTGGTCCTCCGCGACCCTCCGGATCGCCGCAGGAATCGGCCCCGGATTCAGGGCGAATTCGGGGAGGATATCCATCCGGTCGGGGAGCGGCGCGCCACGGCTGGGATTCAGGCAGATTTTCCGACGGTGCCGGTCAAGTTCGTTGATCTTGGCTGAGGCAAAGCCATCCTGTCTCGCGAACAGGGCGGATTTCCCCGCCCGCAGTTTCGTTTCCTGCGGCGGATAGCGGTACTCGCGCCCGCCCGCGCCCGCCCTGCCGGATGCGACCAAGCCGGCCAGACACTCCATGTCGTCGCAAAGTTCCTCGAAGTCCTTCTCCGCGGCATCGAACACGGCCCATGCCTGAGGTTTCTTCTCTCGCCAGTGGAACACGCCTAGGTCGTAGAGCAGGCGACGACGCTCCTCCGGCAGGCCGGAAGCGGCGAGAAGGTCCGCAAGATTTTCGTTTTCTTCCTGCTCGCCTGCCGACCTGGGTGTCTCCCCTTCCCCGGCTTCGGGCCAGGAACCTTCCGCCCGGATCCCGAGCAGCCAGTCGCGCAGTTTCGCAAGCGATATGCAGTCGAGGCGGTTGTAGTCCTCGATTGCCGCGAGAACCTCGGCCTCGCCCGTCTCTCGCCACTTCTCGTAGGCCACGATCGAGTCCCCGGCGGACGCGACCGCCCCGTCACGGTCCAGATCGTAAAAAATCTCCAGATCCTTGAGCGAATAGGATGGTTCGGACGCGAAGATGCCTCCCCGTACGACGGCGTAGAGGTCGACAAAGCGCCGCTCCCGCAGCCAGCAATCCAGTTGCACCTCGCCCAGGCCGTGCCGCATGGCCAGCTGGCGCAACGCGGTGCGTTCGTAGGGCGCATAGTGATAGACATGTGCGCCGGGATGGCGCGCGAAGTGCTCCTCGAACCGGCGCAACAGGGATTCCAGTGCCTTCTTCTCTTCCACGCGGTCATGCGCCCAAAGGGCGGCGAATGCCCGTCCGTCCCAGATGCCGTGGAGATACTCAAGACCGTCCAGACCCGCCTCGGCGTAGTACGGATCCCCTTCGATGTCGTAGAAAAGGTCTCCGGGATCAGGTCGCGGCATCAGATCAAAGCCTTTCCCGAGGGCGGAAGGCCGCAGCTTGAACGAAGGCTCGCCGGTCTTGCGGGCGTGTTGGAGCTGGGCTTGTTCACGCAATTTCTCCGCCGTCTCGTCGGCAAGCTCGGGAACCTCGCCTTCATGTCGGGCAAGCGCCTCCATCGTTCGGATCCCGGTCGCCTCCAGCTTGCCAGCTTGGCTTCTCCTGATTCCGGCGATCTGGTAAAGGCTGTCCGTCTTCCTCCACTCCTCGGCACAATGTTCCCGCCAGCGGCAGAGATCACAGAACGGACACGGAACCGGGCGAGTGGGCGGGGGCGCCTGAACAAACGCCTCAAAGCGGGTGCGCACGAAGCGTGCGTAGTCCGAATACTCCGCCAGGCGAAGGGTGGTCCGCTCGCCTGAGCCGAGCTGGATATGGGCACATTCCGGCGCATGGCCCTGAACTTCGGAGAGAAGGTCGGAGTAAAGCGCCAACTGGAGCACATGATCCGGAGCGGGCTTGCGTTTCAGCTTTGTATCCGTAACCTCGTAGGAAAACGACCCGAGTTTGGACGGCACCGGCACGCGCTCCAGGAAATCCGCATAGCCGCCCCACACCCCGCCTGCGAGCGCGCCCTGATAAACGATGTCCGGGCCGGCCGCCAAAGCTTTGCACGTGGCATCCACCGATTCCTCAAGGGAGACATTCTCTGTCTCGACACGCACGACTGTCTTTCCCTCGGACTCAAGCCGCGAAAGATATTCGGCCTCATGCCGCTGCCCGCGCTCCTGCAGCAACTCAGTGCCTTCACTGTCTTCGACCGGCTCAAGATCCTCTCCCTGGAGATAGGCGAGATCGAGTCTTGACGCATGCGGGCAGGCGGTGAACCGCTTGAGATCAGAAGCCGACAGGCGGATTCCTTCGCCATCCCTTTTCATCGCGCCATCTCAAAAGCCTGAAACAATCGCACGAATTCCTCGTTCGAAAGTTCCTCGGCCCTTCCTTCACAGTTCGCCACGAACCTTATGCACCAAGATCTTCGACGATGCGCTTGATTCGATGACGGAACACGTTCACAAAACGATTGGATATGTCCGCGAGAAAGTCCTTGATCTCGGTTCGGTAGGTTGGATCCATCAAACCAGGGAATTTTTTGCTTGAACCAATCCAGTGTCTTCCATCTTCTGAAGTCCACTGCACAGGAATGCCAAGTTCCTCTTCAATCCGATCCTTGTCTTCTGATAGCTGCTCAAAAATGCGATTCCCGAAATTGCCGCGGTAAGCAGTCAAGTACGCACCCACACGGCATTCTTTCTGTACAAAGTAAAGCGCAATCCAAATATCCGAATGCGGCATCCTGAAAAATACATTTCCAGATTTTGTCAGGTTCGGATGCGGCTGATCCGGATCATCCAACTCAAGGTCGTCGATTAACTCTTTCCAGAAGTCCTGGTAGAACCGTGCGGAATCACTCAATTCGGATTCGAGTCCCTCTTCATCTTCATCAGCCACGAGACCCTCGGACTCAAGACTGACGACCGTGCGCTTGACAATAACTGATTGGGCGAGAATGCGCGGCTGGACGAGACGCCGCCCTTCAGGCATTTCGTACATCGCGACCTCGACCAAGCCGAACGTGAAATGGAGCGTGCCCTGCCGCTGCAGAAAATCCGTGATTGCGGTCACACCCTCGCGGATGCCGTCGCCGCAGATCAGCAACAGAAACCGGCCATAGCGAAGGCTACGGGAAACCTCATCAACGAATTCGGCTTCGGTCAAACTGTCGGAGGTTTCGGCAGCAGCGACAATATCGAATAATGCGTTACCGCTACGCCCGGTACGCCGCGACACTTCCCGCTGCAAGTCTGCATAAGTCAAACGACTCAATTCCTTCGCATAGTCGAGAATTTGTCCGATCACCGCTCGTCTCGCCTCCGGGTTCCGCCAGAGCTTCGTTTCAAGGATAATCAGTCTGCCTTTCGGCGTCGCCAGCAACGCATCCATAGGACCGGCTGGCGTGTTCAACTCCTTGCAAATCGGTATGGCGGGGGCAAATGTCCGGTCGATCTCATTAATCGGAAGCGCTTCGGGGTGCTCGAACAGCAGGTCCTGAAGCCACCCCTCATCGTATTCGGCTGAAGTCGGTTGCAGGCTTTCCGTAGAACCGTCGGGGCCTACGATAATTGGCATAGCGTCTCGCGAGGACATTTTTCACCTTCGGGTCATTCGAATGCTGGTGCAGTGGGGCATTTTACGGCGAGGCTTCAGCGGGCGGGGCGGCGGCTTGCCCTTTCTCCCGAATCGCCTGAAACAACCGCACGAATTCCTCGTTCAAAAGTGCCTCGGCCCTTCGCCCGGAATCGATCTCTGTCTCCGCCCACACCGAATCCGGGATTTCCGGCAGGTTGTTGCGCAATGTCTTCCGCCGCGATGCGAATGCCTGCCAAACTAGGCGCATGAAATCCGTCCGTTCCTCCTCCCTTATGGGGAGAGACTCCTTGGGTAGAAGTCGCACCACGGTGGAGACAACCTGGGGAGGCGGCTCGAAGCATTCCGGCTCGACGTCCAGCAACTGTTCGACCTGCATCAACAACTGAACGGCCACCGACAACTGCCCACGGGACGAATCACCTGGCGGAGCAGCAAGCCGCTGTGCGACTTCGCGTTGCACCATCACGGTCAGATCCGCCAAATGTGTCCGCAACTCCATCCAACGCTGCAACAATGCGGTCGCCACGTTGTACGGCAGGTTGCCCGCAAGTCGCAAGCCTTTCGGATACGCCGACAGATCCTCGTGCAGCGCATCCGCGCAGCGGATCGTAACTCCGGGATTATCGGCAAACTGGTGTTCCAGGTATTCGGCGAGAACCGGATCCTTCTCGACAGCGATGAGGTGTCGTGTCTGCCCTGCCAGCGGGAGCGTCAACGCGCCCCGGCCAGGACCGATCTCGACCAAGGTGTCGCTCGGCCCGATCGCGGCGGCGATCTCCTCGATCTTTGCCGGATCGGAAAGGAAATGCTGCCCCAGGCGTTTTCGCGGCGGCGGCAGGGCCATGGTTCAGGCGTCGCGCTGCCAGACCTTGTCGGCACCCGCGTAGATTTCCCCGATCTCCATCAGGACCGCGCCGCGCCCAGGATAGGAGTCGTCCAGCCAGCCATGCTTCATCGCCTCGAACACCGGTCCGTCCGCATGATAGGACAGCGGTCCTTTCAATTGGTAGGCGCGCCGAGGCTGGGCCAAAAAAACCAGGGAACCCGGACTGCCCGCCTCGATATTGGCTCGGGTCTTGCTCATGGCGTTGTCCGCCACGACCAGTTGAGCCTCGTCAGTCAGGTGCAAGCAAAGCACCCAGATTACGTTCGGTTCGCCGTTCGGAGCAGTCGTGGCCAAGGCAGCCAACGGCTCGCGCTCATTCCACGCCTGGAGGAACTCTGCCGGCAATGGAGCAGAATTCATGCTGCTTCCGCCCAATGACGGGCGGCATGCGCCTGCTGCACTGCAGAATCGACAGCCTCGAACAAGCTGCCGGGATCGGCCCGGCCTGTTCCCGCAAGGTCCAGAGCCGTGCCATGATCGACCGAAGTGCGAACGTACGGCAGCCCCAGGGTTACGTTCACGGCACACCCAAACCCGAGCGTCTTCAGAACCGGGAGACCCTGATCGTGATACATGGCGAGAAATGCGTCGACTCCTTCGCGATCGACAAAAGCCGTGTCCGCCGAAGCCGGCCCTTCCACCTGATGGCCACGTCGGCGCAGCATCTCGATAGCTGGCGCGATGACCTCCTGCTCCTCATGCCCGAAATGGCCGCCTTCACCGGCATGGGGATTAAGCCCCAGCACCCGAATCCTCGGCTGGGCCAGACCGAACCTCGACTGCAGCCCGGCGATCAGGATGTCCAAGATGCCGGCCAGGCGCTCCCGGGTTACGGCTTCCGGCACCTCGGCCAGCGGGAGATGTGTGGTCGCGAGCGCGACACGCAGGGATTCCGCGGTCAGCAGCATGACCGGCTCGCTATGTGCCTGCTCGGCCAGATATTCCGTATGGCCGCGAAACGGCAGGCCTGCAGCCAACAACGCGCTTTTCTGCACCGGCCCGGTCACCAGCGCGTCGAATGCTCCCTCCAAGCAGACACGTCCAGCCTCGGCGATGCACTCCAAAACATATGGGGCGAACTCCGCCTCGGCAACTCCAGCCCGGACCTGTCCCGGCATGGGGATGGCATGAACCTCCAGCGCATCCGGCGGAGGAGTGACGTCCGGGCGGTATTCCACGACCCGAACCGACTGTCCCAGTTCCTCGGCGCGCTGCCGGAGGAGCTGCGGGTCAGCAAACACGATGCAGCGGGCGGGATTTTGGCGCTTCGCCAACTCCAGCATCAAATCCGGGCCGATTCCGCCGGGCTCGCCGGCAGTCACCGCCACGCGCAGGTCAGGCACCCTGCTCTCCGGACATGTAGCGGACAAAGGAATTGTTCAGCAGCCGCCGCAGCCAGATTTCGATCTCGTCATTGACCCGGGAACGGGCAAGGTGGTTCAGCGCACGCGTTCGCAAGGCCGACTCGGTCTCGTCAATCCGGCGACGTTCCAGCACCTGGACGATATGCCAACCGAACGAGGTCTGGAACGGTTCGCTGATCCCATCGATTTCCAGCCGGTTTATCTGCTCCTCGAAGTAAGGGTCCAGCATCCCCGGCGAAGTCCATCCCAGATCCCCCCCGTCGGCCGCCGAGGCGATGTCGTCGGAATGCGAACGGGTCAGGTTTTCGAACTGGTCGCCACCCTCGATCCGGTCTTTCAGGGTCTTGAGTTGAGCAAGGGCTTCATCGTTGTCGACAATGGCGCTGGTGCGGATCAGGATGTGACGCGAACGTGTCTGATTCACCATGATTTGCCCGCCGCCCTCCTTGTCCGTCAGGTAGAACAGGTGGAAGCCGCTCGGGCTGCGGAGAGGATCGGTGACCTGGCCGGCCTCCAGCTTGGAAATGGCATCAGCGGCAAACCCGGGCAATTCCGCCGCGGAGCGCCAACCCAGATCGCCTCCCTTGAGGGCATTGCGGCCGTCCGATTCGGTCAGGGCGAGGCTCTCGAAACGTTCTCCGCCGCGCACCCGCTCGGCCAGGCGTTGGGCCTTGTCGCGCACCCGTCCGATCTCCGCAGGGTCCGGCTGCCCCGGCACTGCGATCAGAATGTGAGTCAGATGGTATCGGGTGTCGGTCTGAAGGCGATCGGCATGCAACCGAATGAAATTGTCGATCTCTTCTTCGGTCACCCGCACGAGACGACGGGATTCCAGCTGCTGCACGTGCTGGGTCAGCAGCTGTTCGTGAAGGTAGTTGTAGAAGCTGGAGAAACGAATGCCTTGCCGTTCTATTTGGCGCCGGAATTCCCGGGGGTCCATCCTGTTGCGTTCCGCAAGCGACCGGATCTCGTTCACCACCGCGTCGGACGGCAGGGAAATTCCGCGCTTTGCGGCAAGCTGCAACTGCAGGCGGGCCATCACCATGTATTCCAGCACCTGGGCGATCAATTGGTCGCGCGGCGGCAACGGCGTCCCGCCCTGCTGGATCTGCTTCGCGATGATCGAGACGCGTTCTTCGAGCTCCGCCTGGGTGATGATGTCGTCTTCGACCACCGCCACCACCCGATCCAGAAGTTCAGCCGCCGCGACTCCGGTGCCCATCGCCAGGATAAAGGCCGTACAACGGATCAATGGGACCATACCGGCTCCCCATCCAGTTCCCCCCGCAGGTGCGTCATGACATCCTGGCCCAGATCGGTCAAGCCGTGGAAACTAACCCGCAGCAGCAACCGGCTTTTGTATTCCTCGCCCGGATCTTCCCCGTCCCTGCGCACCTTCCAGGCCCCGACCCCCACCGTCATGCAGCACCCCTGGTACTCCAGGGCGCTCAACAGTTCGATGCTGCGGCTTTCGCGCAAATCGTAACGGTAGCGGAAGGCCAGCTGCCAGTTGCCGCCCAGCGGCATCAGCGCCTGCGCGTCCGCCTGTTCCAACGCCGGCTCGCCCGGCTCCTCCAGTACCGGATTCCCTACGTACTCCACGCCCCCGGCCCGGCGAAGGTAGCGTACCTGAAAGCGTTCGTCGTTTGCACCATTCCAGCCGATCATGTGGGAAGCCCAAGTCGTGTTGTCCCCCTCATGGCCCGGGTCGAAACGTAGTGCGGTCCGTATCTCGAGCTGCGGCACCGGCCGCACCTCAACCTCCGCAGCCCAGGCGGATTTCGAGTCGTCGCCCTCGCCTCCCTTGATGAGGCCGCCCGGCGAGCGGAAATACCAGATCCGCCCGAGCCGCGCCCGCAACTTGAGATAGCCTGAGGCCGGATCGATGATCCGCGTCGTGAGTCCCGCCGCCATAAGGTCGGCAGCACCGACCCGGTCGGGTCCCACGGCCCGCGCAATCCGGAACATGGTATCGAAGTCGGGTTCCATCCGCCGGGAATCGAAGATCGGAATGTCCGAATGGTCGCGACGCTGGCGGTTGAAGTAAAAGAGCCGCGGCTCCAGTGTCTGCAGGGCACCATTTTCCAGCTGGCGCTCAAAGCGCGCCCGGGCGTCGACGCTGAAGATCGGCAGGGTCCGGCTTGGCGAGTGATCAAGGTTTACGTCCAAGTCTTCCGCCGCCGCTTCTGCCGTGTCTGAATAAGTCAGGTCGTAGTGCGTGTGGCGCCACTGCAGGCGGGGCGTGACCTGCCAACCGGCCCCGGCGAAGCGTCGCGACATCACCAGCGAGGCATCGTAGCGCTCACCTTGATAATGCAACGTGTCCAGATCGCCCCGGAATGCGTCCACCGCCAGCGACGGCGACAGAACCAGCCCGATCGACGGCACGCGGAAAGTGCCCTTAGTCCGGATTTTCGGCATTCGGTCCCATTGCTCGATTTCGTCCTTGAGCGGATCGCTTCCCTGCAATTCGGCGCTGAAAGTCCAATCGCTGGAGCGCCAGGCGATGCCGGCTTCCTGACGTAGCCGGGTCACCGACAAGCCGTGAATGCCCGACCTGAAGTCCTCCTGGTACTCGCGGTCGGAGACATCGGTGTAGTTCACCTGGTAGTCCCACCCGCTCGGGCGGACGCCGCTGTGGCGCCAGTGCATCAGGTAGCGGTCATCGTCGGCCTTGTTGTCGCTCAGGAACTCGGCCCTGACCGCACCGCTTCCGTGATGCGTCCGGTAGCGGCCGCTCGGCTTGATCTGGAGGCCGCGCCTTCCCATGTAGCGGGTCGACAGCACCGCATCGTAGTGCGGGGCGAGGTTCAGGTAGTACGGCAGCTCCAGCGAATAGCCCAGGTCGTCGGAGGTCCCCACCTCCGGGACCAGCCAGCCGCTCTTGCGCGCATCTCCGATCGGAAACCCGATCCAGGGCAGGTACAGGATCGGCACGGAGCCGACCTTCAGCGTCGCGTTTCGCGCTTCCCCCTGCCTCTGCTCCGGATCGATCCGGACCGTCCCCGCATGCAGGCTCCAGTCCGGGTCGTCCAGGGCGCAAGTGGTATAGATCACCGACTCGGCCTCCACCAGGCCGTCCTCGGAGCGAACCAGCCTCCGTGCCAGCCCGGCCGCGCCACTGGCCACCCGGAAGCGGGCGTTTTCCACTTCCGCATGCTTCCGTCCATAATCCAGTTTCATCCGTTCGGCCTCCATCACTACGCCCGGCCCGCTCACGTGAACGCCGCCGTCCAGTTCGGCGTGTTCCTTGTCTACGTCCGCAACGATGGACTCCGCGCGGGCGCGCCAAGGGCCGTGCCGAAGACGCACGTCCGAACTCAACTCCACCCGATCTCCCTCGCGCTTCATCTGCCCTGCCTCCATCTCGAATTCACCGTTTCTGCCGGCATCCGTGCCGATCTCTCTCGGCCCGCAGTGCGCGGGCTCGAGCGGTTCCGGAAGCGGCAGGGCATCCTGCGCCGCCGCCCCCGACGCCCAAGTCCCCAAGGCCAGAAAAAGCAGGATGCGGCGAAAAATCAGCATAAAAACAATCTTGCGGCCTGATGCCGCCGTAGTGTATTCTACTGTTTTACCTTTCAGTTCAACTTCATCGTGCCTTCCCTCTCCCTCCCCGATGGCCCGCGCGGCAGGCTCCGCCGGTTTCTCCCGTCGAACAGGCCGGGGTTGTGGTCGATCGGGGTTCTCGGCCTGTTCGGCCTCGCGGCTTACACCCTGATCGCCACCGCGCCGCAGCCGGAAGCGACCCTGACCGACCTGCCAAGCCTGACGGTGGAGGCATACACGGTGGCACGACAGGACGTTTCCCCGTCCGCCACCTTCACGGGCCGCCTCCAGCCGCGCCGCAGCGCAACGTTGCGCTTCGAGGTCTCGGGTCAATTACTGCAGCGCGAAGTCGAGCCCGGAATGACGGTCTCCGCCGGAGACACGCTGCTGATTCTCGATGACCGGGACTTCAAGGACCGGGAGCGCACTGCCGAGGCGGAATTGCGCCTGGAAGAAAGCGGCATCGAACGGGACCGGGTTCAGCTGGAGCAGGCGACCCGGCATCGCGAACTGCAACGCGAGGAAGTCGCGCGCCACATGCGCCTGGGCGAGCGTTCGCTGCTCTCGAAATCTTCGCTCAACGCCGCCGAACAAAAACTCACCGAGCTGGAGTCGCGGGTGGCCGAACTCACGCACTCGGTCGATACCGGAGGGCAACGCCTGGCGCTGAAGAAGGCGAAATTCGACCAGGCCCGCCGGGACCTCGCGCGCACCCGGCTGACGGCACCTTTCGACGGAAAGGTCAACACGGTGCTGGCCGAGGTCGGCGACCGCATTACCGGGGACCAGACCATCGTCACCCTGGTCGACGTGTCGGAGCTGGATTTCTACGTGGAAGTCGACGGCACCACCGCCAATGCGCTGGAGCTCAACCAAAAGATCACCGTGAAAACCGGAGACCGGGAACACCCCGGAGTCCTGGTCGCGCTGCAGACCGACCCGGACCCGCGCACCTTTACGCATGCCCTGCGCATCCGGATCCCCGGCAACCGCGCGGCACCCGGGCAACTGGCCGTCGCCCGCCTGCCGCTGCCGGTCCTCAGGAATGCTCTGGTGGTCCCCGTGGAAGCCTTGCGAGTGGATGCCGCGGGCCAAGCGGTATTCCGCATCGACGGGCAGTCGCTGCAACGCATCGGCATCACGCCTGGCCCCCGCGTGGGCGTCTGGCAGGTGGTCGAATCGGAACTGAAGGAAGGGGACCGGATCGTCGCCCGTGATGCCGCGGCCATGGACGTGCGCCGCTCCGTGCGCGTTCGCGCACCATGATCCGCTTCTCGCTGCATAACGCGCTGCTGGTCAACCTGGTGCTGGTGCTGGTGCTGGTGCTGGGCGTGCTGGCCTGGCACTCGATGCCGCAGGAGGTGTTCCCCGTCTTCGACCGCAACGTTCTCCAGGTCCGCACCACGTTCGAGGGCGCTTCGCCGGAGGAGATCGAGCGGCAGATCACCATCCCGATTGAGGAGGCCCTGGACTTCCTCGTCGACATCGATTCGGTCACCTCGCGTTCCCAGGAGGGCCTGTCCACCATTCAGTACAAGCTGATGGAGGGTGCCGACCCGGACGAACTGCTGCGGGAGATGCGTACGGAAATCGACGCCATCGAGGATTTCCCGGAAGACGCCGACACGCCCCAGGTCAGCCAGCTCAAGCATCTGTTCCCGGCCATCAGCATTGCCCTGCACGGCGAAGCGCCGATGCCGCTGCTGTACGACGTGGCCGACCGGCTGCGGCGGAGCCTGCAGCAGATCCCCGGGGTGTCCGGCGTCGGCGTGACCGGCAACCGGGACTGGGAGACGTGGGTGGAACTGGACCCGCATGAGCTGGCCGCACGGGGGGTGACGCTGAACGAGATCTCTGCGGCCCTGCGCGGCAACCTGCGCGATACGCCCAGCGGCATCATTCGCAGCACCGAAGGCGAGATTCTGTTGCGCGGCCTGGGCGCGGAGGGGATCGAGGCCATCGGCGAGGTCGTGGTGCGGCACAACGCGCAAGGCGGCCAGTTGCGGATCCGCGACCTGGGCCGGGTGTCCATGCAATTGGAAGAACCGATTACCCGGGGGCGCTTCAACGGGATGCAAGCGGTCAACATGACCGTCTCCAAGAGCGCCCACGCTTCCACCCACGACGTCACCACCCGGGTCCGCGAGGAGATCGCGCAGTTTGCTCTGCCCGAAGGCGTGCGCGCCAGTTTCTTCATGGACATGTCGCGGCTGATCGAAACCCGCATCAACACCGTGCAGGCCTCCGGCGTCGTGGCGTTGATGCTGCTGCTTTTCTCGCTTTACTTCCTTCTCAACTTCCGGATGGCCCTGATTACCGCCTTGGGGATTCCCGTGGCCATGCTGACCGCCGTGATCGTGATGGCCATGTTCGGGCACAGCATCAACATGGTCAGCATGTTCGCCTTCCTGGTCGTGCTCGGGCTGGTCGTGGACGACGCCATCATCATCTCCGAAAACACCCACCGCCATATGGAGGAAGGGATGGAAGCGCACGAGGCCGCCTATATCGGCGCGCGGGAGGTCATGTGGCCGGTGCTGGCCTCGATCTTCACCACGGTCGCGGCATTTCTCCCTCTGTTGGGCGTCTCTGGAATCCTCGGCCAGTTCATCGCGGTCATCCCGGTCGTGGTGGTCGCGGCACTGTTCGGCTCCCTGCTGGAAGCGTTCCTGATCCTGCCGTCGCATGCGGCCGAAATCCTCAAGCTGCGCCACACCTCGCACAACACGGAACACTGGCATGCCTTCCTGGATCGCTACCACGTCCTGCTCGAATGGGGCGTGCGGAATCGCTACCTGGTGGCCAGCATAACGATTGGGGTGCTCTTGGTCACACTGGCTTTCCTGTTCACCCGGATGCCGTACACCCAGTTCACCGATGTCAAGACGAATCGGTTCCTGATCAACGCCGAAGGGCCGAATACCTATGGCCTGGCCGACTCCAATGTCCTGGCGGAGCGTATCGAGAATGCCATCTACGGTGTCATCGAACCGCATGAACTGAAGAGCCTGCAGACCAACGTCGGGGTGAACATGATCGGCTTCGACCAGTACTCCCTGAGCACTCATTACGTGCAGATCAGCGTCAACCTGACGGATCCGGCGCCGGACGGATGGATCGAAGCCTACGTCGCCCCGCTGATCAACATGAAATTCAAAAACCGGGGTGTGCGCGAACGCACGACCGAGCAGATCCAGAACGAGGTCCGGACCACGTTGAAGACGGTGCCCGGGATTCAGCGTGTCTCTTTCCAAAGGGATCAGGCCGGGCCTGCCGGTGCCGATATCGAGGTCGGCATCATCGGGCCGGAGCTGGACCAGCTTCAGCGATACGCTGAACAAGTTCGAGAATTCCTGGCCCGCCTTCCCGGCGTTGAAGACGCCCGCCACGACCTGGACCCCGGGAAAGTTGAATACCAGTACGCCCTGAATTCGCGCGGGCGGGAGCTCGGCATCACCCAGGCCGAACTCGGTGCGGCCGTCCGCATGGGCTACCAGGGCGACAAGGTGGTCTACATCAGCCAAGGCGACCAACGCGTGCCGGTCCGGGTGCTGTATCCGCATACCATGCGGCATGACTCCGCGGCTTTCGACCGCCTGCCCATTACCACGGACAGCGGCGTGGTCTACCTTGACGAGGTGGCCGACATCACCACGGCCCGCGGCCTGGCCACGGTGCGGCGACGCGACGGCGAGCGCATGGCGACCATCACGGCCGAGGTCGACCCGGCCGTCACCTCGCCGGGGGCCGTCACGGCGCTTCTGGACCAGGAATTCGCCAGCCGCTTCCAGCCCCTGAGCGACTACCGGATGACTTATCTGGGCGAAAAGCGCGAGACGAACATCGCGATCGCCGACATGAAGCGCGCTGCATACGCGGCACTGGCGATCATTTTCTTCATCCTGGCCGCCCTGTTCCGGTCCCTGCTCGACCCGCTGGTGGTGATCGCCGCGATCCCGTTCGCGCTGATCGGCGTCGTGGTCGGCCATTACGCCGCGGGGATCCATCTGCAGTTTCTGTCATTGATCGGCATGCTCGCGCTGGCCGGGGTGGTGGTCAACGACTCCCTGATCCTGATCAATTTCGTGAAACAGCTCCGCCAGCGCGGGCACGAGCGCATCGAAGCGGTGCTGCTCGGCAGCCGGGCGCGTTTCCGCGCCATTCTGCTGACCACGCTGACCACCTTCTTCGGAGTCTCGCCGCTGATCTTCTTCTCGAGCGGGCAAACACGGTTTCTGGCCCCGATGGCGATCAGCCTGGGGGTCGGCCTGCTGTTCGCGACCGTGCTAATCTTGTTGGTCCTGCCCTGCTTCTACCTGATCATGGATGATTTCCGAAACAAGCTGTCCAGCCTGCGGGCACGCCTTCTGAAGGCTCCCGCATGAACCTCCGGATTGCCTTGGCTCTTGCGCTGATGGTGGCAGGCTCCAGTTTGCCCGCGCAGGAAGAAGAAACCCAGATGCCGCTGTCGCGCGCGGCGGTGCGGCTGATGCTGGATCAGGCCGACGATGCGGCCCTGAAAGCACAGGCGCGTCACTTCCCGGAGCATTACGACGCCCTGATCTCGCAACTGGTCGAACTCAAGCGCCACGACGACCCGAAACAGGCCAGTTTGGCCCTAGCGCAGGCCTCGCACCGGAACTGGGCGCGCTACAACGAACTGGTGCGCCAAGGTGACCCGGTCGACTGGCGCACGCTGGTTATACAGCGTCGAGACCTGCTCGCTTTGATCGACCGGATCGACGGAGCCGAGCGGTGCCTTGCGTACGAATATCAGGGCGTGCAGGCACTTGCCGACGACGACAACCCCGCATACCGCGAGCCGGTCAGCGCTTACATCGAGTCATTTATCAACGCGGCGGCGCAGGCGCGTGGCGCGCCCCGGCAATGGCGGGAAACCCGGGCCGAGGACCTGAATCTGTTGTACGCCACGCTCGAGGCGCAGGACACCGACCCTGAGCTGATGAGCGCCTTGCGTCCCGGCGATACCGCGCACTCCCGGTTCTGCGAGGCCATGGTGGCAATCATGGACGCCGCACTGACGCTGGAAGGCGAGGCTGGCGCCTTGGTCTGGCGTTTCCTCGTGACCACGGGCGACGTGGTGGAGTCCGAGGACTAGGCCGCAATCCGCTTTTCGCGCGCCCTTACAGCAACGGCGCAATCACCAGGCTGACGATCGCCATGACGTTGATCAGGATGTTCATGGACGGCCCGGACGTGTCCTTGAACGGATCACCAACCGTATCGCCGACCACGCAAGCATGGTGCGACTCGGATCCCTTGCCGCCGTGATGACCTTTTTCGACATACTTCTTGGCGTTGTCCCAAGCCCCGCCTGCATTCGCCATCATCAACGCCAGCAACACGCAACCGAGCAGCGCGCCGCCAAGCATCCCGCCAAGTGCCTGCGGGCCTAATCCGAACCCGACCACCACCGGCGCGATGACGGCCAGCGCCCCGGGCGGGATCATCTTGACCAGCGCCGCCTTCGTCGCAATATCCACGCAACGGACCGTGTCCGGTTTTCCGGTGCCTTCCAGCAGGCCCGGAATCTCCTTGAACTGGCGGCGGATCTCCTTGATCATCTCGAACGCGGCGTCTCCCACCGCGGTCATGGTGAGCGCCGCGACAATGAACGGGAACGTCCCGCCAATGAACAGGCCGACCAGCACCAGCGGATCGTTCAGCCGAAGTTCGACGGCCGCGCCTTGGCCGTGGGCGACTTCAGCCAGGAACGCCGTGATGATGGCAAGCGCCGCAAGCGCTGCGGCACCGATCGCGAACCCCTTCCCGATCGCGGCCGTCGTGTTGCCGACTTCGTCGAGCGTGTCGGTGATGTGGCGGGTTTCTTCGCCCAATTCCGCCATTTCCGCGATGCCGCCCGCGTTGTCCGCCACGGGCCCGTAAGCATCGATCGCCATGGTCATGCCGACCGTGGCCAGCATCCCGACCGCGGCAATCCCGACCCCGTAGAGGCCTGCTGCCATATGCGCGAAATAAATGATGGCGGCAATGGACAGTACCGGCACAGCCACCGACTGCATGCCGGTCGCGAGACCCCGGATCATAACCGTGGCCGGGCCGGTCTCCGACGCAGCGGCGATCCGCCGCACCGGCGAACCCGCCGTGAAATATTCCGTCACTAGGCCGATGATGATGCCGCCGACGGCACCGGCCAGCACTGCGGTCCAGATCCCGGAAGCCAGCCCGAACTGTCCGATGATGAAGTACGCCAGCACGATGAACAGCACGGCTGAACCGAAAGTGCCCAAGCGCAAGGCGGCATCAGGCCGGCTTTGCACCCGGCTGCGGACCAGCAGGATGCCGATCATGGAGCACACGAGGCCCACCGACGCCAACGCCAGCGGCAGGAACATCAGCACCTGCTGGGGACCCAAGTCCGCCAGCATCACCGCCGGCAGGGTGGAAGCCAAAGCAATGGTCGCGATAATCGATCCGCAGTACGACTCGAAGATGTCCGATCCCATGCCGGCGACATCGCCGACATTGTCGCCCACATTGTCCGCGATGACTCCCGGATTCCGGGGGTCGTCTTCCGGAATCCCCGCCTCGATCTTGCCGACCAGGTCCGCGCCCACATCCGCGCTCTTGGTGAAGATGCCTCCACCGACACGCGAGAACAAGGCCACGGAAGATGCACCCATGCCGAAGCCGTGGATGATATGGGCCGTCGCCGGATCCTGTCCGTAGATCAGGTAGAGCGAGCCCAGGCCCAGAAGGCCCACCGCGGCGATGGTCAGGCCCATGATCGAGCCGCCGTAGAAGGCCAGGGACAGCGCGGTCGGAGCACCGGCCATGTTGGCCGCCACAGCCGTCCGGACATTGGCGCGGGTCGCCGTATACATGCCGATGAGGCCGGCGAGCGACGAGCAGGCCGCGCCGGTCAGGAAGGCGGCCATGGTGTGGACGCCCAGATCGGACACGGCGATGGCGACCGCGACGACCGCGATGAACAGGTACATCACCAGATACTCGCGGCGCATGAACGCCATGGCTCCCTGTTGGATTTCCCGGGCGATCTCGGCTACCCGTCCGTGGCCTGCGGGATAGCGCAGGATGATGCGGTACAGAAGAAGGGCCGCCAATAGTCCGGCAACCCCCAGCACCAGCGGCATGTGATCAAGCGAAATGTTCAAGGTCAAACTCCTTTGGGGGGGATTGGAGGCAGCTCAGCCGCCCGTGACAGGGGGGAAAAATGCGATTTCATCACCATCCTGGATCTTTGCGTCAAGCGCGGCATGCCGGGCGTTGACCGCCGCGAGTACCCTTGCGTCCGGCTCCTGTTCGACCAGAGCCTGCCAGACGTCCTGCACACTGCCCAGGTCGTCCGCATCGATTTCGATGCTTTCAAGACCGACCCGGTCGCGGAGGCTGGCAAAAAATCGGACCGTAATGCTCATAGGCAGGGAGATTGTCCCTGCATTTTACCGTCAGTCCTCTGCCCGAAATGGTTCTAGGTGTCTGCGCAGTCGTATTTGGCTGGGTGGACACGTGGATGCACACCTGATCCCCCGGCTCTCGTTCATTCGATAACCAATTCAGGGAGAGCCCGCACGATCTTCATCGTCTCCAAGCTGACCGCAACGACTCGCAGGAACAGGTTGAGTGGATAACGTGGGTCGCCCACCGTCTCGATCGCGTAGCGGTTGGCATCGCTGACGATGCCGCTGGCCTTGTCGGTCTGGACACACTGGCGTTCCATGACCCATTGCAACGCAGGCTTGCCGTTCACGACATAGTCCCACGCCCCCTCGGGGATGTCGCGAATGGTGACGTGCGCGTTGTAGATGACCGTCGATCGGTCTTTGTTCTTTCCTGACCCCGGGTGCCGCATTTTCGTGACCCGGTAGGCCGCCTCCAAGTTGGCCTCGATCTGTTTGGCATCAATTTCGAGGGTGAGGGCATGAGGTTCAACCGACTCATAGCCGACATGCAACTCGCCGAGCCGTTTGCCCGCGTCACGAAAAGCACGATAGTCCTCTACCCGATTTATACAAGGAATTCGCGGTAGTTCTTTGGTGAGGTTTGCGGCGTACCGGCTACGGTAATCTTCGGAATGCAACAGACCGTAAATGTAATGGAAGATGTCTTCCTTAGTAATGGCTTCATCTGGATGGGCTGACTGAAAGCGCTCCAAGCCATAATCCGTAATGGCTTCACGACGACAATTGCTATTGTCGTCAGAACCCGTGAACAAAGAGTCTTCTGTTGGTGCAGTTTTCTCGTAGAGCCAGAAAGGAAAACACTGGCCCGTATCTACCGTATGTAGGTTTGGCAGTGCGTCCACCATCAAGACTGAAAAACCCGAGCGCCCCCCTTTCCCTGTGACCGCAATCGCGCGGTTAGGCAATTCACTATCGGGGAAGATTCTGGGCATTTGGTAGACCATTTCATTTAAACGTCGACTATAAAACTGCCACTGCTTGGTAAAAGGGCGGTAAACACAAGGTACGAACTGCCCGTCACTCAAGTTTAGGCTTTTTTGCTTCTGCAAATCTTGTTTAAGGGCTCTAGTCCAACTGATTTTCTTGGGATCAGTCGAAACAAAATCATCTACTTTCGGCAAAGTCGTTCGACTATTGCGGGCGTTATCCTCCACATCTATCCATCTCTCAAGTTCGGCATTGTAGAAATCGATCGTCGCCCTGATATTTTCGGCCAGTGCTGATTTTGAGGGATTGATACACCAAGGATCCCGATTGGTGACCACACCTAGGGAATAGTTGCCAAACAAAACCTGCCTGGTCTTGTTTTTCTTGTCGCCAATCTTCGGATATGCATCGAAGCCCGGATCACGATGATCCAACCAGTCCCCATGCTCATCAGGCATAATTTTGGTCCACCCGTCCACTTCCCCAATCCCACGGATACTTCCAAAATGTTCGATGATGCCGAGTTTTTGCTTCCGATCCAGATAATCGCCAATGTCGTGGAAGAAGATATGCCCCTGCTTCTCCGCATCCGGATTCTTGACGAAGACGGTGATGGCGACTCCTGTCATCGTTCCTTGGCCAAACACATTTTGGCCCTCACCCGCCAAACCACCGGACAACATGTTCTTGCGAATGTCACCTCGGAGGTGAAAGACATGAATGCTGGCGAACTCCTCCGCCAAACATTTGCGTAATCCATCGGCAAAGGAGCGTTCTATCCATGCACTGCCGGAAACATAAGCCATCACCCCGGCTTCACCCAAGCGGTCGCTACCCCAGCGGATCGCCCGAATGTAGCTGTCATAGAGGTTCTGTAGCAGGCCCGCCTCAGAGCGTTCCGCATAAGTCGATCGGATCCGTTGATCGAGTCGTGAATATACAACGTTTTTCGCATTATCGTCTTCTTTTTTTTGGCCCGCCGAATACGGCGGATTGCCCATGATCACCCGAATGTCTGTTTCTTTCTGGCGCTCCCGTCGGTCGGTATTGTCTTTCATATAGAAAGACAGTTCATCGTCGCCTTCATGCAAGGCGAAAGTGTCAGTCAAACAAATTCCCTCGTATGGCAAATATTCATCCTTCTTAGCCTCCGCATGAAACACCGTCTCTATGTTGATCGCCGCAATGTAATAGGCAAGCAGGATAATGTCGTTAGCATGAATTTCCTCCCGGTATTTGCGCTCCAGATCCTCAGGAGCAATCAAACCGGACTGTAGTAGGCGGGTGATGAAGGTGCCTGTCCCGACGAAAGGGTCGAGGATATGGACGCCCTCGGAGCCAAGTGATTGCTTGAACTCAGCCCGCAAGACTTCATCCACCGAGCGGATGATGAAGTCCACGATTTCGACTGGCGTATAGACGATCCCGAGCATTTGCGTAGCACGTGGAAACGCGGTTCGAAAAAACTTGTCATAGAGCTCGACGATCAGTTTCTGCCGGGCTTGTGGGTCGGTGACGCCGGACGCCCGTCTGCGCACAGAGGAGTAAAACCCTTCCAACTGCTTCGCCTCGCGCTCGACCTGCGCCTCATCAATTACCGAGAGCACCTCCGTCATCGCGGCCGAAACAGGATTCTGCTCCACAAAGGCATGATTCTCGAACAAGGCGTCAAACACGGGTCGGGTAATCAAATGCTGTGCCAGCATCTCGATGGCATCAGACTCTGTCACCGATTCGTTGAGATCATCGCGAACCTCCAGAAGAAAATCCTGAAAGAACTTGCTGGCATCACTTTCCGGCTGCGAAACAAGATCGGTAATCCGAGTTACATGCCGTTCTGCAATCTCGGCCACATCCTTCGCCCAATCTTCCCAGTATTCGCGAGTCCCACATTTCTCGACGATCTTTGCCATGACGGCCCGTGAAAAATCGTCGATGATCAGCGGCAATATTTCTACCTCGTCTATCCGTCCTCTGGTGTCGTCCCCTCCCCCGGAACCGATTTCTGAACGCTGGCGACGAGGCGGACTCGGCAAGTCTTCCACCCTCGCTGTTATTTTCTCAAGCTCAGCATTATCAGCGGGCGATCTGCCATCCAGAATCGTGATGCGGTCGCTGACATCCTGACCCAAGCCACCCTGGTTGATCACGGCGTCTAGCCTTTCATCATGGGCTCGAAGAGCGTTGAGTATTTGCCAAACGACACGGTATTTTCGGTTGTCGTTCAGCGCCTGATCTGCAGGGATTCCCGGTGGAATGCCTACCGGAAGGATGACATAACCCATCCGTTTGTCCGGCGCCTTGCGCATCACCCGGCCGACCGCCTGCACCACGTCGATCTGGCTGTTACGCGGATGGAGGAATAGGATCGCGTCTAGGGCCGGGACATCGACACCCTCAACTAGGCACCGGGCATTGCTCAGGATTCGGCAGACATTCTCTCCTGCATCTTCCTTGAGCCAATCGAGCCTTTGCCCTCGATCTCGGGCATTGTAGGTGCCGTCGACGTGCCGAACCTCGCAAGTAAAGTCGTTTCGGTCTTCGCCGTTGCCTTGTTTCTGGAATTCTTCGACTACCTGCTCGAATTCGCTCCGGATCAATTTCGATTTTTTGATGCCCTGACAGAACGCCAAAGCACGACACATCGGTCCTGTGTCATCAGTGGCACCTTCTGTCAGCCCCGTCTTGGACAGGGCTTTCCAGCACCCCACAATTTTCGTTGCGTCATCGAGAACAAGTTCGCTGTCTTCGTCAGCCAAACGTTTCTGTACAGCCGCATTCACTTCACCTTCATCCATGACAAGAACGATCACGCGGTAATCCGTCAGAATATCTCTTTCGACTGCACGCGCGAATCCGTGGTGAAACAAAACTTCGCCGTACACATCCGGATCGTCCATGGAAGCCAGAACCGCCTTCACATCGCTTGCCTTTGACTTCGCATTCTCGCCATAGATGCGGGGGGTGGCCGTCATGTAGAGTCGCTTGCGTCCCCGAATAACCTCGTTGTCATGCACCTTCACAAAATTCGACTGATCCTCGCCCGCAAACGTCACGCCAGTCGTACGATGGGCTTCGTCGCAGACAATCAAGTCGAAATCAGGAAGATCGTGGCGTTCCTGTGCGCTCGCAATGACCGAAATCGATTGATACGTCGCAAAAACGACGCGCATTGCGTTGCTGTCCGAGCTAGCTTCTACCCGCGCCAGTGATTCCGGATCCGTCGTCGCCGGGAAAGCGAGATCCGTCACCTCAAGCTCTGCCACATCATCCCGGGCCCGGCGACGCCTGCCCACCTGGGCATCCGAACATACAGCAAGGCTTGTGAGCGGCAGGACCGCATCGGCACACCATTCATGGACCGTCTGCGACATCAGCGCCAAGGACGGCACCAGAAACAACACCCGTCCGCCAGAACCCGCCAACTCCTCGGCAATCCGCAAGCCGGTCAGGGTCTTTCCGGTGCCACAGGCCATGATGAGCTTGCCCCGGTCAGCCTCGGCTAATCCTGCCTTTACTGCTTCCAACGCCTCGATCTGATCCCCGCGCAGTTTTTTCGGCTCCGGGCGCACAATCTCGCGGGTTGCCTCGAACCTCGACCAATCGACGAGGCTGTCCCGCAGGTCACGTACGCCGATACGTGTCGTGGGGATCACCTGATCCCGGAGCATCACCTCGGCCTTTTCGCTCCACGCCACTTCGGTGGTCTCAACGATCAGTCGCTCGGCGAATGCGTGCTTCGCCGATGCCGAAATGAAGCTGTCAATGTCACCCTTGCTGATTCGCCGGTCAGGATCGAAGAATTTGCACTGAATGGCGGCAAGCTTTCCGTCATGCCGCGTTGCCACAAGATCGATCCCGGTGTCGCTGCGGTCCTGCTGTTGGCGGCGCGCCCAATCAGACCAGAGTTCGGCGCGCTTGAAGCGTTGCGTCTGCACCGGATCGGTAGTCAGCCATGCGGCGACTAGCTTCTCGAATGCAGTTCCTTTGTCTCGCTCGCTGAGCGAGGCGGTCCGGTAGGTCTTAAGCAGACGATCTAGCGCTCTCATCGTGGGATCCTATCCCCTCCGGACAGAACATACGCGTCAAAAACAAACACGTGAGATTGCTCGGGGCAAACTAGGCACGAAATACTCGAGGGCGAATCTCTCCAGATTGCGGGAACCAGCATTTCCGTCTTTCGCGGTTACAAGCAAGACGGCGCTCGCCATCATCCGTGTCTCTTCATGGCGTAGAAAGCGCCCAAACTACCATAGGACTGCCCATGCAAGCAAGGTCGCGCGATTCATGCGCTTGTCTTCGCCCTTCGTTCTCGAGTTGTGTGGCGTACCAGCGAGCGCATTTAATCCAATACGGGGTGTACGTCAGATTTGTTAGATTTTCCTTCATCAGGCCGCCTTTAGGGGTCGCGATTTCGGTTTGAGCCCGGTAGATTGGGCATTTTCGTCTGATAATGAATCCTCTATCAGATCGGTTGCCGGGCGGGCGCGGCGC
>JAPONY010000019.1 GCA_026713705.1 Gammaproteobacteria bacterium
CAACCCGCGAATATCAGAGTGATTGACCGTCGTCGTATGTGCCTCCCGCGGCTTGGGCTCAGGGTGCGACCGAAACTGAAACTGACCCTATGCAGGATGTTACTATAAACTGCCAAAGACAGATTAATCCATATCAGAAATGGGATTCGAAAAAAGTGGGGATATTTTTGTGAGATTTTGCTTCACACGTACACTCGACCGCAAGACTACGTTGGCTAGAATTTCTGAGCTGCATCCCACCATCACCGACATCTACAAAAATATGTCGGACACGGAGCTTGAGAGGCACTGTTCCCCTCTAGTTTTATCGACCTGCAAACGTGCCTTTTTGGTGCCAGTGCGACCTGGCTACGCAATTAGCCTTATAAATAGTTCTCAATCGGCTAACGATCTTTTTGGAGGTGATATCCGCGTATTGCTACGCTGGGATAACGTGTATTATCGAAAGAAAACCCGGCATAGGATGATCCAAGCTCCTGCCCAGATTCTGTGGTATGTCAGCCGTGATATTAAAAAAATTGTAGCTGTATCTTGGCTCGACGATGTGGAGATCGGTGGACCTAAAGAGCTTTTTAAAAAATTCAAAAAATCTGGAGTACTGGAATGGAAAGATATCTACGAGATGTGTGATGGCGATGTGTCAAAGGAAATAATGGCTTTGAAATTTTCTCACACACTCCCTCTTCGCGAGCAAATATCATTGAGTCAACTACAGAATATAATGGAAAAAAATCAGGCTGCGCTTCAGCTGCAGTCTGTATCAGAATTGCCACCTAAAGTGTTTCGAGAACTGTTGCAACTCGGCTATCCGGATTAATCATGAAAAAAAGAAATTCACCCTTGCTTTTCTCCATAAAGCCTCATTATGCGGATCTTGTCTTTCAGGGGCTCAAGGCAGCAGAGTTAAGAAAACAGATTACATCCTGTATGGAAGACCGTATTGTATTTATTTATGTTTCTAGTCCGGTCAAACAACTACGAGGTGGTTTTCATATTGGACATGTGTGGAGTGGGCCACCTGAAAAAATTTGGAACCAAGTGTCTGAACTCGCGGCTGTTGATAAGCCGGATTTTGATGCCTACTATGCTGGACGAACCATTGCATACGCCCTCGAAATAATTGAGGTCTGGGAATACGATACCCCGATTGACTTGGAGACGCTAAGGAGTCAATTTAAGAAATTTGTGGTTCCACAATCCTGGAGATATGCGAGAGATGAAGAAGTCCAATCATTCCAAGAAATGAAACGTCAGAATACTCGCAAACTCCATAACACTTGCAGTAACAGCTCCAAAGTTAAAGCCGCGTAAAACCAGTTACCAGCGATGTTGGTCACATGTGCCGACTGGCGATTCGATCATGTGCGGCCAAAATTGGAGTAGAAAGTCTGTCTCTTTCGAACTCTTTTTTCGATAGCCATGATAGAGTAGCGCGGTCTACCGCATCGCACGCACATGATTCCCCTGGCAATCCTGACCTGTGGCGGGACCTTCGACAAGGTCTACCACGACGCCCTGAGCGATTACACCATCGGAGCACCTTGTACTCCAGACATCCTGGCCGAAGCCGGCATGCAGGACGGCTGGGAATTGATCGAGGTGATGCGCAAGGACAGCCTGGACATGACCGACGACGACCGGGCAATCCTGCGCACGGCGGCGGCAAGCTGCAGAGCTTCGCGGCTCGTGGTGGTCCATGGCACCGACACCATGGCGGATTCCGCGGCAGTGCTGGCCGACATTCCGGACAAGACCATCGTGCTGACCGGCGCCATGAGCCCCGCACGGTTCCGCCAGACCGATGCCCCCTTCAACCTCGGCTTCGCCATTGCCGCCGCGCTGACCGCAGACTTTGGCACCTACATCGCCATGGGCGGAAGGCTGTATCCGCACGACCAGGTCAAGAAAAACCGGGGACAGGGACGGTTCGAGCCGGCCAATTCCACCTCTTGAAATCCTCCGCGCTCTTCCTCATTAAATAAATAGACGAGGATGGTTACAAAGGAGGTAAATCATGCATCCGAGCATTTATTTCGACCCGTTCGAGACGCTGGGCCGCTGGAATCAACTGTTCAACCGGTTTTGCAAGCAATGTCGAGGGCCAGGGCCAGTCCGGCTGGATTCCTGCGGTCGATTTTGAGGACCTCGGCGAACACTATCTGGTAACGGCCGACCTGCCCGGCATCAAGCCGGAAGACGTGGAAATCAGCCTGGATGGCGACGTCCTGCAGATCAAGGGCGAACGCCTGGCTGAAACCGGTGAAGGCGAAGGGAAACGCTATCGTCGTACCGAGCGCGTGTACGGCGCATTTCGGCGCAGTTTCCAGCTGCCCGCCGACGTTGATCCGGACGCTATCGAGGCGCATGGCAAGGACGGAGTGCTGCACATTCGAATCGGCAAGCACGCCGCCACCCAGCCCCGGCGCATCACGGTTCAGACCAACTGAGCCAACGGGTTCCAAACCGGCCCGTCGGCAGTCTCTGCCGACGGGCTTTTTTATGCCCGGGACACTCGGAAAATGGGGTGCAATACGGACCTGTATCCTCTGGGCAGGTGTACAATGCGCGCCCGACCTGAGGTTTCGGAGTGTAGCTCAGCCTGGTAGAGCACTGCCTTCGGGAGGCAGGGGCCGGAGGTTCAAATCCTCTCACTCCGACCACTTCGCAGTCGACCCACTTTTTCTGATACCATCCTCGGATCTTTCGCGTATGGGAGTTTTCGGATCGAATTGGAGGAAAAAATGTACAGAGCAAAAATCCCGATTCTCGCCGTCGCGTTGACCCTTACGCCCGGATTTTCCGGGGCCATGGATGAAGGGTTTTATATCGGGCTTTCCGCTTCTGTGGAAAACCTGGATGCCACTTTTTCAAAGACGACGGACAACACCCATCCGAGCAACGGGACACCTTCCATGGGGCGAATCTTCCACAACCGGGATTCCGACAGCAAGACGGCAAGCGGTTTTGGGATCGTGGCCGGATACCAGAGCCCCCTCCACTACGGGAGCCTGTATTGGAGCGGTGAAGTCAGCTTGACTTATCACAGTGGGAAAGCGCGGGGAAGGTTGCCTTGGGTCCAAGATGCTTCCGCCAGGGCTGCGGGAGGAGCAGACGATCCGGATTGGCCTCAATCTGGAGAAGGTTGGCCGGATTTCTGGACTTTCGAAAAAGACCGCAGCCACGGCCTGAGCTTCAGGCTAGGCGGGCAACCTGACTTTCTCACCGCCGCGCTTGGAGAGGGTTCCGGGCTCTACGTCCTGGCTGCCGTTCATCGGGTCAAGGGTGAATTTACCGTTACCTACGAAGGGTGTTCCGCGGACGGTGGATGCCTAAACGGAATGGAAGATAAATCTTATACAAGGGGAGCCGACAAAGTCGACAGGGACTATACTGCCTGGACTTTCGGGGCAGGTATGCACACGTCGGTTGCCGAACAAATGGGTCTGCAGGTTGAGGTGTACCACAGCGAGTATGACAAAGAAGTCTTCAGCCTCCTCGACAGCAGCCAAGAACCTTACGTCGAAATCCCTCAGGAACCGGATGCCAGAGAAACCGGCCTGAGGCTGAGACTGTTGAGATACTTCCAGTAGCCCGGCCGAGCAAACCACATGGACCGGCAATCCGCCCAACAGACCGTTCATGTTCTGGTTGAGGCCCTACCCTACATCCAGGCCTTCGCGGACCGGTCCGTCGTCATCAAGTACGGCGGCAACGCGATGGTCGACGAAACGCTGAAGAGCAGCTTCGCGCGCGACCTGGTGCTGATGCAACAAGTGGGCATCAAACCCGTCGTCGTACATGGGGGAGGCCCCCAAATCGGAGAGCGCCTGAAGGAACTCGGCATAGAGAGTCGGTTTGTCGATGGCGTGCGCGTCACCGACAAGCAAACCATGGACGTGGTGGAGAAGGTGCTCGGTGATGTCATCAACACGGAGATTGTCGAACTGATCAACCAGCACGGGGGGCGTGCTGCCGGCATCACCGGCAAGCGCGGCGGATTCATTCATGCCAAGCGGCTCAAACTGAAGCAGTTCTCTCCGGAAATGAACGCGCCCGAAATTATCGATCTCGGCCATACGGGGACTGTGGCAAGTATCGACCCCGGACCGATCCAGGAACTGGAGGACGGCGGGAAGATCCCCGTAATCGCCCCGGTCGGGGTCGGCGCCGACGGCGAGAGTTACAACATCAACGCGGACACCGTCGCCAGCCATATAGCGGTCGCACTGAAGGCCGAAAAGCTGATGATCCTGACCAATCAGTCCGGAGTCCTGGATGCCGAAGGGGAATTGCTGACCAATCTAGGCCCGTCGGCCATAGAGAACCTGATTGACGACGAGACGATCAGTGATGGCATGGTGCCCAAAACCCGTTGCGTGCTGGACGCATTGAACGCCGGCGTCCACACCGCACATATCATCGACGGCCGGACTCCTCACGCCGTGGTTCTGGAAATCTTCACACGCGAAGGGATCGGCACACTGATTGCGGCCGAATCAGCGGCTTAATCGTTTCAAATGGGGTGGGCGGAGCTTGCTCCGCCCGTAGTAGTTTATGTCGTCTTTGAGAAGGTGTACTGCTCGCCTTCGCGTCGCACCGTAATTCCGACATGCTCGGCCGTCTGTTCCTCGCCGTCCTCAATATTGAACTGCTGCCCGCCAATCGCCACCAGGCCTTCGCGGGTCACGCCGCAGTGTATCGGCCCGATCGTATCGTATTCCCGCGCCTCCAGGCGCAGGGTGTTGGGATCGTCCTCTTCTTCGGTTTCCTGGTTTTCCGGTTCGTCTGCCATGGGGACTTGCTCCTGTTGGGTGGGCGTATAATTTTAACCGTACCGCTGGGGGATCGTCTAGTGGTAGGACTGCGGACTCTGACTCCGCCAGCGGGGGTTCGAATCCCTCTCCCCCAGCCAATTCCCGGTTCTCGGATTCCGGCCCGCAACAGGGACGCGGACGGCTTCGCGGTCAGGAGAGGCTACGGATGACGGGCTCGCCGCCAGGGTGGTCGTCGGCACCGATGCCAGAGGGCCACCTTGCCGCCTGCTCCACTCCCCGCACTGCCGAATCACTACATGGGGTCCATCGAGTCGTCGTCGTCATCCGGCGGCTCCGCAAGTTTGGAGCCGAACGAACCGATGATTTGGTGCAAGGTGCCTTCGTGATGGAAGACCCCGCCCACCTCGGGCTCGGCCTTGGTGCCATAAAGGGAGCCCTGAAGTGCCCCGCGGCTGCCCGCCACGAGATTATTCATCTGACCAGGATCAGAGAATTTGGAGTCCGTGACCGTCAGGCCCTCCCAGGTCAGTGCCCCTGAATAGAGGGTGCCCGCGTACCAGGCCTCCCCGTCATCATTCAGCCTCTTGATGTTCGTGATTTTGACGCCGATGTTCGCGGCCGCTACCATAACATTCGGAGTGACCGTGTCGTCTGCCTCAACAGAAGGCTTATAGTCAATTTTCACATCGCCCTGGACGAGGTAATGCTCCAGGCTTGTTTTCCTGCTTTCCACGCCCACCATGACGCCCTCTCCGGTCAACTCGACACTGGGAGGCTGAATGCCGTCCTCAATGGCATTTTCATCATAGATCCGGCCCAGCGAGGCGTTTGCATAACGCACGTGCGCCGGCGTCTCTG
This sequence comes from Gammaproteobacteria bacterium, assembly GCA_026713705.1. GTDB lineage: Bacteria > Pseudomonadota > Gammaproteobacteria > Poriferisulfidales > Poriferisulfidaceae > Poriferisulfidus. Next base: position 5,634 of record JAPONY010000019.1, read on the forward strand.
TCTCTTCATCATCGAAAAACCGATATACCCCGACAAAGAACATGCTGTGCCGCAACATGCCGTCATAGCCCACATATTCTTCGTTATCATCTTCCAGGCTTTCCCTGACCTTTGACAGACTCGCAAAATCCGGAGCGGTCGTAACACCCATCGGCAACTCTACACTGGTCAGATCCATGTTCATTACGGCATCAGGCGTCAGAAGATACCTGTTGTCGTCATCATCTTCGTAGACCGCGAACAGATCAGCGAAACTTGGAGCATCATCAAGATCAACTCCACTCGGAAGCCCCGTTTTAGCGGTCAGTGCCTTGTTTGTTACGTTATCGCCCGTAAGAAGGTACTCCCGCCCGTCTTCATCTTCGTAGACCTCCCTGCGGTCGGCCTCCACGGAGGGCGTTGTCCGGACCTGAGACAGAAAAGTTTCACGATAGAACATAACCGGCTGGCGGTCCGCCGTAAAACTTCGGAAACTCACGACATTCTCATCCTCATCATCCGTTGAGCCTGCCGGACCCAAATGGAAAGTCGTATCTTCTCGCAAATTATCCTTGCCGAAGACACACTTTGCAGGACCGGTCGCGGTTGCATCACTGCACGTGGCACCGATAGCCTCGCTCGCGACCGAACCATCTTCGCCGGTTTGGGCCAGCACCGCGCCGGTGCTCAGATACCGGGTGCTGGCGCCGACGATGCCGTTTCTCAGGCCGTTGAGCTGAGCGGGAGTACTGCCCAACGCTCTGGCTCCTCCCTCGCGGACTCTCGTCAGGTCGGCGAAGGCCGGAGCCGTCTCAACGCCTTCCGGCAACTCCACGTCCGTCAGATTCATGTCGGTCACGTTGTCAGGCGTCAGCAGGTACTCGTTCCCATCCGCGTCCTTGTAGACCGCGAACAAATCAGCGAAACTTGGAGCATCATCAAGATCAACTCCACTCGGAAGCCCCGTTTTATCGGTCAGTGCCTTGTTTGTTACGTTATCGTTCGTCAGGAGATACTTGTTCCCCTCTGCGTCTTGATAGACCTGATGATCGGTAAACTTGGCGATGGCCGCCGAAAGACCTTTACTTGAAATCAGGTAGTCCACGCTGGAGTAGACCTCTTGGGGGTCGGCCCCGTTACCATCCATGGGTGGGGCTGCTGGTTCTGATACCAGCAACCTGGAACTGCCGGAACCGCCGCAGGCGGACAGAGCCAGAATGACACAGCCAAAGAGTGGATAGCGGATAAAAGCAGACATATTCTCCTCGGAATCAGATACGATGTCGACACCACTGGGTACGCTGTGCCTTGGACATCCAGATTCGATATTCTACATGAAGATTCCTGCAGAAATCTTTTCCGATCGCCCACCCGGAAAGCCCCCGGGTTACAGTCAAATTTTCCGGATCGTTTCGTCGAATCCCCACGCCGCCTGCCAACTAGAACGGAATCCCGGCTGATGGTACGCTACGCAGCGGAGAGTTGCCGGAGTGGTCGAACGGGGCGGTCTCGAAAACCGTTGTGCGACTTGTCGTACCGAGGGTTCGAATCCCTCACTCTCCGCCACGAACGACAAAAAGGGGCGCCGCCATCCGCACGGCGGCACCTTAAAACGGAGAGGCCTGTCCGCATGGCAGACAGGCCTCTCAAACACGGATTCTCAATCGGCGGGCGCTTACAGCCCGAATCCGTAACTCACACTCATCCCAAGGCGGGTCTCGTCATTAATATCTTCATCTGAATCGACCAGGTAAACCGCGAAATCAATATCATTGACCGTCGTGGCATAACCAACCTCGACGTAGTCACCAGCCGGCTCGCCCTTGTCCTCGTCATCCTCGCTGACGCCATAGGTTCCGAATGTCACGTAGGCGCCTTTGTAGTCCAAGGTCAGCATGGCAATGTCGTAGTCATTGTCTGCGGCCCCGCAGAAATTCTCATGCTCGCCGATCGCGTAATCCAGACTGACCGAAAAATCATCCTTAGCATAACCCACGCCAATATTGATTTCGTCGTAGTCCTTGTCGAACCCGGTCTCAACGCAGCTGGCTGCGGTGGCCTCGGTTTCAATTTTTTCAGAATCCTTCATTTTCGAATATGCCGTTTTCTCGTCAGCATCCAATGCCTCGTATTCCGTCGGCGTGTATCGGTTGCTGACGGTTTCCGTCTCAGTCACCCTTTCGTAGTTCGCCTTGGTAAGGGCATCGGTAGAGTCATCAAGAGCCTCAAATGCTTCATCAGTAAAGACATAGGTCCCATCGTTGGCGGCATTGAGGTTATCCCCGGGAGCCTCGGGAGCATTTTCTGTGATTAGGTTCCCTTCTGTATCTTTCGGAGCCCATTTATAAACACCTCCCTCGACATCCACAATGCTGTTGCCGCTTGTCATCCTCCGGATGCCTGTCTTGTCCCTCGTTATGCTTTTCGAGTAGGCGCTGCTATACACGGCCTCAGTAGCCGGAGTATAGACCCCGTCGTCGTCCTCCGTGTAGCGGTAGGCGGTATAGCCGACATACATCGAGAATCCGTTTTCGAATTCAAAGGCCAAGCCCCCATAGACGTCGATCTCGATCCCGTTGCCGGAGTCAAGGTCGGCGATCCAGGTGCCCAGGTAGAACGGGCCTGTCGCCAGATCAATTCCACCGTTGGCCACGCCATCGCTCTGATGGAAGCCGCGGTAGATGTAATCGGACATGATGCCGAAGTTGGCCGAGAGATCAAGCTCGGCGTGAGCCGGCATGGCCGCCCCGGTTAGCGTTGCTGCAAAGACAGCAATTAGTTTCCAGTTTTTCATATTTTCCCCTGTTTAGGTTGAAGTTGACAGTTCACGCCCTACCCAAGCCTCTGCATTCAGGGCACAAGGCCCCGAACAATCAGTGTTGGTCAGGCAAATTGGGTTTCGGAAAAATCCTGAAAGCCTTCCAGGAGCGCCCGGAAGGTTTCAGCGACTCAAATCAGCGTTTGGAGTACTGAATGTCCTTGCGGGCCTTTCTTAACCCAACTTTCTTACGTTCGACAATTCTTGAATCACGGGTCAGGAACCCGCCTTGTCGCAGTTGCGCACGGTTCTCTTCGTTGTAGGAAAGCAGCGCCCGGGCAATGCCGAGCCTGATGGCCCCGGCCTGGCCGCTGATGCCGCCACCGGACACCTTGGCGTTCAAGTCGAATTTGCCCAGCATGTCGCACACGGCCAGCGGCTGGCAGACCTGAATGCGGGCCGTCTCGCGGACGAAATAGTCCTTGAGATCGCGACTGTTGATTCGCATCTTTCCGGAGCCTTCGCTCAGCCGCACCCGGGCGGTCGAGTTTTTGCGGCGTCCGGTGCCTAGGAAAACTGACGCAGCCATGCTCAGGCCCCCAGTGCAGCAGGCTGCTGGGCAGCATGCTGGTGGTCGCCCCCGGCATAGACATGCAGCCGGCGCAGCATGCATCGGCCCAGTCGGCTCTTCGGAAGCATTCCGCGGACCGCCAATTCAATGATCTTCTGGGGTGCGCGAGCCTGCAGGTCCTCAAACGACTCGCTGCGCAGATGGCCCACATATCCGGTGTGGTGGTGGTACATCTTGTCGGCCCGCTTGTTGCCGGTCACTCGCACCGAAGAGGCGTTGAGAACAATGACGTGGTCGCCCGCATCCACATGCGGCGTCCAGTCGGGCCGGTGCTTGCCGCGCAGGCAGTGTGCCACCTGAGACGCCAAGCGCCCCAAGACCTGGTCAGCGGCATCCACCACGTACCAGTTGCCAGCGCCAGATTTGGCGCTGACCGTGCTGCGGGTCAGTGTCTTGCTCTTCATCGTGGGTCTCACGGAAGCGGCTAGTTTATCAGATTTGACTAATTTAGTTGAATGGCGCCGTCAATCAACCAACTCTTCCAAAACAGGCTCGGGCATGACACGGTCCGCCCGTTGCTCCAGCCCTTCCGCACTGATCCGAACGTAGTCCGGGCCATCGCCAAACACCACGAATCGCGCCGGACCCTCATCCTCCGTCACCTCCCAGCGGCCATACACTTTCTGGTCCTCGTCTTCCAGGATGAACTGGCTGGCGTAGACCTCCGTCGCATAGACCCGAACCGGGCCCAGCAAGCCCATTTCCCAAGTGCCTTGGTACAGGATCAGTGATCCGATCAAGACCAAGCCAATGCGCAGGCGGCCGGTAAGTTTCTCCAATTCCGCGATGCGGACTTCCGGGGCCTTCCCGGGTTCATCCATATTTTTCATAAGCCCTCTCCTTCAGTCGAAGATTGATTCGCCGCACAGGCGGCGGCCAATCTGTCGGTAACGTTCCGTGGTGCGCTCCACGATGTCGGCCGGAATTTCCGGCCCAGGCGGTCGCTTGTCCCAATCCAGGGTCTCCAGCCAGTCGCGCACGAACTGCTTGTCGAAACTGTACGGATTTTCACCCGCATGCCAATCGTCCGCATTCCAAAAGCGGGAAGAATCCGGCGTCAGCACCTCGTCGATCAGGACCAGCGTTCCCTCTTCGTCCAACCCAAACTCGAACTTGGTGTCGGCGATGATCACGCCGCACTCTTGAGCATGGGCGCTGGCCTCGGCATACAACTGCAAGCTCACGTCCCGCACTTCTTCCGCGCGCTCCTGCCCGATCAGGTCCGCCACCCTCTCGAAACTGATGTTCTCGTCATGCTCTCCCGGTTTGGCCTTGGTCGCGGGGGTGAACAGCGGCTCCGGAAGGCGCCCGGCCAAGGCCAGGCCAGGCGGCAGATCGATCCCGCACACTTGTCCCTCGCGTTGATAGTCCTTCCAGCCCGACCCGATCAGGTAACCCCGGACCACCGCCTCTACCGGCAGCGGCTCAAGCCACCGCACCCGCAGGCTGCGGTCGGCCAGCATCGCGCGTTCCTCAGGCTCCAGCGGCAAATCCTCCAGCATCAGCGGGCAACGGTGATTCGCCACGATGGGCCGCAAACGGTCAAACCAGAACTCGGAAACAGCGGTCAGGATCTTCCCTTTCTCCGGGATCGGCGTCGGCAGCACCACATCGAAAGCCGACAGCCGGTCGGTCGCCACCATCAGCATGTGCTGGGCGTCGATTTCATACAAATCCCTCACCTTCCCTTCGGCAAGGCGCGGCAAATGGGCAAGATCGGTCCGAAATACGGGAGGCACGGTTGTCGGAACCCTGATGGAAACGCCCATTATGAACCACTTGGGGAGTATAATCCGTTGTTTCCACAAGCCGTTACCGAGTCGCCCATGACCAACCCGGATCCGGCACCATCCGTCGCCATCGTGATGGGGAGCCGCAGCGATTGGGACACCATGAAGGCTGCAGCCGAGCAATTGGATGCGCTGGAGGTGCCTTATCTCGCGCAGGTGGTTTCCGCGCACCGCACTCCCGACCTGATGGCGGAATTCGCCCGCAGCGCCCGCGACCGCGGAATCCGTTGCCTGATCGCCGGCGCCGGCGGAGCCGCGCACCTGCCCGGCATGCTGGCGGCCATGACCCCGTTGCCGGTGCTCGGGGTTCCCATCAACGCCACCGCGCTGCAAGGCTGGGACTCCCTGCTGTCGATCGTGCAGATGCCGAAAGGCATCCCCGTCGCCACTTTCGCCGTCGGTGCGCCCGGAGCCGCGAATGCCGCGCTGTTTGCAGCGGCGATACTGGCCGGTGAAGACCCGGATCTGGCGGAACGCCTGGATGCCTTTCGGGATGCCCAGACCCGCTCCGTCCTTGAGCAGAAACTCGATTGAACCCCTTGCGCCAGGCGCCAACCTCGGCATGCTGGGCGGCGGCCAGCTGGGCCGCATGTTCACCGAGGCCGCGCAACGCCTAGGCTACCGCGTCGTCGTGCTGGAGCCGAGCGAGCCTTGCCCGGCCGGACTCCTCGCCGATGAGCACCTGGTTGCCGACTACGACCACACGGAGGCACTGAACCGGCTCGGCGAGATGTGCGAGGCCGCCAGTTACGAATTCGAGGCGGTCCCAGCCCAAGCAGTAGAGTACCTGCGCGACCGGATTACGGTCCGACCCGATGCCCAGCCTCTGTCCGTCGCGCAAAGCCGGCTGGCGGAAAAGCATTTTGCGGCAGAACATACGCCCGCCACTCCCCCGGTTCCCTACCAACCCATCGAAGAAGCGGCACAAATCCCCGCCGCATTGGAACAAGTCGGCTCTCCGTGCATCCTGAAAACCGACCGCCTGGGCTATGACGGCAAAGGCCAGGCGGTCGTCGAAAGCCCTGCAGATGCGGAAGCGGCGTTTTCCCGGTTCGGCAACGTATCGTGCGTACTGGAGCGACGGCTCGACCTGCAGCAGGAAGTCTCCGTAATCGTGGCCCGGGACTGCGAGCACAGCGTCGCCTATCCGGTCGCGGAAAACGAGCACCGCAACGGGATCCTGCACTGCTCCCGCGCTCCGGCAAATATCTCTGGAGTTGTCCAGGAACAGGTCCAGGACAGCGCGCGCAAGATTGCCGACGCACTGGACTATCACGGGGTTCTGGCGGTCGAATACTTCATCACGTCCGCCGGCGTCTTCTTCAATGAAATGGCGCCCCGCCCCCACAACAGCGGCCACTACACGCTGGATGCCTGCGTCGCTTCCCAGTTCGAGCAACAGGCGCGGATCTTGTGCGGGCTTCCACTCGGCGCACCCACGCAGCACACGCCCGCCGTGATGATCAACCTGCTCGGAGACCTCTGGAACAGTCGCGAGCCCGACTGGGCGCTGCTCCAGGGCGACCCGTCCGTCCGGTTGCATCTGTACGGCAAGAAAGAGGCACGCCCCGGGCGCAAGATGGGACACCTCTGCGTTCTGGATCCCGATCCGGATGTCGCCTATGCACGCGCCTGCTCGCTGTACGAAGAGTTAAGCGCATGACCGATTCCTACCGCGCGTTGCGCCTCCGGGCCGACGGGGAGCCCCGCTGCGAAGTCGTGCAGGTCTCGGTCGAGGATTTGAGCCCCGGCGACGTGGTGGTCGCGCCGGAGTTCTCCGCGATCAACTACAAGGATGCGATGGCCGCGACCGGCGCGGCACCGATCCTGCGCGTGCCGACCCTGATCGGCGGAATCGATGCGGCCGGCTCCGTGGTGCACAGCGAAAACGAGAGATTCACGGTCGGACAGCCAGTCCTGATCACCGGCTGCGGGCTGTCCGAGACCCGCGACGGCGGATTCTCCGAGCGACTGCGCGTGCCCGGAGATTTCCTCATCGACATCCCGCCTCCCTTCACTGCGCGCTCGGCAGGCATCCTGGGCACCGCCGGATTTACCGCAATGCTGGCCATCGAACGCCTGCAGGAGAACCACGTGATGCCGGATACCGGCCCGGTCCTCGTGACCGGCGCGAGCGGCGGTGTCGGCAGCTTGGCCATCCTGCTGCTCGGCCGGCTGGGCTATTCGACGATCGCCATGACCGGGAAGTCCGAAGCACACGAGGCCCTGCGCGCACTCGGTGCAAACGAGATCCGGGAGCCTTTCGACCTGTCCGGAGACCCGGAGGGCCTGGCAAAGGCCGAAGTTGCCGGGGCCATCGATAACCTGGGCGGCAATGCGCTGCCTTTGCTGGTGCGCATGACCCAGCCTTGGGGCAGCGTGGTCAGTATCGGACGCGCCACCGGCAACGCGTTCCAGGGCTCCGTCATACCGTTCATCATCCGCGGAGTCAGTATTCTGGGCGTGACGTCGGCCAACTGCCCGATGGACCGGCGCCGCCGGGCCTGGGGTCAGTTATTCGAGATCCTTCAGCCGGAAGACTTGGAGCCGTTGGTAGAAGATACGATTGACCTGGAGGATTTGCCCAAGCGGTTCCCGTTTTACATCGAAGGCCGCGCCCGCGGCCGCACCTTGGTTCGCCTCAATCAGAATTAGTATGGATTACTTGAAGATATCAAAATAAGGCCAATAGCCAGGCAAGATTCCTACGTGTGATAGAATAATCATCGATTTCATTGAAATCATTGAAATCAATATATTGGCCTGATAAGAACAGGAGGAGGATGCCACATGGCGAGCATCACTATCCGAAACCTTGAAGATGAGATCAAACAGAATCTGCGTGTTCGCGCGGCCAAAAATGGTCATTCCATGGAAGAGGAAGTGCGCGAAATCCTACGCTACACGTTTGATGTGAATTCCTTACCGGAAAAAAATCTGGGTACGGCAATCCACCAGTTGTTCGAGGCAGCCGGTGGAATTGAACTTGACCTTCCCCCGCGTCAACCCATGCGTGAATTGCCAGATTTCGATTAGGCAAACGCTCCAATGATCATTCTTGATACCAATGTCATATCGGAATTGATGCGGGACAATCCCCATCCGGTCATGCTAGCTTGGCTGAATGGACAACTCACTCGCACCTTGTTTTCTACGACTGTAAACGAGGCGGAAATCCTCTCTGGAATTGCAGTGTTACCCGAAGGGAAACGACGAAACCGGCTTGCAGTCGCAGCTTCGCATACTTTCGAGAAATTGTTCGCTGACCGCATTCTTCCGTTTGACAGCAGCGCTGCCGCCGCCTATGCGGAAATTGCCTCGGAACGACGTGCTTCTGGTCATCCAATTAGTCACTTTGACGCCCAGATCTCTGCAATTGCCCGCTCAAGAAATGCGATCATTGCTACTCACAATGCCAAAGACTTCAGAAATATTGGAATTGACGTGATCGACCCTTGGCAAAATTCCTGAATACGCACGTAACTTGCTGCAACCCCATCAGCTCGCCGCCTTGAGCGTCGCGCCGAACGTCTGCTCGTGAATGGCGCGGGCTTCATCCCGCAACCGCGCCGCCTCCTCGAATTCCAGTTCCCGCGCATGGTGATACATCTGCTGCTCCAGCTCCCGGATCTTCCGGAGCGCCTCTTCCGGGCTCAACGGCTCGGCCGGTTCAGCCTGAGCGTACCGGACCCGTTTGGCGTGTTTCCCGGGGGCACGTCCGGCCGCGCCTTCCATGATGTCGGCAACCCGCTTCTCGATGCCCCGGGGGGTGATCCCGTGCTCGCGGTTGAATTCCTGCTGCTTGGCGCGTCGGCGATCGGTCTCGTCGATGGCCCGGCGCATTGAATTGGTGATCTCGTCGGCGTACAGGAGCGCGCTCCCCTTTAGATGCCGTGCCGCCCGGCCAATGGTCTGGATCAGCGAGCGCTCCGAACGCAGGAACCCTTCCTTGTCTGCATCCAGGATCGCCACCAGCGCAACTTCCGGAATGTCCAGCCCTTCGCGCAAAAGGTTGATCCCGACCAGCACGTCGAACTCGCCGAGCCGCAGGTCGCGGATGATCTCGACCCGTTCCACGGTGTCGATGTCGGAGTGCAGGTATCGAACCCGGACGTCGTGCTCGCGCAGGTATTCGGTCAAATCCTCGGCCATGCGCTTGGTCAGCGTGGTCACCAGCACCCGGTCGCCGTCCCCGGCGGTCTTTCGGATCTCGGACAGCAAGTCATCAACCTGGGTGGAGACCGGGCGAACCTCGACGCCCGGGTCCACCAGCCCGGTCGGGCGCACGACCTGTTCGACGACCTGTCCCGCAAGCTTGAGTTCGTAAGGTCCGGGCGTGGCCGAGACATGGATGGTCTGCGGCGCCAGCGCCTCGAACTCCTCGAACTTGAGGGGCCGGTTGTCCAGCGCGGACGGCAGCCGGAACCCGTAATCGACCAGATTCTTCTTGCGCGAATAATCGCCCCGGTACATGCCGCCGAACTGCGGGATCGTGACGTGGCTCTCATCGACGAACAGCAGGGCATTGTCCGGCAGGTAGTCCAGCAGGCAAGGCGGCGGCTCCCCGGGCCCGCGCCCGGACAGGTAGCGCGAGTAATTCTCGATGCCGGCGCAATAGCCAAGCTCCTCGATCATTTCCAGGTCGTAGCGGGTGCGCTGCTCCAGGCGCTGCGCCTCCACCAACTGGTCCTGCGACACCAGGAAGGCCAGATGGGTCTCGAGTTCTTCCCGGATCTGCTCTACCGCGCGCTCCAGCACCACTTTCGGAGTCACGTAATGGCTCTTCGGATAGATGGTCAGCCGGGGCACGTCGCGATGCACCTCTCCGGTCAGCGGGTCGAAGAAGCGCAGGCGCTCGACCTCGTCGTCGAGCAGCTCGATGCGCACCGCTTCGCGCTCCGAATCCGCCGGATGCACGTCGATCACGTCGCCGCGCACCCGGAACGTGCCTCGGCGAAGGTCGATTTCGTTGCGCTTGTACTGCAATTCCGCGAGCCGTCGCAGGATCCCGCGCTGCCCGGTGCGGTCGCCGCGGTTCAGGTGCAGCACCATCCGGTGGTAGGACTTGGGGTCCCCCAGCCCGTAGATGGAGGAAACCGTGCCGACGATGATCGTGTCGGGCCGTTCGAACAGGGCCTTGGTCGCGGACAGGCGCATCTGCTCGATGTGGTCGTTGATCGACGCGTCCTTCTCGATGTAGGTATCCGAGGACGGCACGTACGCTTCCGGCTGGTAGTAGTCGTAGTACGACACGAAGTATTCCACCGCGTTGTGCGGGAAGAACTCCTTCATCTCCCCGTACAGCTGCGCGGCCAGGGTCTTGTTGTGCACCACCACGATGGTCGGCCGCTGCAACTGGTGGATGACGCAGGCCATGGTGTAGGTCTTGCCGGAACCGGTCACGCCGAGCAGGCTCTGGTGGCTGAGGCCGTCCTCCAGCCCCGCGACCAGCGATTCGATGGCTTCCGGCTGGTCGCCGGCCGGCCCGAAGGAGGCTTGCAAGTCAAACGCGAATGACATTCGGGTCACTTCGAGGTTAAAGTTCCCAGTATAACGAGTGAAGTTACGGTAAACTACACCCCACCGGACTTTCCCATGGAACGCGCCCTTTCGAAACGGGTCGGACGTTGCGAGCCTTCCGCAACGCTGGCCGTCTCCGCGACTGCGCGCCGCCTGCGCGCGGCGGGCCAGGAAATCATCGACTGGAGCGCCGGAGAGCCGGATTTCGACACCCCGGAAAACATCTGCGACGCCGCGGTCCAGGCCATCCGCGAAGGCCAGACCCGCTACACCTCGGTCGGTGGCACGCCGGCCCTGCGCGCCGCGATCGCGCACAAGTTCCACCGCGACAACAAACTGCACTTCGAGGCCGACCAGATCCTGGTGAGCGCCGGCGCGAAGCAAGTCCTGTACAACTGCCTGCAGGCACTGGTCGATCCCGGCGACGAAGTCATCATCCCTACTCCCTACTGGGCCTCGTACCCCGACATGGTGCGCCTGGCGGGCGGCGAGCCAGTGTTCCTGCCGACCACCCTGCAGCAGAATTTCCGCCCGACCGCCGAGCAGCTGGACCAGGCGATCACCGCGCGCACGAAGCTGCTGATCCTCAACAGCCCGTCCAATCCCTGCGGCGCCATGCTGCACCGGGAGGACCTTGAGGAGTTCGCCAAAGTGCTGCGCGCGCACCCTCATGTGAACGTGGCGTCCGACGATATCTACGAGTTGATCCGGTTCGACGGCGTGCCGTTCTGCAGCCTGGCCCAGATCGCGCCCGACCTGAGCGACCGCACCCTCCTCATCAACGGCGTCTCCAAAGCCTATGCCATGACCGGCTGGCGGATCGGCTATGCGGCGGGGCCCAAGGACATCATCGACGCCATGCTCACCGTCCAGTCGCAGAGCACTTCCAACCCCTGCTCAGTCGCCCAGGCCGCCGCCTGCGCCGCGCTGCTGGAGGACCAGTCCTCGGTGCCCGACATGGTGGCCGCCTTCGAACAGCGCCGCAACTACATCGTGGCGGCTCTCGACGAACTACCCGGCATCACCTGCCTGAAACCCGACGGCGCGTTCTACTGCCTGCCGGACGTCGGCGAGGCCATGCGCCGGTTGGAATGCCCGACGGACATCGAGTTCGCCACCCTGCTGCTCGACCAGTTGCGCCTTGCCGTGGTGCCTGGAATCCCGTTCGGCTCGGCCGACCACATCCGGGTGTCGTTCGCCACCGACATGCCGACTCTTGAGGAAGGCATCTCGCGCCTGCGCGACCTTCTTGACTGACGCACCCTCTCATCTTCCCCCCGCATGGTGGGATCTCGCCCGCACGGAAGCCTATCGGGCATGGCGGGAACAGGTCCTCGGCGAAAGCGTGACGGACTTCACGCCGGTCCGACTCCGCGACCTCTCCCGGTTGAGCGCGGCGGAAATCGATGCCCTGGCCTCGCGCCTGCATGCCGCCGGGGCCGTCTGCTACGGCACGGACCGCATCCCTGAGCCTCGCGACATCCTCGCCCTGGGCGAGCAGCTGGGGCTGGTGCATCTCGACCACCACCAGTGCGCCGAACCGGACGGGGTGGCGCGGCTGACCGCACGGGAAGACACGGCCGGGCGGTTCATCCCGTACACCCGCCACCGCCTGCGCTGGCATACCGACGGCTACTACCAGCCGGATACGCAAAAGATCCGCAGTTTCGTCCTGCACTGCGTCCAGCCGGCGCTCGACGGCGGCGTCAACCGGCTGCTCGACCCGCGCCTGCTGTACATCGCCCTGCGTGACGAGAATCCGGACCTGATCCAGGCCCTGATCCACCCCCGGGCCCTCACGGTCCCGGCCCATGCCGAGGACGGCGAGGAACGCCGCGCCGAATTCAGCGGCCCGGTCTTCTCCATCGACGGCGAACACCTGTACATGCGCTATACCGAGCGCGCCATCCATATCCGCTGGCATCCCGAAACCGAACCTGCCCGGACCCGGGTCCAGGAATTGCTTGAGACCTTGCCGCAAGCCGGGCACCTCCTCCGCCTGGATGCGGGATGCGGACTGATCGCGCATAATGTGTTGCATTGCCGGAGCGCTTATGCCGACTCTGCCGATCACCCCCGCCTGCTGTACCGAACCCGCTACACGGACCGCGCCCGACGCCCATGCTGACCCTGAGCGAACTTTTGATTGGCCACTATGATCTGGACTCCTTCGAGAGCCTGAAGGATCTGATCGCGGAACGCATCGATGCCGGGGAGCGGTTCCTCAGCCTGGACGTCCGCCCCCCGTTTCACGACACTCCGGACGACTGGGAGGAGCAGCTGGAAAGCTTCTTCACGGCCCGCCGCCCCTGACCGTGCACTGGCAGGAAGAGGACACTCCCCCGCCCCCCGTCGCCCCGGACGTGGTGGACGTCCGCTACCGGATCCGGTGCCGGGCGTTGCCGGTCGACCATGCCCGAGACCTGCGCTTGGCACTGCTTTCGGTCTGGCCCTGGCTTGCCGACGAGCCGCTTGCCGGCATTCACACCATCCATGGGGCCGAATCCGGGAACGGCTGGATCCGGCCGGACGATCCGGCTACCTACCTGCCGCTGTCCAGGCGGACCCGTCTGGCCCTGCGGCTGCCTTACCACCGTCTGGAGGAAGCGCGGGAGTTGCCCGGAACCACCCTGCAGGTCGGGCCGGACCCGATGGTGATCGAGGACAGCCGCCTGTACCCACTGCAGGCACAGGGCACGGCTTTCGCCCGCTACGTGGCGATCGAAACCGAGGATGAAGAGACGTTCCTGGGCCTGTGCGCCGAGCAACTCCAAGGCTTCGGCATCGAAGCGCCGCGCATGATGGCCGGCCGGACCCACCTCATCGCCGCAAACAATGCAGCCCTGCACTGCCGCAGCTTGATGCTGGACGGGCTCGATCCCGGACAGTCCCTGGATCTCCAGCGTCAGGGCCTTGGCCCCGAGCGGCTGCTCGGCTGCGGCCTGTTCCTGCCCCACAAAAGCATTGCGCCCGTCGCGACGACACCCCAATAAGCAGGCGATTTCTGCTAGAATGCGCGTCCGGAAATAATTCCGACTCCTTGCCCCACCGCACCGACGGGGGGCTGGCAACCCGAAGGGAGCACACATGCGACATTACGAAATCGTGTTTCTGGTCTATCCGGACCAGAGCGACCAGGTACCGCAAATGATTGAGCGGTACTCGAAAATGGTGACCGGCGACGGCGGACAGGTACATCGCCTCGAAGACTGGGGGCGACGCCAGTTGGCCTATTCCATCGACAAACTGCACAAGGCCCACTACGTTCTGATGAACGTGGAATGCGAGTCCCAGGCGCTGGGAGAGATCCAGCATGCCTTCCGCTTCAACGACGCCGTGCTGCGCAGCCTGATCGTCCGCCAGGACCACGCCATCACCGAGCCTTCGCCGCTGGCGAAATCGGCCGAGGAGGAAAGCGACACAGAGGACGATTGGCGCAACGACTCACAAGCCTCCGACAAGGCCGCAGCAGACACGCCTGAGAAAGGAAACGGGGCGGAGACGAAAGCCTCCCCGCCAGCCGCCGAGGCCGAAAAGCCCGCCGAAGCTGAAGAACCTGCCGAGGCCGAAGAGCCCGCACAGGAAGAGGCTGACCGCCCGCCGACCGAGGCCGCAGCGGATTCCGAGCCCGACGCCGAAGCGGCAGAGACGCAGGAAGCGACCGAAGAACCCACCCCTAAACCCTCCGAGACCACGGAGTAACCATGGCCAGCAACCCCAAACGCGACAGCGCACGGCGCTTCTCGAACAGCACTCCATCTGAGATCGACTACAAGGACCTGGATCTGCTGCGCGACTACATCACCGAGACCGGCAAGATCATGCCGGCCCGGGTCAGCGGCACTCCGGCGCGCTTTCAGCGCCGGCTCTCCACCGCCATCAAACGCGCCCGTTACCTAAGCCTGCTGCCCTACTGCGACAACCACTGATGCTCGCCGCGCTCGGGCGGATCCTGCAAGGACCGCCGCTCCCGATCGTCGGCGGCCTGATTTTGTTGCAGGCACTGGCGATGCACGTGCCGGTGCTGCTGTTCGGCATATTGTTCGCCGGCATCGTCGCCGCTTTCCTGATGCTAATGCGGCCCCTGCGCGAGGCCGCCCTGATCCTGGCCCTGTCCGGCATCGCCTACGCGGCACTGGGCTACCTGCTCGCAAATGACTCCTCGGCGCTTCTGATTCCGCTGCTCTTCCTCGGCACCCCGGCCCTCCTTGCCGCCATCCTGCGCCTGAGCGACTCCCTTTCCCTGGCGATCCTGTGCGGCTTCATCGGGGCCTGGATCGGAGCCAAGGTGCTGGGATTGCTGCCGCTGGACCTCGACCAGGCCTGGGCCGCCGCGCTGGAAAGCGTCCGTCAGGCCGCCCTTGAAGCGGGACGCCCCGAACCTTTCGGAGGCCTGTCGGCGGAATGGCTGGGCCTGATCGGCACTGAAGTGGTGATGGCCAGCCTGGCGCTTCTGTCCACCTTGCTGCTGCTGCTCGCCCGCACCTGGCAGAGCGCATTGTCGGAGACACCCTTTTTCGCTCAGGAATTCCGGGCGACGCGTTACGGCCGGATTGCGGATATTGTTTTCCTAGCTACCGTCGTCGCGACCTGGTGGTTCCCAGAACCCTTCATGCTGGGCCTGTCCCTGACGTTGGTCACGGCGTTCCTGTTCCCGGGAATCGCCACCGTGCACCGCCTGGCGGACCGGATACGTTACCGGCTGGCCGTGCTGATTCCCTTTTACATCCTGCTGCTGAGCCTACAGGAGGTACCTTTGATCGTCGCCACACTCGGCGCGGTCGAAGACCTGCTAGGATGGCACCGACGAGCGGCAGGAAACAACGGCATTTCCTGAAATCGGAGAAACAACATGGAAGTCATTCTGCTTGAGAAGATCGAACGACTGGGTTCGCTGGGCGACGTGGTTCGCGTGCGGCCCGGCTATGCACGCAACTACCTGATTCCGGCCGGCAAGGCCAAGTACGCAACCGAAGCCAACATGGTGGAAGTCCAGGCGCACCGCGAAGAACTGGAGCGCAAGGCGTTGGAGACACTGTCCGCAGCAGAGCAGCGCAAAGCAAAACTGGACGGCTTCAAGATCACCGTCATGGTGGAAACCAACCAGGAAGGCAAACTGTTCGGTTCGGTCGGCGCCGGGGAGATCGCCCGGGGTGTCACCGAGGCGGGAGGAGAACTGGAACGCCACGAGGTGCGGTTGCCCGATGGGCCGCTGCGCAGCCTGGGTGAGCATCCGGTCGAAGTGCATCTGCATTCAGACGTCGAAGCCACCGTGCACGTCACCGTGGAATCCAGCGGCGTGATCGAGACTCCGGTCGAACTGGAGGAAGAAGAGGCCAAAGCCGCCCCGGATGCGGACGAAGCGCAGGCTGCGCCGGAAGAGGCTCCAGCGGCGGAGGAACCGGCCTCCTGAGGCTTTTTCCACAATTCCCCCACAGGTTTTGAACTAGATTTACCATAACTTTTAGCGAGTTATGGGCAGGTTGCTGTACCGCTTTTCCTATTGACAGGACGGCGCACTTCCCCGACAGTATAGAGTCCCGGATCACCGCAGGCCCGCGCCTGCTCCGCGCACCGCTGAACCCATAGAATTCGACACAGAATGGCCGACGAAACCCTAACTTTATCCGCCGTCGAGCCTCTCGACGCCGAACGCGCAGTGCTCGGCGCATTGATCAACGACGAAGGCGCCTGGGACAAGATCAGCTCCCTTCAGGCCAGCGATTTCACCGAAGCCAGCCATCGGATGATCTTCGATGCGATCCATACCTTGGAGCACGACGGAAAACCGGTCGACCTTGTCACCGCCTCGGATCAGTTGCGCCGACACGCGGACTACCAGGAGCATCCGGAAATCCTGGAGTACGCCCGCTACATCGCAGACGAGAACTTTACGTCCGAACGCATCGAGCACTACGTCCGCATCGTCCTGAGTTGCTCGGTGCAGCGCCAGTTGCGCCGCGCCTGCAGCAACATCATCGCCTTGATCAACGATCCTCAGGGCCGTGATTCCGATGAGGTCGTGGGCGAAGCGGAGCGCCTGATCCTGGAAGTCTCCAACGCCGAAAAACGCGGCAACGATGATTTCGTACGCATCGGAAAGGCGTCCAGCGAGTCCGTCGGAGAGATCGAGCAGCGCCAGGAATGGGTGCGCGAAAACCCTGGAAAGCAGTTGCTGACCGGCACGCCGACCGGCTTCAGCGACTTCGACCGCGAAACGTCCGGCCTGCAGCCCGGCGAACTGGTCATCCTCGCCGCCAGCCCCGGCATGGGCAAGACCAGCCTGGCCATGAACATCGCGTTCAATGTCGCCGGTGGCGGGATTCCAGGGCATGAAGAGGACGTGGTCGCCGTCTTCAGCATGGAGATGTCGGCCCGGGCGCTCGCCGACCGCATGCTGGCCATGGTGGCCCAGGTCGATCAGACCAAGCTGCGCAGCGGACGACTGGATGACGCCAACTGGACAAACATCGAGTCGGCGCTCGGGTTGCTGACCAAACCCAACCTGTACGTCTACGAGGTGTCCTCCCCCACCCCGGCGCTGATCCGTCGTATGGCGCGGCGCCTTCGTGCAAACCACAAAAACAGACTCGACCTGATCGTCATCGACTATTTGCAGTTGATCCCCGGCGAAAGCCGGGATGCCAGCAACCGCAATGCCGAGCTGTCCATCATCACCCGGGAATTGAAAGCAATCGCCAGCGAACTGCAAACCCCGGTGCTGTGCCTGTCGCAGCTCAACCGCCAAGGTTCCAAGCGCGAGGCAGGCGATGCCCCCAAGCTGCAGGAACTGCGCGACTCCGGCGCCATCGAACAGGATGCCGACATCGTGATGTTCCTGTACAACGCAACCGAAGAGGAGAACATGCCGAACCCGGGGATCGCCAACGCCGAGCTGAAGGTGGCGAAAAATCGTAATGGCCGCTGCTTCTCCATGAGCCTGAACTTCACCAAAAAGCATTTCCAGTTCGAGCAACGCAGCCCAGACGACTACCAAGGAGAGACCCCGCAAGACTTTGGCGGGAATTGATAGCAAAATCTGCAGGAATATAATCCTGAATGAAAGTCCACCGCACCGTCCGCTACCGCCTGCACCCCGGCTCAAAACGCAAGCATCAGCAGTTGCACGGCACCGCCGGAGCCTGTCGATTCGTCTGGAACCACATGGTCGGGAAGCTTGAGGATGAATATGCGTTCGGGATCCGCCCGGAATGGCGATATTACTCAATGGGCAAGGTCTTCACCATATTGCGGAGGCACAGCTACAAGTGGTTACAGGGCTATTCGGCAAACATCGTCAAGAACTCGCTCCAGCCCATCGAGACGGCTTACAAGGCGTTCTTTGCTGATTTGAAGACTGGAGGGAAACTCAACCGAAAGCCTCCGAGGTTCCACGGCAAGTACACTACCCCACTTTCTTTCCCGATCAATTACGTCACTGCGAAAATCTCTGGAGACAGCCTATTCGTTCAGAAAGTCGGCTGGATGAAGATGGTAGGCAATAACCCGTATCCGGACGGCGAGTTCAAGTCCGGGCGCATCCGGCATGAGTGTGGGAATTGGTACGCTTACTTAGTCTACGAAGTGGAAACCCAAGCCAGCCTTTCGCATACGATCAGGGAAGTGGGGGTCGACCGCAACGTATCGGATGGCCGATGGGCAGTGCTCTCGGACGGGAGCAAACACCCGATCCCCGACCTTGGGCGCAAGGTTGCCCGCCGGAAACGATACCAACGCAAACTGGCACGGCAGGCCAAAGGGAGCAACCGGCGAAAAGTCACTCAGGTGCGGTTGCAGAAAGCATTCCAAGCAGAACGCTTCGCTCGCCTGAACTGGGCGCACCACGTCAGCAAGGCCATTGCTTCGCAGTACGATCTCACCTACATCGAAGATCTGAACATCAGGAGTATGACGAAATCGGCCAAGGGTACAGTGGAGGTTCCAGGAAAGAACGTGAAAGCGAAATCAGAGCTGAACCGCAGGATATTAGCCAGCGCATGGGGCATGCTGGAATTGCGCCTGAGCTACAAGACAAAAGTGCGCAAGGTGAAGCCGGCGTACTCCAGCCAGACGTGCCACCAGTGCGGGCACGTGGCAAAGGAAAATCGTCCTTCGCAATCAGATTTCAAGTGCACCGCTTGCGGGCACACAGACGATGCGGACGTGAATGCCGCGTTGAACATCCTGGCCTTCGGGAATGGGGCTACTGGGCGTGGAGGTGGCGACACCGGCGGAGCATCCCGCCACAGTCGGCCTGGGAAGCGTCAAGAAATGAGCAGGAACCGTCATGCGGATTTTGCTACATAATTCCCACTTCGGCTATTCGTCATGAGCCGGCCCGCCCGGGTTCGCGTTTCCCTTTCTAATCTGGTTCACAACTGCAGACAGGCGCGAGCAAAGGCGCCCGACAGTTCGCTGATGGCCGTGATCAAGGCCAATGCCTATGGGCATGGAGCCCTTGCCTGTGCCCAGGCGCTTCGAGGAGAAGCAGACGCTTTTGCAGTCGCGGCGCTGGATGAAGCCCTCGAACTGCGCGGCGGCGGCATCCAGGACCCGATCATCGTGCTGCATGGGGTCCGCGAGCCCGGAGAATTGGCATCGGCGACCGAGCAAAACCTGTGCCTGGTCGTCCACGACAGCGAACAGGTCGCCCTGCTGGAACAGGCCACGGTCTCCGGCATGGGCCCCCAACTCTGGCTGAAAGTCAACACCGGCATGAGCCGACTCGGCATCAATCCGGAGCAGGCGGAATCCTGCCTGGCGAAACTGCAGGCGCTACCCTGGCATCCGGGCCCGGTCGGGCTGATGACGCATCTGGCCTGCGCCGACGAGCCCGGAGACGCCGCCACCCACGCGCAACTCGAACAGCTCGCCGGGATTTCCGGCGCCGGCGACCGCTCGGCCGCCAACTCCGCCGCCGTGTTGCGCTACCCCGAAAGTCACCTGGACTGGACGCGACCGGGGCTGATGCTGTACGGCGTCGCGCCCGCCCACAGCCCGCCCGTCGATCTCCGCCCGGTCATGACCCTAGAGGCCCCCTTGCTGACGATCCGTGATTGCCGGGCTGGCGAGCGACTCGGGTACGGGGCCGCCTATACCTGCGCCTCGGATATGCGGGTTGGACTGATCGAAGCCGGCTACGCCGACGGTTATCCGCACGCCTCGAACGGGCAAACGGAGGTCGCCATCGGAACCGAGCGCTTTTCGACCCTGGGCCGGGTGTCGATGGACCTGATTGCCGTCGACCTCACGGGCAGCGATGCCGACTCCGGAGACTGGGTGGAACTTTGGGGATCGCAGGTGCCCGTTCAGGACGTTGCCGAGAAAAGCGGTACAATAGGCTATGAACTGCTGACTCGCGTCGGCCATTTGCGCCATGAGTACAGCGGTCTACAGGGGACCTCTCCGGACCTGCCAACTCCGGGCTGAGGATTACAGGGGGCAATCCAGGCCATCGGCCGAATTGATTATTTCATGGCATCGTTTTTTTGCTGCGAGACTTGGGATTTGTGTCCGTCGTGCATCTTGACGCCGGCGCTTTCGCGTCCTGTCTCTCCGCGCGCCTCCTTGATCCAACAATGCCCGTTGGGCATTGCTTGATCTATCTTTATTTAAAAAACCTACATTCAATTTCAGAGTTGAAGGGATAGACCCTTCAAGGAGAACTGCGACTATGAAAATGGTTGTCGCCATTATCAAGCCGTTCAAGCTGGACGAGGTGCGGGAGGCATTGTCGACGAAAAACGTCAGCGGCGTCACCGTCACCGAAGTGAAAGGCTTCGGACGGCAGAAAGGACATACTCAGATGTACCGAGGGTCGGAATACGTGATTGACTTCCTGCCCAAGGTCAAGCTGGAGGTGGCCGTTACCGATGAACAGTTGGAGGGTGTGATCACCACAATCTGCGAGATCGCCAACACCAATCAGATCGGTGATGGGAAGATTTTCGTGCACGACCTGGATCAGGTTGTGCGCATACGAACTGGAGAAACTGGCAATGATGCGATCTAATATTTTGGCCCGGCGGGGCCTGCTTGCGGTTGCTGGCGTTTTGTTTCTTGCCGTCGCTCCTGGAGCGGCACTGGCGGAAACCGCGCTGGACACCGGCGATACCGCCTGGATGCTGACATCCACTGTCCTGGTACTGTTTATGACGCTGCCGGGGCTGTCACTGTTCTACGCGGGCCTGACCCGGGCGAGCAGCGTGCTGTCGGTGATGATGCAGGCCTTTGCAATCGCCTGCCTGGCTTCCTTGCTGTGGTTCATCTACGGCTACAGCCTGGCATTCAGCGACGGCGGCGGCCTCAATGACTGGATTGGCGGGCTCGGAAACCTGTTCCTTGGGGAACTGGGCCGGGACAGCCTTTCGGGCACCATCCCCGAGTCGGTCTTCGTCACATTCCAGATGACGTTCGCCATCATCACGCCCGTGCTGGTGATCGGCAGCTTTATCCAGCGGATGCGCTTCCCGGCACTGTTGTGGTTCGCCGCACTTTGGCTGACCCTGGTCTACTTCCCGGTCGCGCACTGGGTGTGGGGCGGCGGCTGGCTCGGTGAGCTGGGCGTGCTGGAGTTCGCCGGCGGCCTGGTCGTGCACATGACGGCCGGCGTAGCGGGCCTGATGACGGCCATCCTGATCGGACCCCGTACCGGGTTTCCGTCGAGACAGGCTCGTCCGCACAACTTGACGCTGACTGTGATCGGCGCCAGCATCCTGTGGGTCGGCTGGTTCGGCTTCAATGCAGGCAGCGCAGTGGCGGCGGGAACGGATGCCGGCATGGCCATGCTGGTGACGCAGATCGCGACGGCGGCGGCGGCATTGACCTGGATGGTTGCCGATTGGATTCGCTACGGCACGCCGAAAGTGCTCGGAATCGTGACCGGAGCCATCGCCGGACTGGTGGCCATCACCCCGGCCTCCGGCTTCGTCGGCCCAATCGGTGCCGTGTTGATCGGCTTGGCGGCCGGCTTCACCTGCTTTACCGTCACGAACATCGTCAAGCAGAACTTCAAGCTTGACGATTCGCTGGACGTGTTCGCCGTGCACGGCATCGGGGGGGCGCTCGGCACCATCCTGACCGGCGTGTTTGCGGCGGAGGCCTTCGGCGGAGCAGGACTGCACGCCGACAGCATCGGCGGCCAGTTGGGCATTCAGGTCATCGGCGTGATTGCGGTGTTCGCGTGGACGGCCATCGTGACCGTCGTGATTCTCAAGCTGATCGGATTGTGGACCAAGGTGCGTGCCTCGGACGAGGAAGAACGCATGGGCCTCGATCTCTCCCAGCACGAGGAAAGCGGATACCACGTCGAGTAACTGCTCTCGGCCATCCGGAAAAGGGGCGCCTAGAGCGCCCCTTTTCATCTGTCTGAACGCGGATGCGCCAAGCTGGCCCCGGATACGGCGATGGGAATTGGTGTGTGAGGGAGGCGAAGAACGATCGTGTGCGCCGGTTGGCCGAGGACCTGTTCCTCTTGCGATATGATAGGGCGCATGGCCGCATAAGGTCAACATCGGGGGATTACACCGGGAGGAAATACTAACCATGAAAATGGTAGCCGCGATCATCAAACCGTTCAAATTGGACGACATCCGCGAGGCGCTTTCCCACCAAGACATCCACGGGATGACCGTGATTGAGGTGAAGGGCTTCGGGCGACAGAAAGGGCATACCGAGCTTTATCGAGGCTCGGAGTACGTAGTCGACTTTCTGCCGAAAATCAAACTGGAAGTCGCCGTTCAGGACGACCAGGTCGAGAAAGTCATCGAGACCATTTCTGAAGCTGCGAACACCGGCAAGATCGGAGACGGAAAGATATTCGTCTATGAATTGACCGATGTCATACGAATTCGTACAGGGGAGCGTGGTGATGAAGCGATTTAATCTTTTGAGCGGGCTGGCCGCGATACTGGTCATCGCCCCCTCGCTGGCCTTTGCCGAGGAACTCAGCGCCGGCGATACCGGCTGGATGTTGACGGCGACCGCGCTGGTCCTGTTCATGACCCTGCCGGGCCTGTCCCTGTTCTACGCCGGGCTGGTCAGTTCCCGCAATGTCCTCAGCGTGCTGATGCAGTGCTTTTCGATCGCCTGTCTGGCTTCCGTGCTGTGGGTCATCTTCGGCTACAGCCTGGCATTCAGCGACGGCGGTGCGGGCAACCCATGGATCGGGGGGCTCAGCAACCTGTTCATGGGCGAAGTCAGCCGGGAGGCGATGTCCGGGACGATCCCGGAGACGGTCTTTGCCATGTTCCAGATGACGTTCGTCGTCATTACCCCGGCGCTGGTCATCGGCGGCTTTGCCGAGCGCATGCGCTTCCCTGCCATGCTCTGGTTCACGGCCTTGTGGGTCACCTTGGTGTACCTGCCGGTCTGCCACTGGGTCTGGGGCGGCGGCTGGCTCGCCGAGATGGGCGTGCTTGACTTCGCGGGTGGACTGGTCGTGCACCTCACGGCCGGAGTCGGAGCCCTGACTGCGGCCATCATGCTTGGGCCGCGGGAAGGCTTCCCAGGACGCCTGATGCCGCCGCACAACCTCACCTTGAGCGTGATGGGCGCGGGGATGCTTTGGGTCGGCTGGTTCGGCTTCAACGCCGGCAGTGCCGTCGCCGCCAGCAGCGATGCCGGCATGGCCATGCTGGTCACGCACATCAGTGCGGCAGTTGCATCTCTGACCTGGATGATCTCGGATTGGATCCGCTTCGGCAAGCCCAAAGTGCTCGGCATCATCACCGGCATGGTGGCCGGACTGGGGTCGATTACCCCGGCCTCCGGTTTCGTCGGGCCGGTCGGAGCAATCGTGATCGGTCTTGCGGCAGGCTTCCTGTGTTTCATCGTGACCAATGCGGTCAAGCAGAGATTCCGGATTGACGATTCTCTGGACGTGTTCGCGGTGCATGGCATCGGCGGCGCACTCGGCACCATCCTGTGCGGCGTGTTCGTGGCCGAAGCCTTCGGCGGTGCCGGACTGCCCATGGGCGTGACGATGGGCAGCCAGCTGACGACACAGGTGGTTGGCGTGCTGGCCGTGCTGGTCTGGACGGGCGCGCTCACGGCCGTGGTCCTCAAGCTGGTCGGTTTCTTCACCCCGGTGCGGGCCGATGCGGACGAGGAACTGGCCGGGCTGGACACCAGCCAGCATCACGAGACCGGATACCATATCCGCTGATCCTGGCTTTCGGCAATTATCGGAAAGGCGCCTTCGGGCGCCTTTCCTTTAGGGGGTCACCAGACCTGATTTCCGGCTATTCTTCGACTTGTTGCCATCCGGAAAGATCCGCCGGAGCCTCGCAGTCGTCGTTGTCCCAAACGGAATAGCCGGAATCCTTGCCGGCCACCGCCTCGGCCGCTTCTTCCGGAGAGGGGAACGTCAGGGTCGGGGTCTCGTCCACCCACAGGTCCCACATGCCAAGCGGCTCCTGGCGCAATTCAAATGTGGCAATGGCCGTCTTCAACCGGTATATCATGCCCCCTATATTACTGCTTTTACCGCCATGGCTTCCGCCCTGTTCACGTTCCACGGTCTCTTCCCGGACGAAGTCCGCCAGGAAGGCCAGACCCTGGTGTCCAAAGTGCTGTTCGACGTCGAATATCACGGAAAACTGCATGCCCACCATATGGCGCATGTCATCCATGTCGATGGCGAAGACCAACCGCAGGTGACTTCCGACTTCACGCTCCCTTGCGTGGGCCTGGCGGACGCTGTGTTCGCCTATCTGGACTACGTGTACGGCCCGCAAAGCCACAGCGTCTCGCATGGCGGCCCCAAGGGGCCGAACCTGATGGAAAACGCGCTGCACGTGGAATGGCAGACCCGGCTGGAAATCCCGGATTCCTGAGAACGCCCCGCTATTCGGAGACCGCGTACTTCAACGTGCGCGTCTGGTGCAGGAGTTCGTGCAGGTTGGCCACCACCGCGTGCGGGCGGTACGGGTAACTCACGGTGCCGGGGAAAATCCGGTCGATCCAGTCCTGCTTCCAGCCTGCCCCGTTGTAGAACACCGCCGCCACTTCCGCCTTGCAGGCGGCGGCAACATCGGTCGTGCTGTCCCCGACATACCAACAGTGCAGACCCGCACTTTCGCCGAGACGGCTTAGCGCCTCGCGGATCTGGTCCGGGTGGGGCTTGCGCCGCGGCACGTCGTCGCCGCACACGATCGTGTCGAACGATTCCCGCCAGCCGCAATCCCCGAGCACCTCGATTTCCTGCTCCACGAATTCCCGGTTCCGGTTGCTCAGCATGCCGAGGCGGATTTCCATTTCCCGCAGATGCCCCAAGGTCTTCAGGGCGTCCGGCTCCAGCGGCGTCACCGAGCCGCAGTGAGTCCGGTAGGCGGCGTCGAAGGCTCGGTGCGCACTGTCCTTGGCTTCCTGATCGTGCCCGAACAGCACCTCGAAGATGTCGGTCCTGGAGATCTTCCGAGCCTTCCGGACTTTGGGGTGCAGTTGCCGGTGCTTGCGTACGTATTGAACCAGTTTGGCGTCTTCGAGTGTCCGGCTCTGCTTGATCGAGATCATCCGTTCGAACAATCCCAGTTCTTCCAGTTTAGGGAGGATTTCGTCGACCGCGTGGTACATCGCGTCATGCGTGTCCACCAGCGTGGCGTGCCAGTCAAACAGGATGAGCCGGGGGACGGCATGCGGGAAGTTAAGCAGGCTCATCTAGATAGGTGCTTTCCATCTCCAGTAGAAGGTCGTCCCGACACAAACGGCTGTGCAGGAAATAGCGCGGCGTCTCCCGGCCGATGACAGCATTCACTTCACCCTCGACTTTCGGGAGATCGTCCGGATTCGCCAAGTAGATCTTCTGGAACGGGAGGTCGTGCAACCGCTCCGGGCTAGTCGCCCCCTCAATGCGGGCCTGTTCAATCACCGCCGCATGGTTGTGCAGGATTTCCCGGGCTTGGGCTGCCGCATCTCCGCAGTGCCGTGTGTCATGCCCGGTAATGCTGGCGGTTCCAGACAGATACAGGGCGCTCTGTCCATCGGCGGCATGCGAGACTCCGCGACAGAACGAAGGGCCGTGAGGTCCCAAGTGCTCGGGATAGTCCGAAGGTGCCGTTTGTCTGGGGTTTTCCAGTGGGTTCCCGGCGTCCCGCCCTGCCAGGAAGTACACGGCGAACCCTGGCGCGCAACTACTGGTGGTGGTCACCGCAGGCAGCGCCAGCCCAGCAGCCTGCTCATCTTCCACCAGGGCCTGGCGCCGACCCTCGCAGAAGGCTTGATAGCGGTTCAGGCCGCCGGTCGGCCCGGTGATGTCCGGAAAATAGTTCCACACGCGCAGGATCCAGGGGTATCCCTGCTCGCGCGCGAGCAGGTGCAGGTCGTGGTAAACCTGGCGGGTCAGCGACTGCGGGTCCGGCGAGTCCTCGCCGAACACCGCATGTGCGAACATCCGCGACCCGAAGCAGACGAAGCGGAATCCCCGGCTTTCACCGCGCCGTTCGATCCGGTCGCTGGTCCAATGCTCGCACAGGGCCGGCACGCCCAGCGGCGGCAGCCCCAATTCCAGCCCGGATTCGCTCGCCTCCGTGCGCGCACCATATAAGATACGCACAATGGTTTGTTCGGAGTGTTGAGGAGAAACCGGATCTGGAAAATACTCGATTCGAAAACCAGATGACCTCGAAGACATGAATGAATACGGCCGGAATCAACGGTCTCCCAAAAGAATTTCCATTTTAACATTGGGTCGAGGTGCGGGCACTCATGCGGATCGGCATTGACACCGGTGGAACGTTCACGGATTTCACCGTACTGGATGGCGATGTCTGGCGGGTTCACAAGGTGCCATCCGACCCGGATTCCCCGGCGCAGGCGATCCTGCGCGGCCTCCGGGAACTGGGAATCGATCTGCAGCAAGATTTCCATTTGGTCCACGGCACCACCGTCGCCACCAACGCCGTACTTGAACGCAAGGGTGCCCGTTGCGTTTACATCACCAACCGAGGGTTTGCCGATATCCTGAGCCTGGGGCGCCAGGCGAGGGCCGAACTCTACAACCTGACACCCCGACCCGAGGCGCCGCCCGTTCCGGCGGATCTGTGCCTTGAGACCGGCGGGCGCCTTGCATCCGACGGAGAAACCCTGGAGCCGCTGACCGATGCGGACCTGGACGAACTGTGCCGGAGAATCAAAGCTTTCCAGCCAGAGGCAGTCGCCATCAATCTTTTGTTCTCGTTTCTGGACGACCGCCACGAGCGGCAGATCATGGAAGCCCTGCCAAAAAACCTGTTCGTCTCCCGATCTTCCGAAGTGTTGCCGGAAATCCGCGAATACGAACGCGGCATGGCAACCTGGCTCAACAGTTATGTCGGTCCGCTGGTTGGCCGCTACATCGAT
Organism: Gammaproteobacteria bacterium; assembly: GCA_026713705.1. Classification (GTDB taxonomy): domain Bacteria; phylum Pseudomonadota; class Gammaproteobacteria; order Poriferisulfidales; family Poriferisulfidaceae; genus Poriferisulfidus. The sequence continues at coordinate 32,650 of JAPONY010000019.1, forward strand.
GAGCTGCATCGGTCCCTGCCAAATGTCCGGCTGGATACCATGCAGAGCCACGGGGCCACGTTGCCGGGCCAGCTGGCTTCCCGTCACGCGGTGCGACTGCTTTTGTCGGGCCCGGCAGGGGGATTGGCCGCAGCCCTCCAGATCGGCCAGCAGGCCGGATGCGAACGCATCCTGAGCCTGGACATGGGTGGGACTTCCACCGACGTGGCGTTGATCGACGGAGCCATCAAAATGACGTCCAAGGGAAAGATCGCGGGCTGGCCGGTGTCGGTACCGATGGCGGACATGCACACCATTGGAGCGGGCGGGGGATCGCTGGCATACCGGGACAGCGGCCACCTGCTCAGGGTCGGCCCGCGCTCCGCGGGGAGCCAGCCCGGTCCCGCCTGTTATGCCCGGGGCGGCACGGAACCCACCGTGACCGACGCGAATGTCGTGCTGGGGTGGCTGCCGGAACAGGCCCGCCTGGCGGGAGGTCTGCCTCTGGATATCCAGGCTGCAGAATCGGCAGTTGAACGGTTGGCTCAGGAATTGGGCCTGGACCTGCACGAGACTGCGCAGGGCATTGTGCATCTGGTGAATGAAAACATGGCTCAGGCACTCCGCGTCGTCTCGGTGCGCCAAGGCCACAACCCGAAAGACTTCGTGCTGATGGCGTTCGGCGGTGCGGGCGGCCTGCACCTGTGTGAATTGGCGGATGCACTGTCAATGACGCAGGCAATGGTCCCGGTCCATGCCGGGATATTTTCCGCGCTGGGCCTGTTGCTGGCGCCACAGGGGAGGGAACTGTCCCGAACCGTGCCAGGTCGCCTTCAAGGTATGAATGATTCCAAAATTGAGCGCCGTTTCGACGAACTTGCCGAGAGAATACGCGAAGAGATCGGGGACGAGGTCTCACGATCCTGGCAACAGTCGCGCGATCTCGATTTGCGTTACGAGGGGCAATCCGAAGTCTTGCGCCTGCCTTGGGTTTCAACCACCCGGACGCAGGAAGATTTTCACGCACGTCATCGGGAATGCTACGGCTACACACTCGACATGCCGGTAGAACTGGTCAATCTCCGGCTCAGTTTGAAGGATCCTTCCTCCCCCCCAGCCTTGCCCCCCTGGCCGGTGCAGGACCCGACAGACCCCCTTGATCATGCGACGGTACACGGTCTGGCCCTGCCGATTCCACTCTACGCGCGCGCCCAATTGGCGGTCGGTCAGACAGTGGAAGGCCCCGCCATTATCCTTGAGGATACTGCCACCACCCGGGTCTCGTCCCACTGGCGCGCTAAAGTGGATGCATGTGGTAATATCCGGTTGCAACGCGAACCCTGATTTCTCCGACGCGCACATTGCCTTGACAAGTGAACTAATCGCCTTCTGGCACGGCCTGTTCCTGCTGCCGGTATGGGGCTACTTTCTGCTGGTTCTGGGGCTGACGCACATCACCATCGTCGCGGTCACGCTCTTCCTGCACCGTGATCAGGCCCACCGCGGACTGCGCCTGAATCCACTGGTCCGACATTTCTTCCGGTTCTGGCTTTGGCTGACTACCGGCATGAACACCCGGGAGTGGGTAGCAGTGCACCGCAAACACCATGCGACCTGCGAAACCTGCGACGACCCGCACAGCCCGGCGGTTTCCGGCATCCGCACCGTGCTGTGGGCCGGCGTGAAACTGTACAAGGAGGAAACAGCACGGGAGGAGACCCTGCGCCGCTATGGCAGCGGCACGCCGGACGACTTCCTGGAACGGCACCTGTACACCCGCCGGCGGAATATCGGCATCATCCTGCTGCTGCTGACGCAACTGGTCCTGTTCGGACTGCCAGGAGTGGCCATATGGGCGATACAGATGATGTGGATCCCGTTTTTTGCCGCAGGCGTGATCAATGGCGTCGGTCACTGGTTCGGGTATCGATCCTTCGCCACGGACGATCTTTCCACCAATATTGTCAACATCGGCATCCTGATCGGCGGCGAGGAAATGCACAACAACCATCACGCCTACCCGTCTTCGGCGCGATTCTCGATGCGCTGGTGGGAGTTCGACATCGGCTGGATGTACATCCGCCTGCTGCGCATGCTGCGAATGGCCAAGGTATTGCAACAGGCCCCCCGGTTGAGGCTGCGTCGCGCCAAGACCCAGATCGACCAGGAAACGATGCAGGCCCTGATTGCCAGCCGGATCACGATCATGGGCCAATACGCCCGGAAAGTGCTGCTCCCCACGCTGCGCGCCGAGATGCGCAGCGCCACCGGCCATTACCTCCCCGGGCTCAAACGGCTGAGAAAAATGCTTCCAACACTGGAACACCGGTTGACGCCGCTGGATCACGACCAGCTCCAGCAACTCCTGTCGCAATGCCCACGGCTACGCGAGGTGATCCGTTACCAGCAGCGATTGCAGGAAATCATCCGCGCCCGGAACGAGGGCTACCGAATCATGCGCACCCGGCTCGACGAGTGGTGCGTGGAAGCCGAACAGACCGGCATCGCCGGTCTTCAGCAGTTCGCGCGCCGACTGTGCCGTTATTCGCTCCGACCGGCCTGACCCTTTTCCCCATCCCGACCTTTCAGCTTATACGCCAATGAAAAAACATTTCTGGATCCTGGCTCTATTCCTTCCCCTCACTCTGGCAGGCTGTGAAACCATGGGCGACGTCGCTTCCTGGTTCGACGATGAGGACGTGCAGGCCGAAACCGCGATCGACGAGGAACCCGCCCAAAAATACGTCACCGTGACGGTGAAGGACCGGTATGGATTCCGCATCAAGGACCCGCTGGGCCAACGGACCACCGGCGGCAGCTGCGGCGTCTGGAAGGATCAGGTTCAAGAAACCCAGGGCGCATGCTGCTGGAGCACCCGCGGCGAATGCGCCTGCCCCTGCCCGGAATAGCCGGAAGTCTTGACGGGAAAGCCCGGCGGAACCGCCCGGCTCCTACTTAATCTTGGATTCCTTGTAGAGGACGTGCTTGCGTACGACCGGGTCGTACTTCTTGATTTCCATCTTGCCGTCCGCCGTGCGCTTGTTCTTGGTCGTCGTGTAGTAATGGCCCGTGCCAGCGCTTGAAACCAGCTTGATCTTCTCGCGGACTGCCTTGGCCATGACCGTCAGACCCGAATGCCGCGGCCGCGGATTTCGTTCAATACCGTTTCAATGCCCTTCTTGTCGATGATCCGCATCCCCTTGCGGGAGACCCGCAACTTGACCCAGCGATTCTCGCTTTCCACCCAGAAACGTTGAGTGTGGAGGTTCGGCAGGAAACGCCGCCGCGTCTTGTTGTGCGCGTGCGAAACATTGTTGCCCGCCATCGGGCGCTTGCCGGTAACCTGGCAGATCCGTGACATGAGAGAAGCCTCAAACTTGAGCGGCGAACTTTAGCAGAAACCGCGTCCAGGCGCAAATTGGAGTCTCTTTATATGAAGGCCGTCTGTAACGCAAGTCACTCTCCAGACAGTTCTGGGGCGGCCAGATTGCAGTTTTATATTCGACCTGTTGATGCGGGTCCCGCCGAAGCATCGCCCGCTGGCCCTGATGGAATCTGCCGAC
>JAPONY010000020.1 GCA_026713705.1 Gammaproteobacteria bacterium
AGTCGCGCAGGTCCTGCAAGGTCCGAACGCGGAGAGTGTTTAAGTTCAAGATCATCCTCCAGATGATCCCACACCCGCTTCAGGCTCACTTCTCGTTGGAAACTGCTCTCGCTTCAGGCTCACTTCTCATTGGAAGAGACTATCTTGTAACTCTTCCGACAAGTCATGCTAAAATGGCCGCGAGAGGGCAATCTGATCTTGGATCAGCGACCCCGGCCGGGAAGGGCTCCCGGATCGGGCGTTGTTCTCTTGCTTTATTAACTTGCTTTTTACAAGCAAAACAGGGGAAATTATGAAAACTGTTAGCAAGCTTATGGCTGCGGTGTGTCTGTTTGCAGGCTCACTCGCGGCTTCAGAGGGAGTGCGGGCTGACGAACCGATCAAGGTCGGCGTCCTTCACTCATTGTCCGGAACCATGGCCATCAGCGAAACCGCGCTGAAGGACGTGATGGAGTTCCTGATCAGCGAGCAGAACGCCAAGGGCGGCGTGCTCGGCCGGAAACTGGAAGCGGTGGTCGTTGACCCCGCCTCGGACTGGCCACTGTTCGCAGAGAAGGCTCGCGAACTGATCGAGCAGCACGAGGTCGACGTTGTGTTCGGCTGCTGGACTTCGGTCTCCCGCAAATCCGTACTTCCGGTGTTCGAGGAACTCAACGGCATGCTGTTCTATCCGGTTCAGTATGAAGGCGAGGAATCCTCCCGCAACATCTTCTACACCGGCGCCGCGCCGAACCAGCAGGCGATTCCCGCCGTGGAATACCTGATGAGCGAGGACGGCGGTTCTGTGGAACGCTGGGTCCTGGCCGGTACCGACTACGTCTATCCGCGTACCACCAACAAGATCCTCGAGGCATTCCTCAAGGCCAAGGGCGTGGCGGAAGAAGACATCATGATCAACTACACGCCGTTCGGGCACTCCGACTGGCAGACGATCGTGTCGGACATCAAGAAGTTCGCTTCGGCCGGCAAGAAGACCGCCGTGGTGTCGACCATCAACGGCGATGCCAACGTGCCGTTCTACAAGGAACTGGGTAACCAGGGCATCGCGGCCGAAGACATTCCGGTCGTGGCCTTCTCGGTCGGCGAGGAAGAGCTCGCCGGCATCGACACCGGCCCGTTGGTCGGGCACCTGGCCGCCTGGAACTACTTCATGAGCGTCGAGAGCGACGAGAACTCCGAGGTCATCGCGAAGTGGCACGCGTTCATCGGCGACGAGGACCGCGTGTTCAACGACCCGATGGAGGCCCACTACATCGGCTTCCAGATGTGGGTGCAGGCGGTCGAGAAGGCCGGCACCACCGACATCGACGCGGTGCGCGCCGCCATGTACGGCCAGACCGCCCCGAACCTGACCGGCGGCACGGCAGTCATGAACGTCAACCACCACCTGTCGAAGCCGGTGCTGATCGGCGAGATCCAGGACGACGGGCAGTTTGAGACGGTCTGGGAGACCGAGGGCGTGGTCCCCGGCGACGCCTGGTCCGACTTCATCCCGGAAAGCGCCAAGCTGATGTCCGATTGGACCGAACCGTTCTCTTGCGGCAACTGCGAGAAACCAAGCTCATAACCTCTTCGGCATAGGCCGGCGGTATCGGCCGCCGGCCTTCGCCGCAGGATCCGCCCGTAGCGGATAATAGGCCGGGTACAACGCCATGGTCCACCTGATACGCAAAGGCCGGTCCGGAGGAAAAATCCTCGGAACCGCCGCACTGGGCGCAGCCCTGCTGTTCGCCGCGGCGCCTGCCGCAGCCGAACCGTCCGAGGCCGATCTCCACGCCGCGCTGCAGGCCCTCGACACCAAGAAATTCAAGCAGAAGGCCCAGGCCATCGAACACCTGGGAACCCTCGGCGGGCCTCGCGTCCTCGAGGTGCTGGAGGCGCTCTCCAAGGGTCGGCTGCACGTGCGCAAAGACGGCCGGATCGTCATTGCGGAACGCTCTGGAAAACAGTACACCGTGCAAGACGCGGCCAGCGGGCGGCCTGAACCCGAGGCCGGCAAGAAGGAATTAAAGAAAATCAAGGTCAACAACCGGCTGCGCCGATTGATCCGCGGCGTTACCGGCCGGTTGGCGCTGTTCAGCGACGACCCCGGTCGACGGCTCGAAGCCGCAGACAACCTGAGCAAGAACCCCAGCCCCGAGGCCCTGCCCCTGTTCCGCCAGGCGCGGGACCGGGAGACCGACGACGCGGTCCGGGCTAAGCTGGAAGTCGGCATCGCCGTGCTGGAGTTGGAAGCGGACGATCCCGCCCTGCGCCTGGCGGCCGCCACCACCCTGGCCGGGATCTCCAACCCGGACATCCGCTCGCTGCTGAAGCGTCGCCTGGCCGCGGATGCCGAGCCGAATCCCGAGATCCGCGAGGCTCTGCACCGTGCGGTCGAAAGCATCGACCGGAAGCTGTGGCTGTTCGGCATCGCCGAGAACCTGCTGTTCGGCATCAGCCTCGGCTCGGTGCTGCTGCTGGCCGCGATCGGGCTGGCGATCACCTTCGGCGTGATGGGCGTCATCAATATGGCGCACGGCGAAATGATCATGCTGGGCGCCTACTCCACCTTCATGGTGCAGGAGATCTTCCGCAGCGTGGTCCCGCCCGAACTGTTCGGCTTCTACCTGCTCGCCGCCCTGCCCGTCGCCTTCCTGATGTCCGCCGCGATGGGCGTGCTGATCGAACGCGGGGTCATCCGCTTCCTGTACGGACGGCCGCTCGAGACCCTGCTGGCCACCTGGGGCATCAGCCTGATCCTGCAGCAGCTGGTGCGCTCGCTGTTCGGCGCCAACAACCGGGAGGTCGCCAACCCCGAATGGATTTCCGGCGCCGTCGAGATCGCCGGCGGCGTGACGGTCACGCTCAACCGCCTGTGCATCATCCTGTTCTGCCTGGCGGTGGTCGCCGCGCTGGCCGCGTTCATCCGCTATTCGCGCTTCGGCCTGAACATGCGCGCAGTCACCCAGAACCGCTCGATGGCCTCCTCCATGGGCATCCGCACCGGACAGGTCGATGCCCTGACCTTCGCGCTGGGGTCCGGCATCGCCGGGGTCGCCGGCATGGCGCTGAGCCAGATCTCCAACGTCAGCCCGAACCTTGGCCAGAACTTCATCGTCGACAGCTTCATGGTGGTGGTGTTCGGCGGCGTGGGCAGCCTGTGGGGCACCATCGTCGGCGCCTTCAGCCTCGGCATCGTCAACAAGTTCCTGGAACCCGTCTCCGGCGCCATCCTCGGCAAGATCGTGGTGCTGGTCTTCATCATCCTGTTCATCCAGATGCGCCCGCGCGGCCTGTTCGCGCTGAAGGGCCGCGCCGCCGGAGACTAGCCCATGGGACCGCTCTCCTCGCGCCTGTTCGCCCTGGAGTCCCGCCGCGGCTGGACCGTGTTCATGGGCCTCGCCGCCATGCTGATGCTGGTCGTGCCGGTGCTGAACCTGGCCGTGCCGCCGGACTCCTGGCTGCACGTGCCGACCTTCTGGGTCACCACGCTCGGCAAGTTCCTGTGCTTCGCGATGCTGGCGCTGGCGCTGGACCTGATCTGGGGCTACGCGGGAATCCTGAGCCTCGGCCACGGTGCATTTTTCGGTCTCGGCGGTTACGCCATGGGCATGTACCTGATGCGCCAGATCGGCGAGCGCGGCGTGTACGGACACCCGGAGTTGCCCGACTTCATGGTGTTCCTGGACTGGAAGGAGCTGCCCTGGTACTGGTTCGGATTCGACCACTTCGCCTTCGCTGTGCTGATGGCCATGCTGGTGCCCGGCGCCCTCGCGTTCGTGTTCGGCTGGCTGGCCTTCCGCTCGCGAATCACCGGCGTGTACTTCTCCATCATCAGCCAGGCCATGGTGTTCGCCATGATGCTGGCGTTCTTCCGCAACGAGATGGGCTTCGGCGGCAACAACGGGCTGACCGACTTCAAGGACCTGCTCGGCTTCGACCTGTCGGCTTCCACCACCAAGGTCGGGCTGTACCTCGCCTCCGCACTAATGCTCGGCCTCATGTACCTGCTGTGCCGCTACGTGGTCACGTCGAAACTCGGCCGGGTGCTGATCGCGGTGCGCGACGCCGAGAGCCGGGTGCGCTTCCTCGGCTACTCGGTGACCCGGGCCAAGTTGTTCGTGTTCACCCTGTCGGCCATGCTGGCCGGGATCGCCGGCGCGCTGTACGTGCCGCAGGTCGGCATCATCAACCCCGGGGAGTTCACCCCGGCCAAGTCGATCGAGATCGCGATCTGGGTCGCGGTCGGCGGCCGCGGCACGCTGTTCGGCGCGGCGGCGGGCGCGGTCGCGGTCAACGGCGCGAAAAGCCTGCTGACCGGCATCGCGCCGGAGATCTGGCTGTTCTTCCTCGGCGCCCTGTTCATCCTGGTCACCCTGCTGATGCCGCGCGGCCTGGTCGGCGTGGTCCGGCAGTGGCGCGAACGCCGTGCCATCGCCAAGACTTCCCGCTCGGATTCCCATGTCTCTGCCTGACCCCGCCCCCGACTTCCCCGAAGCGCACCACATCGCGCCGGAGACCCTGCTCTACCTGGACGGCGTCTCGGTCAGCTTCGACGGCTTCCGCGCGCTCAACTCCCTGAGCCTGATCATCGACCGCGGCGAGATGCGCGCCATCATCGGCCCCAACGGGGCCGGCAAGACCACCATGATGGACGTGGTCACCGGCCGCACTCGGCCGGATCACGGCGAGGTGCTGTTCGCCGACCGCATCGACCTGACCGCGCTCAACGAGACGGAGATCGCCAACCTCGGCATCGGCCGGAAATTCCAGAAGCCGACCGTGTTCGAGAACCTGACCGTATTCGAAAACCTGTCGCTCGCCCTGAAGGCCGACCGCCGCATCCTGTTCACGCTGTTCGCCCGCATCAGCGCCGAACAGACCGGGCGCATCGAACAGGCCCTCGAGACCATCCGGCTGACCGCGCAGCGCGACCGCGCGGCGGGCGACCTGTCGCACGGGCAGAAGCAGTGGCTGGAGATCGGTATGCTGCTGATCCAGGAGCCCGACCTGATGCTGCTCGACGAGCCGGTGGCCGGCATGACCGATGCCGAGACCGAACAGACCGTGGAACTGCTGCACGAGATCTCGAGCACGCACTCGCTGGTCGTGGTGGAGCACGACATGAACTTCGTGCGCGACCTGGACTGCCGGGTCACGGTGCTCGACGAGGGCCAGGTCATCGCCGAAGGCCCGATGGACGCCATCCAGTCGGACCCCCGCGTCATCGAAGTCTACCTGGGACGCTAGGATGCTCACCGCCACCGACATCAACCTGTATTACGGCGCGAGCCACATCCTGCGCGGCGCGCACATCGCCGCCGAACGCGGGCGCATCACCTGCCTGCTGGGGCGCAACGGCGTCGGCAAGACCAGTCTCCTGCGCGGCCTGACCGGACAGGTCCCGGTGCGCAGCGGGCAGGTCCTCTGGGACGACGAGGACATCACCCACCTGCCCGCGCACAGCCGCGCCCACCGCGGCATCGCCTACGTGCCGCAGGGCCGCGACATCTTCCCCCGCCTGACGGTCGAGGAGAACCTGATAACCGGCTTCAACTGCCTGCCGCGCAGCGACGCGCGCATCCCGCCGGAGGTGTTCGAACTGTTCCCGGTGCTCGGCGACATGATGAACCGGCGCGGCGGCGACCTGTCCGGCGGGCAGCAGCAGCAGCTCGCGATCGGCCGCGCGCTGGTCACCCGCCCCCGCCTGCTGCTGCTGGACGAACCCACCGAAGGCATCCAGCCTTCGATCATCAAGGACATCGAAAAAGTCATCCGGCTGCTCGGCAAGCGCGGCGACATGGCCGTGCTGCTGGTCGAGCAGTACTACGAACTGGCCTGCGACCTGGCCGACGACGTCGCGGTCATGGACCGCGGGCGCATCCTGCTTTCGGGCCCGATCGGCGACTTCGAAGAGGCCGACATCCGCCGGCACCTCACCGTATGAGCGCCTCTCCCGTCACGGACGGCGCCGCCACCCTGAGCTTCAGGGCAGATCGCGGCGACACGGTGATCGGCGAGCTGTACCAGCACAACCCGCTGCGCATGCTGTTCCCCCGCCACGTGGCGGGCGAGCCGCTCACCGGCATCCTGGTCACTACCTCGGGCGGGCTGGTCGGCGGCGACCAGCTGGAAGTCCGCGTCTCAAGCCGCAAAGGTACGGCCGGGCGGGTGCTGGCCCAGGCGGCGGAAAAAATCTACCGCTCCACCGGCGCGGACTCACGCATCGGGATCCGGCTGCAGGCCGAGACGGATTCCTGGCTGGAGTGGCTGCCGCAGGAGACCATCCTGTTCGATAAGTCGCGGCTGCGTCGCTCGACCGAGATCCGGGCTGTCCCCGGTGCGCGGCTGCTGTGCGGGGAAATGGTGGTGCTCGGGCGCACCGCCATGGGCGAACGCATGCGCGAAGGCCTGCTGCACGAGGCCTGGGACGTCTACTGGGACGACCGCCTGGTCTGGTCGGATGCCCTGCACCTGAATTCCGGACTCGAACGGGTCAGCGACGCCGCGGCCGGACTCGACGGCGCGCGCGCCTGCGCGAGTACCCTCTATGTCGGCGACGATGCCCCCCAGCATCTCGGGCCCGCGCGGGAATTAATCAATGAAACAGCGGAAGAACCCCTTCGCGTGGCCGCGAGCTGCGTGGGGAACGTTCTCGTGATCCGCTGGCTCGGGCGGGACAGCCTGCAGCTGCGCGACGCCTACGGCCGGTTCTGGGCGGCGTTCCGCCATCACCTGGCCGGCTATCCGCCTATAATGCCAAGGCTATGGCAGACTTGACGGGGGAGATGCCATGAACCTGACGCCGCGCGAGAAAGACAAGCTGCTCATCGCCATGGCCGCCGAGGTGGCGCGCCGCAGGCATGCCCGAGGCGTCAAGCTCAACTACCCGGAAGCGATCGCCCTGATCAGCGACTTCGTGGTCGAGGGCGCGCGCGACGGGCGCAGCGTCGCCGAATTGATGCGCGACGGCGCCACGGTGCTCGGCCGCGACGAGGTCATGGACGGCGTGGCGGACATGATCCACGACATCCAGGTCGAAGCGACCTTTCCCGACGGGACCAAGCTGGTCACCGTCCACAACCCGATCCGCTGAACCATGATCCCCGGCGAAACCCTCCCGGCCAAAGGCGACCTGTTCCTCAACGAGGGCCGCGAAACCGTGACCCTGACCGTGGCCAACACCGGCGACCGCCCGGTGCAGGTCGGTTCCCACTACCACTTCTTCGAAGTCAACTCGGCGCTTGATTTCGACCGCCAGGCCGCGCGCGGGTACCGCCTCGACATCCCGGCCGGCACGGCCGTGCGCTTCGAGCCGGGGCAGAGCCGGGAAGTGAGCCTAGTGCGCTACGCCGGCGCGGGCCGGGTGTACGGATTCAACGGCGCCGTCAACGGCGCCCTGAAGGACTGATCCATGGCCTACCAGATTGATCGCGCCAGCTATGCGGCCATGTTCGGACCGACCACGGGCGACCGGGTCCGCCTGGCGGATACCGACCTGTTCATCGAAGTGGAGCAGGATCACGCCTGCTACGGCGAGGAAGTCAAGTTCGGCGGCGGCAAGGTGATCCGCGACGGCATGGGGCAGTCCCAGGCCAGCCGTGCCGACGGCGCGGTCGACACCGTCATCACCAACGCCCTGATCGTCGACCACTGGGGCATCGTCAAGGCCGACATCGGCATCCGCGACGGGCGCATCGTCGGCATCGGCAAGGCCGGCAACCCGGACGTGCAGCCGGACGTGGACATCGTCATCGGTCCCGGCACCGAGGCCATTGCTGGCGAGGGACGCATCCTGACGGCCGGAGGGATCGACGCGCATATCCACTGGATCAGCCCGCAACAGATCGAAGAGTCCCTGTATTCCGGGGTCACCACCATGCTCGGTGGCGGCACCGGGCCGGCCGAGGGCACCAACGCCACCACCTGCACACCCGGGCCCTGGCACCTGGCGCGCATGCTGCAGGCAGCCGAGGGCTTCCCCATGAATCTCGGCTTCTTCGGCAAGGGCAACGCAACCCTCCCGCCTGCGCTGAGGGAACAGGTCGAAGCAGGCGCCTGCGGGCTCAAACTGCACGAAGACTGGGGCACGACCCCGGCCGCCATCAACAATTGCCTTTCGGTCGCCGACGAGATGGACGTGCAGGTCGCCATCCATACCGACACCCTGAACGAATCGGGTTTCGTGGAGAACACCACGGCCGCGTTCCGGGGGCGCGCCATTCACGCCTTCCACACCGAAGGCGCGGGCGGCGGCCACGCGCCGGACATCATCAAGCTGTGCGGCGAGCACAACGTCCTGCCCTCCTCCACCAACCCGACACGGCCTTATACCGTCAACACGGTGGACGAGCATCTCGACATGCTGATGGTGTGCCATCATCTGGACTCCCGCATCCCGGAAGACATCGCCTTTGCGGAAAGCCGCATCCGGCGCGAAACCATCGCGGCCGAGGACATCCTCCACGACCTCGGAGCGTTTTCGATGATCGCCTCCGACAGCCAAGCGATGGGGCGGGTCGGGGAAGTCATCCTGCGCACCTGGCAGACCGCCGACAAGATGAAGCAGCAGCGTGGACGGCTGCCGGAGGAGAACGGCAACAACGACAACCTGCGGGTCCGGCGCTACCTCGCCAAGTACACCATCAATCCGGCGCTGACACACGGCATCGCCGACCATGTCGGTTCCGTCGAGGTCGGGAAACTCGCGGACCTGGTGCTGTGGAAGCCGATGTTCTTCGGCGTCAAGCCCGACCTGGTACTCAAGTGCGGCACCATCGCCGCCGCCGCGATGGGTGATCCGAACGCCTCAATCCCAACGCCCCAGCCGGTCCACTACCGGCCCATGTTCGGGGGCTTCGGGCGTTCCCTCACCGAAAGCGCAGTCACTTTCGTCTCGCGGGCAGGGCTGGACGCAGACCTCAAAGGCCAGCTGGGCCTGTCGAAAACCCTGTTGGCCGTCTCCGGCACCCGCCGAATCGGCAAGACGGACATGATCCTGAACAGCGCCGTACCCCGGATGGAGGTCGACCCGGAAACCTACGAAGTCCGCGCCGACGGCGAATTGCTGACTTGCGAGCCGGCAGACGTGCTGGCGATGGCGCAGCGCTACTTCCTGTTCTGATGCTGACGCGCGCGACCACCGTCGCTTCGGCCAACGAGTGGCCCATTGAGCGGCAGTGCGCCACGGTTACCCTGGACTACGACGGCCGCCACCGGCGCCGGATCCGGCTCACCACCGATGAGGGGAAAGCGTTTCTCCTGGACCTGCCCCAAGCGGTGCACCTGGGCGAAGGCGACGGCCTGGCGCTGGAGGACGGCGGCTATGTCCGCGTCGTGGCGGCTGAAGAATCCGTCGCTGATCTGAGCTGCCGCGGACCCTCCGAAACCGCCCGGATCGCCTGGCACATCGGCAATCGGCACATTCCCATCCAAGTGCTGCCGGATGGCGCCCTGCGAATCCGGGATGACCATGTCATCGTCGAGATGGCCCGGCAGCTGGGCGCGCAGGTTCATCGCCATCAGGCCCCCTTTTCCCCCGAGCCTGGCGCTTACGCTTCACGCAGCGACGAACATCACGGCCATTCACACGCTCATGAGCATTGACGGCATCTCGGTCGGCGGCATGCAACTGGTTCGCCTGATGAACTGGCTATCACCCTCTTTCCCGGTCGGCGCCTACAGTTACTCGCATGGCATCGAATATGTCGTGGACACTGGCTTGATCCATGACCGAGACACCTTGCGCGACTGGGTCTCCGAAGTCATCGCGACCGGAACCGGCTGCATCGACGCGGCTCTCCTGGGTGCCGCCCATGAAGCAGTCTGCAACCGCGACGAAACCCTGTTCGTCTGGGCACTGGAGCATGGCGACGCCATGCGGGCCACCCGGGAACTCGGCGAGGAAACCGAAAACCAGGGCCAGGCATTTCTTGCCGCCATCGCCCGTCCGTGGCCGGCGGCAGGACTCGACTGGGCCTGCGAACAAGCCGAAGCGCAACAGCGCCCGATGGTCTACCCCGTGGCGGTCGGGGCCGTGGCGGCGGCACAGGACATCCCGCTGCAACCCGCGCTGGCCGCCTACCTCCACGCACTGGCCGCCAACCTGGTCTCCGCCGGCATTCGGGTCATCCCCCTGGGGCAGAGCGACGGCCAGCAGGCATTGGCCGACCTGGAATCGGTGATCCTCGATGCGACGGCGCAAGCCCTGGAGCGGGACCGGGAGGACATCGGCCAGGCCGCCCTGATGGTGGACTGGGCCTCCGCCCGCCACGAAACCCAGTACACCCGCCTGTTCCGTTCATGAGCACGCCTTTCCGCGTCGGCATCGGCGGTCCAGTCGGCACCGGCAAGACTGCGCTGATGGACGCCCTGTGCAAGCGGCTGCGCGAACGCTACGACATCGCGGCCATCACCAACGACATCTACACCGAGGAAGACGCCCAGTTCCTGACGCGCTCCGGCGCATTGGCACCAGAGCGGATCCGCGGGGTCGAGACCGGCGGTTGCCCGCACACGGCCATCCGCGAGGACGCCTCCATGAATCTCGCGGCGATCGGCGACATGGTGGCCCGCTTCCCGGACCTGGACATCGTGCTGATCGAATCCGGCGGCGACAACCTGGCCGCCACCTTCTCCCCGGAACTGGCCGACATCACCATCTACGTCATCGACGTCTCCGCCGGCGACAAGATCCCGCGCAAGGGCGGACCCGGCATCACGCGCTCCGACCTGCTGGTCATCAACAAGACCGACCTGGCGCCGCTGGTCGGTGCGAGCCTCGAAGTGATGGCGCGCGACTCCCGTCGCATGCGCAAGAGCCGACCGTTCCTGTTCAGCAACCTGAAAGCCCTGGAAGGGGTCGACGAGATCGTTGATTTCGTGCTGGCCTCCGGCGGGTTTGCCACGCCAGCCTCTTCGTCCGAATCGGGCACATCACCTCATTGAGAAAAACACTTTGAATTGGAGAAACTCCATGAAACTCTCACGCCGAATCGCGACCGTCCTGCCCATGCTGTTCTTCGCCCTGCCCGCCTCCGGGCACGGCACCGGAGCCGTTCATGACCATGGAATCGGCTATCTCCTGCTGCTGGCAGGGCTGGCCGTGGGAATCGCGGCGATGCTGCGTCGGTAGCGTTTTTTCTCCTGTATGCGCCTCCCATCGGCGAGCATAGACGGGCAAAACATCGCCGCAATGGCGACTACGGCCGGGCTCCTTGAGCCAACGGGGGCTGGAACAGGGTCGCACCACGCAGACTTTCTGATCGGCCAAAACTCCCGTAAATCAAGCTGGCATATCGGCAACACCCGGAGATTCAGGCTCCGGAGCCGGATGTTATAATTTCCGCAACACTTCTGCATGCTGGTCAAGCCCAGAGACCCGCATGCGGCAATGATTATGCAGGGCATTAAATCTTCTCTCGACCGAACTCATGAAGCGACTCGCGGCATTTGCGCATCTGAGAAGGTCCGCGTAGCGTCGCGGGCGATGCTCCATTAGCCCCCCCCCCCAATGGCATTGACTTAAGGGAAAAAGTCATTGACTTAAGGCGGCAACCGTTGTCGCCAAAGGGTTTTTCTCCGTTTTGTCTGGACCTCGTACCGGGCATTGCATCAACCTGCCGAGCCCGTGACCCGGGC
>JAPONY010000021.1 GCA_026713705.1 Gammaproteobacteria bacterium
AAGGAGCTGACCCGAAAGATCGACGCTTTCGTCAAACAGTACAATGAAAAGGCCAGCCCTTTCGTCTGGGTCGCCACGGCCGAATCGATCCTGGCCAAGATCGAACGACTTTGTTCACTTATTTCCGGGACACGACACTAGTAAGTTGCGCTACTCAGCCGGAAGATCTTTCATCTTCGTATGTTTCTCCCTTGGAATATTTAGAATATGATTGTAGTCAACTCGGGCAAGAGATGCGTCGTATTGGTCGTCGAGTTGCTGAAGTTACAGGAGTGCAGGGATCTACAGCTACGGGAGATGCTGTCGCAATGGGTGTAGGACTTGTTATTTTTTGGCCAGCGCTGTTTTTCATTAGTAGTAGCGACAGAGAAGAGGAATTGATACGTTTGAAAGGAGAGGCTGAAGCTGTAGAGCAAGCCATAATCCAGAAGGACTGCCAGACTCTGATGAAGCAGATGGAAAAGGAACGCAATGCAGCAATGCGTGCTGCCGAAGAGCGCAAGGAGTCCGAATAGGAGTATGAGATTCCGTATGTGTGGGTCTCTTTGCACCATGGAATTGATGGCGATATTGTGACTACGGACAACTTTTTCCGGATTCCCCGGATCATGGGGATCCTCAACGTTACGCCGGACAGCTTCTCCGACGGTGGGGCCTATCCTTCTTCCAGCCGGGCCTTGGCCCGAGCGCTGGAGATGGTGGAGGAGGGTGCGACGCTGATCGATATCGGAGGGGAGTCCACGCGGCCGGGCGCAGATCGGGTGGATGCGGGCGAGCAGAAGCGTCGCATTCTGGATGTGGTGGAGCAGGTCAGTAAGGCGGTTCCAGAAGGGGTGGTCGTCAGTGTAGACACCACGTTGAGCGAAGTCGCCCGTTCGGCGTTGGACGCGGGGGCGGGCATGGTCAACGACATTTCTGCCGGGCGCGACGATCCCGAGATCCTCTCCTTGGTGGCCGAGCGAGAAGTGCCGTATTGCCTGATGCACATGCAGGGGACACCCAAGACCATGCAGGATGACCCGCAGTATTCCGACGCGGTCAAAGAAGTGCGGGAGTTTCTAGAAGAACGTGCCGAGGCAGCACAACGAGCGGGGGTGAAGTCTGGAAAGATCATTGTCGATCCGGGCATTGGCTTCGGCAAGCGAACAGAGCACAATCTGCAACTGATCGCACAGTTGGACAAGATTGTCGAGTTGGGGTATCCGGTGCTGCTCGGGACTTCGCGCAAGCGATTCATGGGCGAGATTTCCGGTGCTTCCGATCCGGGTCAGAGGGTGCCAGCGACCGTCGTGACGACCGGCTGGGGACTCTGTGCGGGGGCACGCATCTTCCGGGTGCACGACGTGTGGCAGAACCGGCAGGCTCTGGATTTGACGCAGGCTTTACTGGAAAAGGAGGGCCGTTGACCTGCCAAGCAGGTTTTCAGGCGGTGCTGGGCGTCAGTCGAGGACCGCAGAGAAAAATTCTATCGCCTCCGGTGAATCCCACTCCCGCTCGCCGATTGCCCAGTAGCGGGCACGTCCCTCTGCATCAATCAGGAACGTCGCGGGCAGCATCGGGACGTTCCAGTCTGCAAGGGCCAACTCCGCATCAATCAGGATGGGGAAACCAACGGGGGTTTCTACCAGGAAGCGCTTGATTTCCGTGCTGGGGCCGACGTGGATTCCGATGACTTGGAAGTTTTCATCGGCCATGGCCTCATGGAGACGGGCGAGTGCGGGCATCTCGCGCCGGCATGGCTCGCACCAGGTGGCCCAGAAATTGATCAGCAGGACTTGGCCCCGGGCTTGACTCAACTGCCAAGGCTGGCCGTCCAGATCCGGAAGCACGAAGTCGGGAGCCGATTTTCCGGATGCCTCCTCCATCAATTCGGACTCATCGCTGCAGCCAGCTGCACTCAAGGCGAGTGCACTGCCGAGCAGCAGAACGAAAAATCGGTTCATGTCAATAACCCAGCGTCTCCTCGTGCGCCCAATTGGGATCTTCCAGGCTTAGGTCGCCAATCGGTGCGGCAAAGGCATCGGCCACGATTTCCGGGACGGTGGTGCCGGTCAGGGAGAGCAGGAACGCCTCCAAATCCTGTTTTTCCTGTTCGCTGAGATTGAGAGGGAAAATCAGGGGGGATAGAAGTTCATTCGGGATACCGCCGCGGTCGTAGAAATCAATCACCTCCCGCAGGGTGTCGAATTTGCCGTTGTGCATGTATGGCGCAGTCAACGCGACGTTGCGCAGGCTCTGGGTCCGGAACCGCCAGCGGTCGTTCGGATTTTCGGTAACCCGGTAGAGGCCGAGGTCGTTCGGAAGCTTCTGCTGGGAGACCGCTTTGATTTTCTCGTTCGAGACATCCACGAATACGCCGGGTGCGAGCTGTACGCGGGTGGTTTTGGAGGTTTCCTCGGAGTCCTTATTGAACGAGACCAAGAACCCCAGGCCCGTGTTGTGGAATTTCTGGTCGGTGAACAGGGCGTGTTCCTTCTGCATGGTGTGACATACGATGCACTGGCCTTTGCCGGAAAAAACTCCAAAGCCCCGCTTGACGGATTCGTCGACCGCATTGGTCTGGTTTCCGAAGTACCAGCGATCGAACGGAGAATCCGCTGCCAGCAGGGTGCGTTGGTAGCTGGCCAGTGCTTGACCGATGGTGAGGATGTTCGGTCCGGCACCGTCAAAAGCTTTCTCGAACAGGCCGTCGTAGTCGCGCATGCGGCGGATTTTGTTGATGACCCAGCCGATCGAGGGTGCAGCCATTTCGTTGTGCGAGGTCATCGGCTGCCAGACTTGATTCTCCAGGCTGATCTCGCGCCCGTCCAGAAACAGTCGCGCCAGGTAGGCGACGTTGTAGAGGGTAGGCGAATTGCGCAGCACCGAACGGCCTTCCACGCCGACCGCGGTACGCATCTCATTATTGGTGAGGCCTTGCTCTGGGATATGGCAAGTGGCGCAGGCGAAGGTGTCGTTGATCGACAGGCGACGGTCGAAGAATAGTTTTCGGCCGAGGTCGATCTTGCTCCGGGTCAGAGGATTTTCAGCCGGGATCGGCACGGGCGGCAGACCCAGCGGCGGATTTTGCGCGAAGCGGATCAGGTCCTTTTTGACGCCACGCCGCTTCAGCAGGCTGCGTGACCGGGTCTGGTAGTCCTTGCTTTCATAACCTTCCTTGACATCTCCGGGTCCCTGCGTGTGGCTGGCGTCGAAATCCTTTTGGGTATCAAGTTCGCCACTGGTCTGCGCGAAGACCGCTGCGCAGAAACTTGTGGAAACAAGGACTGCGGCAAAGGTGCGGAAATGCATCCGTGCCGAACGGCGCATGGCGGGGGTCAGCTGGAGGGAGACTCCAGGAGGAGAGTTTCCAAATCGTTGATCAGGATGTCGGCATGCAGGAATGCGACACTGTAGATGTTGCGTATGCGCAATTCGCGATCGATCAGGAATACCCGCAACATATGGGCGAAATCCCCGGTGTATTCTCCGCTTTCATCGTATTCGCGGATGGTGTATTGGCCATAATCACCAAGGATCGGTTGCAGGGTATCGTAGTCTTTCGCGGTGAGGAATTGCCAGTCCACACCGTTGCCGCCAAGTCCCTGGCCAAATTCCTTCATGACCTCGGGGGTGTCACGCTCCGGGTCGAAAGACATCGACAGCAGCCGCGTGGCTTGGGCTATTTCCGGGCGTTCCTGAAGTTTCGCCTGGAGTTTATGGAAGACCGCATTCGCGAGAGGACAGCCGTTGATATCGTTGCACCGGGTGTAGATGAAACTGAACAGCACGAGTCGATCGCCCATCAGATCGAGCAAACGCGATTCCGTGCCATCTTCAAGCAGCACGGTCCCGTCCGAGGCTTCGGTGATGGGGGGCAACTGGTAACTGCCTGCGGCGGGGGGCGTATAGCTCAGGCTTTTCCACCCGGGTGCGAGGATTTCATCTTGCGCCACGGCTTCATGTCCGGTTGAGACCAGGCTCAGGGCGACAAGCCAAGCCAGGGCGGGGATGCGGTTTGAGTGTTTCATCATCAGTATTTTATAGGAGCGGCCCAAGTTTGCCGAGTTGGTTTCTTCTGGGCAAAAAAAGCCGCCCTGACAGGCAGGGCGGCTTTCAACGTGTGCTCGGCTTAGAGCCGCGACAGGTTATTCGGCCATGGAGACCTTGACGTCAGCATCCGGGCGTTTCCCGTATAGAGCGTAAGCGCCGAAACGCATCTGGTGCGAACGACCTAGCTGCTCAGCGTAGAAATCAACCGTCCACTGGTGCGCGAGCTGTTCGCCGTCCCAGTGGTAAAGCTTGACGTACTGCTCGTCCGCCTCGCCAGTCTTGTCCCAGTTGTTCAGCAGGGAGCTGGAGAAGTAAACGCGATCGCCGTCCCAGCTTTGGGAGACCATGTTGACCTGGCTTCCGATCACTTCCTCAAAAACCTGCTTGGGCGCATGCGGGTCGGAAATGTCGAACAAGCGGGTCTTGCCGTCCATGAAGGTGTTGATCCAAAGCCCCGTGTCGTCAGCCGTGATGGAAATATCGACCGGCAGGGGGATCTCGGAAGGAACTCCGACATCGGCAACGGCCTTGCCGTGCCATTCACCGTCTTCACCCTCGTACAGGAGCCAGAGCTGAGAGGTCAGCGCTGTGGTGGTGAAGCAATAACGGTGATCGGGGTCCCAAGCGCAGCGGATCTCCAGGGGTGCGCCCGGCACGTCCAGCACCTTGAGCGGCGTACGGGCATGCATGTCCCACACCACCATGGTGTTGCCGAAGCGCTGCATGGCAGCACTGTCCTGCAGCATCTGGCCGAAGTCCATCATGTAATTGGACCAGCCGGTGAAGGACGAGGTCAGCATGACGTTGCTTTCAGCCTTCACGCGGACGTCGTAGCCGTAGCCGTCGGCATGCTGCCCGGTCTTGACCGCACCGCGCAGATCTTCGTCCGTCGGCATCCAGTGGGACGCGACGAACTCGCCGTCGTTGTTGTATTCAGCCAAGCCGGTGCGTCCGCCGTGATCGGCATTGTTGGACAGCGCCGAAATCATCACCCGCCCAGGCAGGGCATAGAACGTATGCGGGCCAACCAGTCCACCGGTATTCTCGACGAAGTCGGTGATGACCTTGTGCAGCTTCGGTTGCCGCGGGTTGGAGTGGATGTCGAACACGAAGATCTTGTTCGTGTCCAGTCCGCCGGCCCACAGGTAATGGCGGTCGTCGCTCAGTCCGGAATGGTGTGCCTCATTGCGTCCGCCGACTGACAGCACGCTGACCACTTGGCCAAAGGTTTGAGATTCGGGGTTGGTGTCGATGGTGACCAGCTTGTCTTGCTCGTCCCCCATGCCTTCCACGCCCAAGGTCCAGACATAGACATAATCCTCTTGACCTTGGATCTTGGCAATGTACGGCGACATGCAGGTTTCATCCGCCAGTGCCGGAACGGTCCATGCCATCGCGGCTGCCACTGCCAGGCTCGTGCAAAAAGTTGTTTTTCTCATAAGTTTCCTCATGGGTATTTTAATTATTTAGCTGGCCATCAGGACCATGCCGCCGCACTAAACCGGCGACCGCCTAAATTGCCTGCTCCAATTATGGCTGAATCCTGCCGTGCGTCAAGTTTTAGTCTCTTTATATGAAGGCCGTCTGTAACGCAAGTCACTCTCCAGACAGTTCTGGGGCGGCCAGATTGCAGTTTTATATTCGACCTGTTGATGCGGGTCCCGCCGAAGCATCGCCCGCTGGCCCTGATGGAATCTGCCGAC